>NZ_CP021377.1:3189872-3508860 GCF_002157895.1 Oceanisphaera profunda
GATAACATCGCCATAGTGGCAGAAGATAAATCCTTGCAGCAATACATTGCCAAAGAATATCAGCCAGCCTTATTAAAAGCGTACGGCAAGGTGATTGGTGTTGTGCCCCAGACTTTGGCTCACGCCCAGTTACCAGTAACCGGCAAAAGCTCACAAGTTGCTCCTTTGGTGGCGGCCAGTCAGCTGTATTGGCTAAATACACAGGGCGTACAATCTGTGACCGGTCGTCAGGCGGATTTTTCCTTGGTTGCTGCCAGTGCCATTAATCAAGGTGTCGAAATAGGGGCCATTAAAGCCGGCCAAATAAGCATGGAATTGTTGCCTGGTAATAATCCCATTAGTTTGGTGTCATTAACCGGCCATCAGGTAGCAGGCTTATTGCTTGAAGCCATTAATGGTGCCATTGCGCCTAACGCTGATGGCGGCAGCTTCCCTTATGTGGCGGGTTTGCGTTATCAATTTAATGAAACCAGTCGTGGCCGAGGTTACTTGAGCCGCATTGAGTATGCACGCAATGGTCAGTGGACGCGTCTTGATCCTAATACCCAGTATCAAGTGGCGCTAACGGGCTTTCACGCTTTGGCTAACGGCGGTGGACAGACCTTGTTTGATGCTCAGCAAGTGCTCACAGATCGTATCGACCTTGCCTATGTAAACGGTAACTTGGCCGCGTTCCCTGTGGCCAGATTGAGTAAAAATGCCCAAGGCGCCATTGAGGTGAACTATATTAATCAGCCCCTTAATTGCCAGCAGGCGCAGGTGAGCTGTAATACCCCAGCGTATGCCTTTACCGATTATGTGCGAGATAATAGGCCGGCACTCACGGCCTTAGCGGAGCCTGGCATTAGCCTGAATCGCTTGTAAAAAATAACGAGGCCCGAACAATTCGGGCCTCGTTATTTGGTGTTATAAGTGGGACTTTTTTGGAGCTTATTTTAACGCCATCACGGCTACACGTCATCACGGTCACGAATATAGACAAGGTCCTCGATAATAAACCTGCTATGTTTTATATACTCTATCGAGTCTTATTTAGGGGGAGCCATGCGAATTAAAAAAACACCGTTGTTGAGGCCTACGCAATGGCTGTTGGGAGCCGTCTTATGTGGTGTAACGCTCAGCTTTACCGCGGACGAGGCGCTAGCGGCGGAACCTTTGTCGGCCCCCGAAGGGCGGGTGTTGTTAACCCTTACCGGTAATATTGGGGTGACGAATTCGGGAACTAACAGCGCCCTGGAGCAAACCGAACAGGCCGAGTTTGATTTAGCGCTGCTGGACAGTTTGCCCCAGCATGAATTTGATACCGAAACCCCGTGGACCAATGGCGTGCATCGTTTTAGTGGCGTGTTATTACGCGATTTATTAGAACGCGTGGATGCGAAAGGCGTGGTGATTAAGGCGGTGGCGTTTAATGAATATTTTTCTGTCATAGACATCTCACGTCCTGAATTGAGCGGATTGTTATTGGCCACTCGTATGGATGGCGAGCCGATGAGAATTCGCGATAAAGGCCCTTCTTGGCTGATGCTGCCCTTGTCGGAGTCAAAACAACTGGATAATAAACGTTTTCACGAATTGCTGATCTGGCAACTAAGAACACTGGATGTGCAATAAATGAGGATGTGCAATAGGTGAAAAAATTCAAACTCTTGGTCATGACCGCCATAGTGGTGTTGTTCAGTGCCAGCTCCCTGTATAGCTATTACCGCGACTTTGAAGTGGTGCGCTATGTCTCATCCACCGTTAAGGCGGTGGGCTGGAGCAGTTCAGAGTTAGAAATGGAAGTGGTGAAGTTTGACCAAGCTCTGACCGCGTTAGCAGCTGGCCTAGAAGACAACGAGTATCTAGAGCTGCGCTTTGAGGTGCTCTGGAGTCGGGTTAATAGCTTATTAGCAGGTAAAGAAAATCGCCCACTGCGTGAGCAGCCTGGCGTATTGCCCTTGCTTGGCAGCTTATCAGAGCAATTAAGATTATGGGAAGACGACGTTTATGGGCTTAGCGGCGGAGATGTCGCGGCCATTGTGGCGTTGCGCGAAGAGCTTACCCATTTTCATCAATTAGCCCGAGAAATTAACGTTGATAACTTTTCTGGCGATAATATTTGGCGCCAGCTCGATGTGCTGCAAGACACGCGGCTGAGATCCTCGCTCTCCTTGGCGGGGCTGCTGCTCAGTGGTGCCTTGATGCTGCTGTTATTGGTGCGCGAAAACCGCCGCAATCGACAATTGGCTTATCACGACATTCTGACCGGTTTGCCGAATCGCATGCATTTTTACCAGCTTATAGATCAGGCGATGCAGTGGGCGGATCGCCATGACCGCTCTTTGGCGGTGCACATGGTCGATCTCGATGGCTTTAAGGCCATTAATGACAGCTTGGGTCATAAAGTCGGCGATAAAGTATTAAAAATAGTGGCAGAACGCTTGCAAACGGCTCTCGGCGAACAAGGCCAAGTGGCACGCTTAGGCGGCGATGAATTTGTGATCATTCAGCGTTTGCCCAGCTCAGAAGAGGCCAGCCCCATGGCCACCGTGTTGTGGCAGGCCATCGTGCGCGATGTAGAGCTAACGGATGGCTGTTTGTCCCCACAAGCCAGCATAGGCACCAGTTTATATCCGGCACAAGCGTCGAGTGTAACCGAGCTGCTCAGTCATGCGGATACGGCCATGTATTACGCTAAACACAGCCGCAGCCATGCCACTCAATTGTACGAAAGTGGCATGGATGAGCGGCGTCTGCGTCGCCAAAAATTAGCGGTTGCTTTGCAAACAGCCATAGAGCAAGACACATTAACGCTGCATTATCAGCCTATTTATAGCTTAGCCACCGGTAAAATTGAGTCCATTGAAGCCCTGTTGCGTTGGCAATCCGTGGAGCACGGCACTGTGTATCCGCTGGAGATTATCGCCGTGGCCGAGCAGCACGGCTTGGCTCATCGTCTTAATGAATGGGTGCTGCACACGGCCTGCAGTCAGCTGCACTTCTGGCACCAGCGAGGCTATAAGCCGCTGAAGGTAAACGTCAATATTAGCCCTAGCATCTTTATGGACGGTGAGCTGGCCAATACGGTGCGCCGAGTATTGCAGCAAACCCAACTCAGTGCCGCCGCTTTGGTGTTAGAAATTACCGAAGACACCAGTTTGTGGGATACCGCAGGCTCTGCGGAGACCCTAGAGCAACTGCGTGCGCTGGGTATTGAGATTGCGCTCGATGACTTTGGTACTGGTTATTCGTCTTTTAGTCATTTGCGCCAATTGCCGCTCAATAAGCTTAAAATTGATAAGTCGTTTGTCGCGGATATGGTGACCGACGTGCGTGCCCTTAATTTGGTTAAAACCATTATCTCACTGGCGCACAGCCTAGATATGAGGGTAGTGGCCGAGGGCATAGAAGATGCAGCACAACAGGATAAGCTTGCGCAACTAGGCTGTGATCTCGGCCAAGGTTACTGGCTCGCCCGCCCCATGTCGGCCACCGCCATGAGCGAAGAGTTAATGGCCAAAGCGGCGCGCCATCTCAGCGTAGCTAAAGCGCAGTGAACTTAAGCGGGCCTGCGTAGCTGGCGGGTTTTAAAACCAAAACTAGAACCAAACCGAGCCGAATAAATTGGCTCCTACAAAAACCGTGCACTTGTAATCGCTGCTTTACCTGCAAAACTCTGCGCAGCGGATGCTTTAAAGATTTATGCCTGCGGCATAATGCGAGAACAAGTGTTCGCCTACAAAAGATTCTAAACTCCTCGTCTGACCCCTGTTTTGATACAAAACATGCTACCCCCAGATATTTTCTTCACTTACCCCTCCAGACTTTCCTAACTGTTCTAGTATCTAAACGACTCTATTAGCAAAATGAGGCTGCCTAGCAGCTGCGCTTACCGTTAGGTGAAACCTTGTATTTAGGTAAACCTTGTCGCTTAGGAGAATCGAAGGAGAGGAGCCATGAAGCACAGTTTATTAGCTCGCTTAGCGGCAGTTTCTGCTGGCTCGACGATGCACTCTTCACCATCTGGCCCGTTAGTAATAGTGGGTGCCATTAATGCCTATAGCGCCATGCAGGCAGAGCTTGCAGGGCATCAAGCGCTGTATTTATCCGGTGCTGGGGTGGCCAATGCCTCTTATGGACTGCCCGACTTAGGCATTACCAGCCTCAATGACGTATTAGAAGATGCACGCCGTATTACCGCTGCCAGCGATTTGCCCTTATTAGTGGATGTGGACACTGGTTTTGGCGGCGCTTTTAATATTGCGCGTACGATACGAGAAATGGAGCGCGCCGGTGTCAGTGCCATTCATATTGAAGATCAAGTGGCGCAAAAGCGCTGCGGCCATCGACCTCACAAAGCTATCGTCTCCCTTGATGAAATGGTGGATCGCATTAAAGCGGCGGTGGATGCCCGCACCGATAGCAATTTCACCATAATGGCGCGCACCGATGCGTTGGCCGTAGAGGGCTTAAACAGTGCTATAGATCGGGCTCAGGCCTGTGTGGCGGCCGGTGCCGATATGATTTTTCCCGAAGCTGTGACCCGCTTGGTGGATTATCAGGCATTTTGTGCCGCCGTGTCTGTACCTGTGCTGGCCAATATTACTGAGTTTGGCCAAACCCCATTATTTACTCAAACCGAGCTGGGCGCGGTAGGGGTGGCCATGGTGCTGTATCCGTTGTCGGCCTTTCGTGCCATGAGTCAGGCGGCGGAGCGAGTCTATAAAGAGCTGCTTAGCGACGGTCATCAGCGCCATGTGCTGGAATTGATGCAAACCCGAGAGCAGCTTTATCACACCCTTGGCTATCATGAATATGAAGCCAAGCTGGATGCTTTATTTAACGCTGCCGCTAACCCTTCAACTCCACTATCAACTACAACTTCTGATACAGAACCCCCTTTGGTTTTAGCTAAAAGAGGAACTCAGCATGACTAACACCCAAGGCTTGCGCGGCCAAAGTGCCGGCGACACTGCCATTAGCTCGGTGCAAGCCACCGGCACGGGGCTGGCTTATCGCGGCTATAACGTGGTGGACTTGGCCAGTAAGGCTCAATTTGAAGAAGTGGCGTTTTTGCTGCTCAAAGGGTATTTGCCCAATAAAGGTGAGCTTGCCGCCTTCCACAGTCGCTTGGCGGCGAATCGAGGCTTACCGGCGGCATTGCGTACGGTACTGGAGTTAATACCGGCGTCGGCACATCCCATGGACGTGCTGCGCACCGGCTGCTCTGTGCTGGGCAACCTAGAAACCGAAACCCACTTTAGTGAGCAGCAAGCGGCGGCGGAGCGCATCATCGCTTTGCTGCCCGCCATTATTTGCTATTGGTATCGCTACACCCACGATGGCGTACGCATCGACACCCTACTGGACGATACCAGTGTGGCGGGGCATTTCTTACATATGTTGCGCGGCAGTGCGCCGAACGAGCTCGATACCAAAGTGATGAACTGCTCGTTAATTCTGTATGCCGAGCATGAGTTTAATGCTTCCACTTTTACCGCCCGCGTCTGTGCTTCCACGCTCACCGATATGCACTCTGCCGTTACCGCCGCCATCGGCACCTTGCGCGGCCCTTTGCACGGCGGCGCCAACGAAGCCGCCATGGCCATGATTGCCCTGTGGAATACTCCCGATGAGGCCGAGCAAGGGCTGATGGAGATGCTGGCGCAAAAGCAGAAAGTAATGGGTTTTGGTCATGCGGTCTATAAAAGTAAAGATCCGCGTAACGCCATTATTAAAGCGTGGGCGAAAAAACTCAGTGAGTCGGTGGGCGATCGGCAGTTATATCCAATTTCTGAGCGGGTAGAAGAAGTGATGGCGCGGGAGAAAAAGCTGTTTGCCAATGCGGACTTTTATCATGCCAGTGCTTACCACTTTATGGGCATTCCCACCCAAATGTTTACGCCCATTTTTGTACTCAGTCGCGTAACCGGCTGGGCGGCGCACATTATGGAGCAGCGAGCGCACAATCGTATTATCCGACCCACCGCTGACTACATAGGACCCGAGGCTCAAGCTTGGAAACCCATCTCTAAGCGTTAACCTTGCCACGGAACAAGAGGCCGCTTTAGCCGGCCGGTTTTACGTAGTAAAACAAGAACCTACAAACCACATCAATGTTAAACAAGGTGTGATTTGTAGGTAGTCTTTGTCAATGCCGTGCGATTTTAAGATTTTGGTGGCGCGACGCGCCACCGGCCAGCTAAAGCGGCCTCTACGGTGCAACGTTGTGAAAATTGGCGTGGCTGTGGTTTTTTAACGTATGGCTAACAGGATACTCGATATCCTTATGTAACCCATTGAATTTATTGACGCTGAGATCACTGAGACACGGCTGAGCTTTGTGGATAATCAGGTACCCATTAAAAATTAGTTTTTGTTGTTTTACTTTTCCGTGTATTCCGTGGCTAAGCAGCCTTTAATCATTAAGAACAAACATCACACGATTTACGCACAACTCTAGGAGCGCTAATGAGCAAGCATGTGGAGCACAATCAGCGACCGGCGCCGGATGCCTTGTTAGTCAGCATTGCCGATTATGTGATGGATTATCAGATAACTTCAGATGCGGCATATAACACCGCACGGCTGTGTTTGATGGACACCCTAGGCTGTGGCTTGCTGGCGCTGCGTTTTCCAGAATGCACCAAGCATCTCGGCCCCATAGTGCCGGGCACCACAGTGGCGCACGGGGCGCGGGTGCCGGGTACCTCTCATGTGCTGGACCCGATTACGGCGGCCTTTAATATTGGTTGTATGATCCGCTGGCTGGATTTTAACGATACTTGGCTGGCCGCCGAGTGGGGGCATCCCTCTGATAATCTGGGTGCCATTTTGGCGGTGGCGGATTACACAAGTCGAGTGGCGCAGGCCGAGGGCAGGGCGGGACTCACTATGCAAGATGTGCTCACCGCCATGATCAAAGCTCATGAAATTCAAGGAGTGCTGGCGCTAGAGAATAGCTTTAACCGCGTAGGACTGGATCATGTGTTATTAGTGCGCGTGGCTTCTACTGCTGTGGTGACACAGCTGTTGGGCGGCACTAAGGCACAGGTGATAGATGCATTATCTCAAGCGTGGGTGGATGGCTGCGCGCTGCGCACCTATCGCCATGCGCCCAATGCGGGCTCGCGCAAGTCTTGGGCGGCGGGGGACGCTACCGCGCGCGCCGTGCGTCTGGCCATGATCACTCTGAAAGGTGAAATGGGCTTGCCCTCTGTGCTTAGTGCGCCGCAATGGGGATTTAATGAGGTACTATTTAACGGCCAACCCATCCGGCTAAGCCAGCCTTTTGCCAGCTATGTAATGGAAAATATCTTATTTAAGCTCAGTTTTCCTGCGGAGTTTCACGCGCAAACGGCGGTGGAGTGCGCACTGCAGTTGCACCCACAGCTTAACGGTCGCATCGATGATATCGCCCGCATCGAAATTAGCACCCATGAGTCGGCGATGCGCATTATTTCCAAGCGTGGTGAGCTGAATAATCCCGCCGACCGCGATCACTGCCTGCAATACATGGTGGCGGTGCCTTTGTTGTTTGGTGAGCTGGTAGCCGAGCATTATGAAGATGACTTTCACCAAGCACATCCGGCTATCGATGTGCTGCGCGAAAAAATGCAGGTCACGGAAGAGGCCAGCTACAGTGCCGATTATCTGCAGCCGGATAAGCGTGCCATCGCTAACGCCATACAGGTGTTTTTTAAGGACGGTAGCCACACCGCTAAAGTCGAAGTGATGTATCCCATCGGTCACAAGCGCCGCCGCGCAGCAGGCCTGCCGGTATTAGAACAGAAATTTGTGCGTAATTTGCAGACTCGTTTCCCCCCGGCGCAATGCCAAGCCATTATCGAGGCCTGCCAACACCAAGCACAGTTAGCTAAGCTGTCGGTCGTGGATTTTATGGGTTTATGGCTGATTAATTAACCTAAGTAATGGAATTTATCGTTTTGCTGCGCAAAGGTTTTAATGGAGAACAGATCTAAAAGGGACTTTTAATGGGTAAGGGCTAAGCTCGGTCTTATGTTCTGGTTTTAAACAAATCGCCAGCTACGCTGGCCTGCCGAACTCCTCTTTACCAAAGAGACGGTGGGCTACAAGAGACCTCTGGTTTTTGTAGGCGTCTTATTTTTAGGTAAGAGTATTCGCGCATTACACCGCAGGTGTAAATCTTAAAACCGGCCTCTACGTTGGGGATAAGCCAACACCCCTTGGCGCCTTGCACCAATAGGGTGCAAGGCAGGCTTTCCCGCACCTTAGCGCACTTTTTCCCGCACTCTGCGGGTGCCTAGTGGTCACGTTTATTGTTATTATGGCGCGAGAAAGCTCCTTCTCTTACATAATAAGTTGATTTTATAAGATAATTTATAGTTGGCATTAAATTTGCTTTACTATGAATACTTACAGAGCAACCCTAACCTGGCTTATTTTGATGAGTGCAACGCAAAGCTTTGCCCCTCGTGGCTATGGCGCAGATCGACAATGGCTAGCCGAGCTAGAAGTAAAACTGGTTCCCATAGCCGATAAAACACATCTCAAACAGCTCGCCTTTAGCGGCCCCTTGCGTATTCAACGCCCTTTTTATCCTGAAGGCGGTGTGTGTCACCTTTATGTGCTGCATCCTCCTGGCGGCTTGGTATCAGGCGATCAGCTAAAGATCCAAGCCCATTGTGCTGCTAATAGCCAAAGTCTGTTGACCACCCCCTCTGCCGGTAAAATTTATGGCCGCGACAGCGATGGCGTGGCGCAAGGGCAAAGAGTGCGGCTGCAATTAACGGATAACGCCGAATGTGAATGGCTGCCGCAAGAAACCCTCGTTTATCGCAATGCCAATGCCCTGCTCGACACCCACATAGAGCTGGATAGCGATGCGCGCTTTATTGGCTGGGATTTAGTGTGTCTTGGTCGTCCCGCCGCCGGTGAAGTATTTGATAAAGGTCAGTTAGACCAGCGCATTCGCTTATGGCGCAACGGCCGCTTACTGTTTAACGAACGCTTGCAACTTACCGCAGACAGCAGTTTGCAGCACAGCCGAGTGGGGTTTGCCGACCAGTGTGTGTTTGGCACGCTAGTCGCCAGTGGTCCAGATTTTGATACCGAGCACTTAGATGCCTTGCTTAATGAGTTGCGTGCTTGCCTGCCCAGCCCCGTTTTTACCATTACCCAACGCTTAGGCGTGCTGCTGGTGCGTTATTTAGGCAATGATATGAATGAATGCCGGGCTGGCATGTGGCAGGCGTGGTCGTTGATCCGGCCTATGCTGTTAGGGCGCCCGGCCTGCATTCCGCGAATTTGGCTGACCTGAGTTTAGTAACATGAGTTGGCATAGCTGCATTGAATAACATGAATTTAGCAAACTTAAATTAGGCAAACACGAAGGAACACAAACATGGAACTGAGCCCAAGAGAAAAAGATAAGTTGCTGCTGTTTACCGCCGGCCTAGTGGCTGAGCGTCGGTTGGCACGGGGCTTAAAGCTCAATTATCCCGAGTCTGTGGCCTATTTATCTGCGGCTATTTTAGAAGGTGCTCGCGATGGACGCACCGTGGCCGAGCTAATGGGCAGTGGCCGTAATTGGCTCACCCGTGAGCAAGTAATGGATGGCGTACCGGAGTTGATTTTAGAAGTACAAGTAGAAGCCACCTTTCCCGATGGCACCAAGTTGGTCACCCTGCACAACCCCATTCAATAATAGGAGCCGAGATGAAACCAGGAGCGTTACAGCTGGGCGCCGGCGATATTGAACTAAACGTAGGGCGTGAGCGTCGCACCCTAATGGTGGCCAACACCGGTGACAGACCCATTCAGGTGGGATCGCACTATCATTTTGCCGAAGTAAACCCCGCACTTAAATTAGACCGCGCACAAGCACGAGGTTTTCGGCTCGACATCGCCGCCGGCACCGCCGTGCGCTTTGAGCCAGGCCAAGAGCGCCGCGTTACCTTAGTAGCGTTAGCGGGCTTGCGCCGTGTGTACGGTTTTAGGGGAGAAGTGATGGGCCCATTAGGAGAGCAAGATGTCTAAAATTAGTCGCACCGCTTACGCAGAAATGTTTGGCCCTACCACAGGTGACCGAATTCGCCTCGCCGATACCTGTTTATGGATCGAGATTGAGCACGACTATGCCCACTATGGTGACGAAGTGACCTTTGGTGGCGGTAAAGTGATTCGTGATGGCATGGGCCAGAGCCAACTGGGTGATGCGGACACGGTCGATACGGTGATTACCAACGTGGTTATTTTGGATCACTGGGGCATCGTCAAAGCCGATGTGGGCATTACCGATGGCCGCATTGTCGCCATCGGCAAGGCCGGTAATCCGGATATTCAAGATGGCGTGACCATTAATCTGGGTGCCTGCAGTGAAGTGATTGCCGGTGAGGGCAAAATCCTCACCGCTGGCGGCGTAGACAGCCATATTCACTATATTTGCCCACAACAGATTGAAGAGGCTATTTGCTCGGGCATTACCACCATGATTGGTGGGGGCACAGGGCCGGCTACTGGCAGCAAAGCCACCACCAGCACCCCGGGTGCTTGGCATATTGCTCGCATGTTGCAAGCCACCGACCAACTGCCCATGAACTTTGGCTTTTTGGGTAAAGGCAGTGCCAGTGTGCCAGGCCCATTACGCGAGCAGCTAGAAGCGGGCGCCATGGGGCTTAAGCTACATGAAGATTGGGGCTCGACCCCAGCGGCCATTGATTGCTGCTTGTCGGTCGCCGAAGAATACGATGTGCAAATTGCCATTCATACCGACACCTTAAATGAGTCGGGATTTGTTGATGACACCTTGGCGGCGTTAAAAGGGCGCACCATTCATACCTATCACACCGAAGGCGCCGGCGGCGGTCATGCGCCAGATATCCTCAAAGCCTGCAGCTTGCCCAATGTGTTGCCCTCGTCCACCAACCCCACTCGTCCTTACACGGTGAATACCGTAGACGAGCATTTAGATATGCTGATGGTATGCCACCATCTGGATCCTAATATTCCGGAAGACGTGGCTTTTGCCGACTCGCGTATTCGTAAAGAAACCATAGCCGCCGAAGATATTTTGCAAGACTTAGGGGTGATCTCGATGATCTCCTCAGACAGTCAAGCCATGGGCCGCGTGGGAGAAGTGGTGTGCCGCACCTGGCAAACCGCTCATAAAATGAAACAACAGCGCGGTTTATTGCCAGAAGATGAGAGCTTAGGCTGCGATAACTTTCGCGCCAAACGCTATATCGCCAAATACACCATTAACCCGGCCATTACCCACGGTGTGGGCCACCTAGTGGGCTCAATAGCCGTGGGTAAGCTGGCAGATTTAGTATTGTGGGACCCGGCTTTCTTTGGCATTAAACCGGCCTTAATTTTAAAAGGCGGCACCATTCCCTATGCGCCTATGGGCGACATTAATGGCTCTATTCCAACGCCGCAACCGGTACACTACAGACCCATGTTTGGCGCACTAGGACGCTCTGCCTCCGCCTGCAGCGTGACCTTTGTCAGCCAAGCGGCCTTGCAGCGAAACTTAGTATCAGAGTTGGGGTTAACCCGTGAATTGGTGGCTTGTGTTAATACTCGCAATATTCAAAAACAAGATATGATCCACAACGGGGCTACGCCTGAACTAGAAGTGGATGCACAAACCTATGAAGTGCGGTGTGATGGCGAACTGTTAACTTGCGAACCTGCCGACGTACTGCCGCTGGCGCAGTTATATATGTTGTTTTAGGTATCTAGCTGTTTTTAAAGCGAAGATCTTGCAACGGAATCCACAGAACCCACGGAAAAATTAAGCAGGGATAACAACGAAAAGTACCAAAGAACTTATTGGTAAGAGCGTAATCTAGCGCTGGGATCCAACACCTGGGCTTCCCCCGCATTAATGCTTCTCTTATTAAGATCTGACCATAAAATACGTTACGATTTTATCTTTTTCTGTGGGTTTCGCGGGTTCCGTTGCAACATATTATTGAGTTAAGATTTTGGAGATAACAGTGTTAAAAATTATTCATTATTTAGGCCAAAGTGAGCAGCCGGTTGACGATCATGTGACGCTGGCCTTTGAACATCGCCAAAAGGGCCGTTTTAAAACCGTGAGCGACCAAGGCCTAGAGCTGGGCGTATTTTTAGAGCGTGGCCAAGTACTGGCCCAAGGCGACCGTTTACAAGCCGAAGACGGTCGTATTTTTGGCGTAATCGCTCAAGCGGAGTCGGTAGTCACCGCCCATGCTGACGATTGGCCAAGCTTTGCCCGCGCTTGTTATCACTTAGGCAATCGCCACGTAACCTTGCAGTTGGGCGAGCGTTGGCTGCGTTTTCAACCGGATCATGTATTGGAACATTTAGCCGAGCACTTAGGGCTGCGTCTAGAAGTGGGCGATGCGCCGTTTCATCCGGAATCTGGCGCCTATCATGGCCATCATGCTCATAGCCATGGTCACGATAGCCATAAGCATGAGAGCAGCCATGAGCCTAAAAATAGCCATGAGCCTAAAGAAAGCCATAAACATGGATAGTCCGCAACTGCTGGCGTTGCTGCATTTATCCAGCCCAGCCTTGCCGATAGGTGCCTTTGCCTATTCCAGTGGCCTAGAATCCGCCATTGAACTGGGGTGGGTTACCAATGAAGCCGAGTTACAAAGCTGGCTCGATGGCATGCTGCAAGGCATGGTGCATCTAGATATTCCGGTGTTGCTGCGCTTATGTGCGGCCAGAGCGAAACAGGATGCGGAGCAAGGGCAATACTGGAGTGATTTTTTACGTGCCAGTCGAGAAACCCATGAGCTGTTATTTGAAGACGAACAGCAAGCCTTAGCACTGGTGCGCTTACTCAAAGGGCAAGATCTAGATGTGTCGTCCTTGCCAGCGGAGCCCGCTTTTATGGCGGTTTATAGCTTGGCTGCCGAGCATTGGGGCTTAAGCGCGCAATGGGCCGCCTTGGGTTATATGTGGAGCTGGTTGGAAAATCAGCTCACCGTAGCCAGCAAAACGCTGCCTTTGGGGCAAACATCGGCGCAGCGCTTACTGATGTTGCTCAAACCCGTATTACTGGCGCACTTTGCCACGGCAAGTGAGCTGGATGATGAACAGCTGGGCTGGAGCTTGCCAGGACAAGTGCAGGCAAGCTGCCTGCATGAAACACAATATTCACGCTTGTTTCGGAGCTAATGGCTACGTAGCTAAGTTCATTGCGAGGAATAAACGACGCGGCAATCTAGGGTTGGCCTGCGTGGTTGGCTGTATGGATGGCCGCGCTACGCTCGCAAAGACTGTTTTTAAGCCGTCATCCTGAACTTGTTTCAGGATCTCGTTTTAGATTTAGACCTTAAAACATAGAGCGAGATACCGGGGCAAGCCCGGCATTACGGCAATAAACAGCTGGGCGCTTTCCTTTGCAGTTCATTGCGAGGAGCGTAGCGACGTGGCAATCAATGAACAGAAAGCGCACTAGGGGCTGATGTATAGGAACTGGTGAATAGGGATTAGGGAATAGTCAATGACAGGTAAACGCGGGCTTCTAATCCCCAATCCCCTAGCTCCGAAAGGCACTATTTTTAATCTTTAGCAGTAATGACTCATTTTTTGGAGAAACAGATGACAACTCAATGTTTACGGGTGGGTGTAGGTGGCCCGGTAGGATCAGGCAAAACTGCCTTGTTACGCCAATTGTGCTTGGCCTTGCGCGGTCATTATGACTTGGCGGTGGTCACCAATGATATTTACACCAAAGAAGATGCGAATTTTTTACTGGAACATGAAGCCTTAAGTGCAGACCGCATCATAGGTGTTGAAACCGGCGGCTGCCCCCACACCGCCATCCGTGAAGATGCCTCCATGAACTTGGCAGCTATCGATACCCTGCAACAGCGTCATCCTAAACTGGAGCTGGTATTGGTCGAAAGCGGCGGCGATAATTTGTCGGCCACCTTTAGTCCAGAGCTTTCGGATCTCACTTTGTATGTGATTGATGTGTGCGCCGGTGATAAAATCCCGCGTAAAGGCGGCCCAGGCATTACCAAGTCTGACTTGTTGATCATCAATAAAACCGACTTGGCACCTATGGTGAATGCCTCACTAGCCGTGATGGAGCGAGATTCTAAGCTGATGCGCGGCGAGCGCCCGTTTGTGTTTACCAACTTAGTGCGTGGCGATGGCGTGCAGCAAATCATTGAGTTTATTCAACGTGAAGGCATGCTCAAACCCCTACCAGCGGGCTTTTCAGTAAAGAGCGAAGATTAAAGATCTGTTTGCCACAAGGGGGAGTCATAAGGTAGAGGCCGGTTTTGCGCAGCAAAACTGCTTTAGTCTCTGGTTGAGCGTTACAGGGTTTGGGTGTTTGGTGTTGTGTCGTCCACTTCACTCTTTACGCCGCACCCCGCACATATTTTAACAACATATCAATCTAGGAATACGTAATGAGTCTACAGAAAATCGGTCATACCTTGCTGCTGGCGTCATTGGCTTTGCTGCCCACAGCGGCCTTTGCTCACCCGGGTCATGACACCTCAGGCATGTTAGCGGGAGTGATGCACCCCATCTTGGGCTGGGATCACTTACTGGCCATGGTCGCCGTTGGTATGTTGGCAGTGATGGGGCGCAGCAAGCCGGCTTGGCAGCTGCCCTTAGCTTTTGTGGGCTTTATGCTGGTCGGCGCAATGCTGGGCATTAATGGCGTGGCCATTGCTTTGGTAGAAACCGGTATTTTGCTGTCGCTGGTGGTATTAGGCGGCTTATTAGCCTTTGGTCGCGCCGGTTATCTGTCTGTGGTGACACTGTGCTGTGCCTTGTTTGGCATGCTACACGGTAATGCGCACGGTATTGAGTTACCGGCGGGCTCGGCTGCTGCCAGTTACATCAGCGGCTTTATGTTGGCCACCATAGCACTGCATGTAGTTGGCTATGTGCTTGCTAACAAGTGCACCCAGCAATGGCAAGCCTTGGCGTTAAGAGCCAGCGGTATCGCCATCGCCGGCACCGGCTTAGTGGCGGTATTTAGCGCCGCCTAAACACTTCGTTTACTATCAGACAAAAAGGCCCCGTTATTAACGGGGCCTTTTTTTACGCATTATGCCTCACGCCGTACGACAAACCGGTGTGGTTTTTAACGTATTGCGGTGTGTTAAGTTTTGCTAGGCAAAACCAGCCAGCTAAAGCAGGCTTCTACAGGGGCGGCTTTGGTGTTTAACGTACCGCGTACGCCGCTGAAAGTATGGCGGTGTTCTTCTATTGGCTTAGCCAAAATACGCCGCGACTAAGCTCAGTAACGCGGGGTAAAACTGACTGGCGGTGTCGATTCTTTGGCCTCGGTTAGCCCATTCTGGCAGCCAGCTGGCCAGCTCTTCGTTTACAAAATTGGCGACGGTGGCTTCTGCTGCTGGCGTGGGGTGCTCTGCTAACTGGCGATAACCTTCTGCTAAATAATCCAGCATTATGCTGACATGATCTGCCGGTTCGGTTAACTCGGCACTCACTGCCATGCCAATAGCAGCTAAGCGTGCTTGCATGCGCTGCAGGCTGGGGCCGCTAAAGCGGCCGTCATCCAGATATAACGAAGCATAAGGGGCTGGGCTGTGGCGGGCATCGCTTAAAAATAAGCTGGCAAAGTCGGCTGCCAGCTCTAATTTGGGCTGCTCGAGTAGGTGTAGCGTGCTGATGGCTTGGCTTAATTGCTGTACCGGTTTGGCCAGCTCAGAAATACCTTCCAGATCTTCCAACAAAGGGGCGGCTTCTCCGCTCATATAAGCCTTGAGTGCTGTCTCATCCAGCTCTTTGGCCAGCAAGGTGGCAAACCATTGGCAGATCAGCGCTTGATGTTGGTAATACTCACCCGCCAGTTGTTGTTCGGGGCTAAGCTGTGGGGCCGCAGTGGTGTCTGTTGCGTCTTGTAGCGTCATGGGATCCTCAATTTAACTGCTCGAGTCTATCAGTGTACGGGCGCCATCATGTTGGCACCCGCTACTCTGCTGCTGTGTTAGCTCTCTGTTTAGCTCATGCCTAGACGATAACTGTTTTAGACAGCAATTGCTTTAAGCTGTAACCAGCGTTGGGCCACCAAAAGAGGTCACAGGCGGCACAGTGCCGCTAAAGACTTCAATTTCTACCAAGCAAGTGTTGGCACTGGGTGCCTGCGCCAAGCGCGAGGTACCAATATCCAGCGTCAGTGTATTCGGGTCGCCGTAAGTATCGAGCGCGCCTATGCTGGCGTCAGTGGGGCCATACCAAGCGCCTTCTTGAATGCGAATAACCCCGCTTGGAAACAAGTCCGACACCACGGCACCGGCTAACAGCTGGCCGCGGTCATTAAACACTCGCACCAAGTCGCCGTCCTTAATGTTGCGCGCACTGGCGTCAGCTGGGCTTAAGTAGACCGGCTCACGGCCTTGTACCGCGTAGGTGGCGCGATATTCATCTGACTCACACATTTGCGAGTGCAGGCGTTTATCGGGGTGCACAGATTGTAGCCATAACGGAAACTTATCAGAGCCCGGGCCACCATGTGAGCGCTCGGCTTTTTCCATCCAAATGGGGTGCTGCTGGCAGTCGTCATAGCCGTAGCTGCCAATCTTGCGGCTGCTGATCTCAATAAATCCCGACGGCGTGCCCACGGCGTTTACTTCTGGATCTTCTCTGAAGCTTGCATGGCGGACCCAGTTTTTACCCTCGCCAAAGTGCACGTAACCGTCTTCCCAAAATTGGTCAAATTCCGGCATCGGATACTTGTCTTTGTTGGCGTCACGGCAATCGTTATACAACTCTCTTAGCCACTGAAATTCATCTTTATTTTGTGTGTATTCTTTGTGGCGACCATAACGGCGACATAAATCGGTGAAAATATCGAAATCTGATCGGGAGTGGAATAACGGATCCACCAGTTTGTGCATGGCCAGAATACCGGTCTTGGAATAGCCGCCGTAAATGTCGATGTCGTTACGCTCAAACTGCGTACAGGCCGGCAGCACTAAGTCTGAGAAGCGACAGGTAGCATTCCAGGAATAATCGATAGTGACCACGGTTTCTAGCTCATAGAAAGCGCGTTTCATGCGGTTATGATCCTGATGGTGGTGCCACGGATTACAGCCACTGAAAATACACATCTTAATATCTGGGTAGGTTACTTCACTGCCGTTGTATTGCAGCTTGCCACCGGGCTCAAGAATACAATCAATCCAGCGCGCCACCGGAATAATAGAGCTGGCGCCTTTAAAATCGGTGCTGGGGTGCTCAGGAAATTTACCCGGCTCAAGGTTACGCGGAAAGCCACCAGGCACACTGGCGTCAGTGGGGGGAATGCCAATGCCACTGTAGTGGTGCGCATAGCTGATGCCACCTCCGGGCAGGCCAATTTGGCCGAGCATGGCCGCCAATACCGCGCCCGCCCAATAAGGTTGCTCGCCATGTTGCTGGCGCTGAATGGCCCAACCAAAAATTAACTGAGTACGCCCACCGGCCATCAGTCGCGCAAATTCACGGATGCGCTCAGCGTCTACGCCACTGATGCTGGCCGCCCATTCTGGCGTTTTTTCTGTCTTGTCGTCAGCTTTGCCCATTACATAATCAATAAAGGGCTCAAAGCCTAAGGTATAGGTATTGAGAAAGTCTTTATCGTGCAAGTCTTCCGTATATAAGGTGTGTGCCAAGGCCAGCATAAAGGCCACGTCACTTTGCGGGTTAATATACTGTTGCTCACAGCCTAAATACTGCTGGGTTTTACTTTGTACTGGGTCCACGCTAATGACTTTGATCGTACCTGCAGCAATCTTCTCTTTTAGCTCGGCTAAGTATGCATAAGAGTCATGGGTTTCACAGTTCCAGCCTACCTGTAGGTTTTTATACAGGTCATTGGCCCACAGCACTATGGTGTCGGAATGCTCCAAAATTAGCGGCCAAGACGTGCCTTGGTCATAAACCTCGGTAGAGCCCATGACGTAAGGCAAGATCACTTGCCCTGCACCGGTGGAGTAATCACCCACTTTATTTACGAAATTACCGTGCAAGTTAACCGCACGCTGCATATGGCTGCCGCAGCTGTGAAACTGACCAGTTTGGCGCCAACCCGTGGCACCGGCATACAGGCCAGATGGCCCATAGGTGGTTTGTACGCGCTCTAGTTCTTCATGAAACACGTCCAGCGCTTCGTCCCAGGTTAGGCGCACAAAGCGGTTATCGCCGCGCTGTTTTCGGTCACTGTTTTCGCGGTTTTTTAGCCAATCTAGGCGCGCCATGGGATAGCGAATGCGTGACGGATTATAAATTAAGCCCTTGACACCTTTGAGCATATCGGTGGGGTATTTATCCAGTTTAAAGGGTTTAATTTCTTCGACCACGCCGCCTTTTACCAGCGCATGCATGGCGCCCCAGTGGGAGCCGGCGGTGCGCCAGGCCCCTTCAGCGGAAACAGCGGCAGCTTGGCTTGCTGAGTGAGCACTGCGTACTATTAAGCTCTGGCCAATCAGTGCGGCGGCGGAACTGGCCGCTAAGCCTTTAAGAAAATGTCTGCGTGAAATTGTCATGTTTTGCCTCGTCAACGTCGTGATCAGTGCGCGCCGCCGGCGTAGTCTGATGAGTGTTTTTGTAGGTACTTGAGTACCAGCGCTTGGGTGTCCGCATCCATATTGGTAAAGCCCACCATACCGGCAAACATGCCAGGCCAGGTATTGGCATCAAAGTGGCCTTCTGCCGGTTGTGAGTGGCACACACTGCAGCCGCTGCGATAGGTATCGCGTGCATAGCTCCACAAATCTTCAGCATCCGGTAGCAGGGCGCCCGACTCGGCCCATAGCGCAATATTCACTTGCTCCCAAGGCAGGCCGGTCATGGGGTCTTCTTTGGCCTCACTCGTTACTTCTACTAACTGTTCGTTTTGCGCTACGGCTTTATCCAGCACCATATTGGGAATATTCATGCCGAAGTCTTCATACCACACCCGCCCAAAGCCACGGGTTTTGCGCCAAGACGGCACCGCAACTTGTACGACATCGCCTTTGCGTTGTACCAGCGTTACTGGGGCTGCTGCTTCTAGCTCACCGGCTTCTTGAGTGAGGGCTTCGTCTAAGTACAAGGTAATGGCTTTCACCGCATAATAATGTTCACCATCTTTTACTTTTAAGCTGTGCGCTCTTTGCTCAAGTTGATCCAGTGCTGGGTCTTTAAACACCATGGTCTCGGGGAGTTGGTGAGCAATACCTTTATGACAGTCCACACAGCTTTGGTCGCGCTCGGCGGCGGGCTTCATAAAACGTTTGGCGGTATCGGACATTTTGTCCCAATCCATGCTGTTGTAATCATGGCAATTTCGACACTCAAGAGAGCCGTTGGCGGCAAAGCGCGCCCATTCGTGTTGAGCCAGCTCTAAGCGTTTATCGAGAAATTTTTCACGGGTGTCGATAGTGCCAAACACCGTGCCCCACACTTCTTTACTGGCTTGCATCTTGCGGGCAATTTTATTGGTCCAATTGTGTGGCACATGGCAGTCGGGACAGGTGGCGCGCACGCCCGAGCGGTTAGACCAATGAATGGTGTCTTGTAGCTCTTGGTAAACGTTATTTTCCATCTCGTGGCAACTGATACAAAACTGCTCAGTGTTGGTGACTTCAAGTGCGGTATTAAAGCCGCCCCAAAAGATAACACCGGCCACAAAGCCGCCTATGGTCAGCGCGCCCAAGCTAATGTGTACCGAGGGCCGGCGCAGCGTAGTCCAGAATTTTTTCATAAATGTCAGCATGAGTTCTCGCATCAAGGATTCATAAGTCAGTTGTTATTGTTATTTTTAGCCGTGGCCAGGTGGGCCAAACAGCATTTGCAAGAACCAGACACTAAAGCCGTACCCGGCCACAATGATCACACTGAGCAGAGGAATAAGTATGACGGTCAGTAATAAGAAAGTGCGCCATTCTTGGCGGCGTGAAGTGGGGGCGGTTGCTGATTTCATGGCGTTATCCTTACGGTTTGAGTGCGGCATCCTAGTCGGGTTTAGGTGGCATGACAGCGTATTCAGCGCTGGCTGTCAGCCTAATAACCCTGTTTGTTAACTTAATAACTTAGACAATAACCTTAAAGTTATTGTGGTTCCGTATGGTGAGCATGATGCTATAAAGGATAGCGTAAGGCTAATATATAATACTGTTCAGCAACTTGATCGCAGTCAATGAAATGTCAAAAAACTACTTTTCTAAAATATTCATCTGTGATGCAACATTAAGCAGAGGGCTAATTATTGCCAACGGAGCCTTTTGAGACGATACTTTGCGACAACTTCTATCGCTACAGTAGGCACTTACCATGCTAGATAAATATTTTAAGTTACAACAAAAGGGCACTAACGTGCGCCAAGAGGTCGTCGCCGGTATTACGACTTTCTTGACCATGGCTTACATTATTTTTGTGAACCCGTCTATTTTGTCCGAGGCGGGCATGGATTACGGCGCCGTGTTTGTGGCCACCTGTTTGGCTGCCGCTATTGGCTGCTTTATTATGGGCTTGTGGGCCAACTATCCCATCGCTTTAGCGCCAGGCATGGGCTTAAACGCCTTTTTCACCTATACAGTGGTGTTGTCTGAAGGCTACAGCTGGGAAAGCGCCTTAGGGGCGGTGTTCTTCTCGGGCTGTATTTTTGTGCTGTTAAGTTTATTTAAAGTGCGCGAGTGGATTATTAACTCAATCCCTGGGCCGCTAAAAATTGGTATCGCCGCCGGTATTGGTTTGTTTCTGGCATTAGTGGGCTTAAAAAACGCCGGCATCATTGTTGATAACCCCGCCACCCTAGTGGGCTTAGGTGACATGGGCAGCTTGCCGGTATTACTGGGCACCTTAGGCTTCTTCTTGATCATTGGCTTGGCGGCGCGCGGCATGCGCGGTGCAGTTATGATTGGCATTCTGATCATTACTGCCTTGGCGGTTATCTTGGGCGATGTGGAGTATCAAGGTTTGGTATCAACGCCGCCGTCCATCTTACCGACCTTTATGCAGCTCGATATTGCCGGTGCGTTTAATATCGGCATGCTGTCGGTGATTTTTGCTTTCCTGTTTGTCGACCTATTTGATACCTCCGGCACCCTGATTGCGGTGGCCCAGCGCGGCAAGATGCTCGACGAACAAGGCCGCTTACCGCGCCTCGGTCGTGCCTTATTGGCGGACAGTACCGCGTCTATTGCCGGCTCTTTGCTGGGGACTTCTACCACTACCTCTTATGTAGAAAGTACCGCCGGTGTCGCCGCTGGTGGTCGTACCGGCTTAACCGCCGTAGTCACCGGCCTGTTATTTATTGCCGCGCTGTTATTCTCGCCGTTAGCCGGCATGGTGCCTGCCTATGCTACGGCTGGTGCGCTGGTTTATGTTGCCGTGTTAATGATGGGTCAGCTCAGTCACCTGCATTGGGATGACATCACTGAAGCCGTACCCGCGGTAGTGGTGTTAGTGATGATGCCATTCTCATTTTCAATAGCAAACGGCATTGCCTTTGGCTTTATTAGCTTCGTGGCGGTGAAAGTGTTAGCCGGTCGCCATAAAGAAGTGAGCCCTGTGGTATGGGGACTCGGCGCATTATTCGTGCTGAAATTCGCGGTAGGGATTTAACTAAAAGCAGCGCCGATACCGGGTCGAGCCCGGCATGACGGAGCTAAGCGCCCGGCGCCCAGCTTAAGATAAAAGCCGAGATTAAAGATCTCTTCGCCACGGAATACACGGAACGACACGGAAAGTGAAAACTAACTAAAGAAAATTTTTGGGTTTAGACCTTACAATAAAATATATTCTTTGATTTTCGTCCGTGCGCTTCCGTGTATTCCGTGGCAAAAATAGCTCTAGTTTTGGTGTTTTTATTTAGCTCGTCGCTGTTATTAACCTATAAAAAAACCCCGCGGTTGCGGGGTTTTTGCTTTCTAGCCGAGTGCCGTTGAATTAAAAATCGGCGTGGCGTGGGGTACGTGGGAAGGGGATAACGTCACGTACGTTGCCCATGCCGGTCACGTAAGCCACCAAGCGCTCAAAGCCTAAGCCAAAGCCCGAGTGTGGCACAGTGCCGTAGCGGCGCAGGTCGCGATACCAGCCATAGTCTTCTGGGTTTAAGCCCATAGACACCATGCGCTCGTCCAGCACTTCCAGCACTTCTTCACGCTGAGAGCCACCGATGATCTCACCAATGCCTGGCGCTAATACGTCCATGGCGGCCACGGTTTTACCGTCGGCGTTCAACTTCATGTAGAAAGACTTAATGTCTTTCGGGTAGTTTTTAACGACCACTGGCGCTTTAAAGTGCTCTTCTGCCAAGTAGCGCTCGTGCTCTGAAGACAGGTCAATGCCCCATTCCACGGCAAACTCAAACTTCTTACCGCTGGCCTTTAAGATTTCGATGGCGTCAGTGTAATCCACCTGAGCGAAGTCTTTTTCAACGAAGTCTTGCAGACGGGTGATGGCGTCTTTGTCTACGCGCTGGGCGAAGAAGTCCATGTCATCCATGCGCTCAGCCAATACGGCGTTAAACACATATTTCAACATGTGCTCGGCTAAGTTGGCTACGTCGTCCAAATCGGCAAAGGCGACTTCTGGCTCTATCATCCAAAACTCCGCCAAGTGACGGCTGGTGTTGGAGTTCTCGGCTCTAAAAGTCGGGCCAAAGGTGTACACCTTGCTCATGGCACAGGCATAGGCTTCGGCGTTCAGCTGACCAGATACCGTTAAGAAAGTCTCTTTACCGAAGAAGTCTTCAGAAAAATCTACTTTGCCAAGGTCGGTGCGCGGTAAGTTTTCTAAATCCAGCGTAGACACGCGGAACATTTCACCGGCGCCTTCGCAGTCTGAGGCAGTGATCAAAGGCGTAGCCACCCAAGCATAACCGTTTTCATGGAAGAAACGGTGAATGGCTTGGGCCAAGCAGTTACGCACGCGAGTCACGGCACCCATCATGTTGGTGCGCGGGCGCAGGTGCGCATATTCGCGCAAATATTCGATGGAGTGACGCTTGGCCGCCATCGGGTAGCTGTCTGGATCTTCAACCCAGCCAATGACTTTCACGTCTGTGGCTTGCAGTTCAAAGTCTTGGCCTTGGCCTTGAGAGGCATCAACGGTGCCCGTTATTTCAACGGAACAGCCGGTGGTGACGCGTACCACCTCAGACTGATAATTCGCAACGCTATTAGGCACCACAGCCTGCACAGGATTAAAGCAGCTACCATCGTGGACGGCCAAAAACGAAATGCCGGCTTTAGAATCGCGGCGGGTGCGAATCCACCCCTTAACGGTGACGGTGGTGCCTACCGGGTATTTACCCGCTAGCACATCAGTAACGGATGCGTGGCTCATGTAAAATCGCTCTCCAGCTTTAACTAAATCGGCAACAGCCGATAAACTATATAGATAAGGCAGCTAATGTTACCCGTGTACACTCAGGACTCAAGCAAAAAATTGCAGAGGAGGCAGACATGGCAACACCGCCTTTTAATTGGCTGAACAAGCTATTAATAGCAATGACAGTCGGGGGTTGGGCGCTGTATGTGTTGTTATTGCTGATATTTCACTACGGTCGGCCCGAGCAAAATTTTGGCTACCTGAAACATCAACAAATACCAGTACGCGCCGAGTGGCTAAGCTTACATCATTTTTGGTTTCATGCGGGAATTTGGGGTGCCTTAGGGCTAGCAGTCACCGCCTTTACCTTAGTGCATTTAAAAGGCCGGGCCCATTTACAATATCTAAAAATATACCTAGCACTGCTGGGGGCCGCCGCCATCTTTACCCTGTTGCTGGTCACCTTTTCGCCGCGTTAACCGCCAGCATATAGCCTAATGAATCCGTGACGCATTGTGTTATTCTTATCGTCCATATTATTAAATGGCCGCATCTGGCTGCAGCAAGGTTTGTTCACTTATATTTATGACGCATACATTTTTATTACATCACAGCAAACCTCTACAATCTGCACTCGCGGAGTCACTTACCGATTTACCCATAAAGCGCTTAATATTTAAGCGCTTTATGCTGCTTTTCTTGTTGTTCTGCACCTTGGTAGGAGCGTTAGCCGGTCCTATCTATTGGCAATATGCACAAGAGCAGCAAGAGCGGCTGTTGGCCCAAGAAGAAACCTCCGTGGTGGCCACCACGCAGATGATCCAAAAAGAGATGTATGAACAGTTGCATCTGTTGGAGCTCTTAAAAAACTCCCCCGCCATGGTCGAGTACTTAAGCAGTGGTAGTACAAGTGATCGCGCTCGCCTTGAACTGCTGTTCAAAAATACCGCCAATACCTATCACCGTTTTGATCAAATTCGTCTATTGGATAATTCCGGACATGAATTAGTGCGGATCAACATGCCCGAGGGTGAAGCGCAGGCGGTGTCTACCGAGCGGCTGCAAGATAAATCACAGCGTTATTACTTTAGCGAAGCCCAAACGTTGGCCGCAGATCAGGTATTTGTGTCGCGCATGGACTTAAACGTAGAGCAGGGCGTGATTGAACAACCACACAAGCCCATGCTGCGCTTTGTGACCCCGGTACTGGATGTGGACGGTGTTAGGGCGGGCGTACTGATACTCAATTTTATGGCCCAAGATATGTTGGAGCGTTTTCGCTTACAAATGTCGCGCCGTATCGATCAGCAAGGTATGTTGCTTGACCCGCAAGGCTTCTGGCTTAGCAACCATAAGCGCAGCAATGAATGGGGCGCTGACTTAGGTCAACCCAATCATAATTTTGCCACTCTGTATCCCGATGCCTGGCCAAGCGTGGCCGCGCAAGACTCAGGGCTGGTGGAAACCGCCCAAGGCCTGTTTCGCTTTCAGAGCATAGATCCCTTTGTTTTCTCTCCTCGTCAACAAACGGATTTTCGGCTGCAACATGGGGTACAGCTGTCTGATACCACTCTTGCCAATACCGCGTGGAAGCTGGTGATATTTTTACCTAAAGAAATGATCCAAGCGCAGTCAGTGTTGTATCAGCCCTTGGGGCGCGCCGTATTGGCGTTAATACTGCTGAGCTTGGCGGTGGCGGCGTGGTTATTGGCCTATAACAAAGTGCATAAACAGCTGCGCCAGCGCTATGACCAAACGGTAACGGCGGAATTGAGTGACCTATATGAGCATGCGCCCTGTGGTTATCACAGCCTAGATGCTAACGGTCACTTTATTCGCATTAATCAAACTGAGCTGGAATGGCTGGGTTATGAGCAGGAAGAGGTGGTGGGTCAGCCGTTTGTTAACTTTTTAACGCCCGACAGTCAGCTGCGTTTCGCTGAATTCTTTGAGTTGCTTAAAACCGAGCAAGAAATCGACAATATAGTGTTAGAGATGCAGTGCAAAGATGGCTCTACTTTTTATGTGTCCACCTCGGCGACCTCACTTAAAGACCAAGCAGGACATTTTGCCATTGCTCGCACCAGTGTGTTTGATATTACCGACCGTATACAGCTAGAAAGAAAGTTAGAACAGTTAGCTAATATTGATGCCCTGACCCATATCAGTAATCGCCGCCACTTTTATGAACGCGGTGAGCTGGAATTTAAACGGGCGGTGCGTTACCAACATGCGCTGGCAATATTGATGTTTGATATTGACTACTTTAAACGGGTTAACGACACCTACGGCCATGACGGCGGCGATGTAGTACTCAAACAACTGGCTAAAACCGTAGATGACAGCCTGCGAGACCTAGATGTATTTGCCCGTTTTGGCGGTGAAGAATTTATTGCCTTGTTGCCAGAATTGTCCGCTGAGCAAGCCACCTTAGTGGCGGAGCGCCTACGCCAAGAAATCGCTGACATGCCAGTAGTCATGCCCTCAGGTGAGACCATGAACATCACAGTGTCTATCGGCTTTGCCATGTTAACAGCACAAGATAAACAACTCGACGCCTTCATTAAAAAAGCCGACTTGGCGTTATATCAAGCCAAAGAACAAGGCCGTAATCGGGTGATTGAATACCAAGGCACAGTGACGACTGAGTAAAAGTCGGTGTTTGTTGTTTGCCGTCATCCTGACGCACGTCAGGATCTCGCTTTGGGTATTAGAAACAAAAGCGAGATACCGAGGTCGTCATGCTGAACTTGATTCAGTATCAGCATGATGGGTGAGGAAGAGTCGGTGTTTGTTGTTTGCCGTCTTCCTGACGCACGTCAGGATCTTGTTTTGGGTATTAGAAACAAAAGCGAGATACCGAGGTCGTCATGCTGAACTTGATTCAGTATCGGTATGATGGGTGAGGAAGAATCGGTGTTTGTTGTTTGCCGTCTTCCTGACGCACGTCAGGATCTCCCGCCGTCTCTTTGGCAAAGAGGACTTCGCGGGGCCAGCATAGCTGGCGGGTTTAAAGATTTACGCCTGCGGTATAACGCGAGAACAAGTGCTCGCCTACAACACCTTAGCCCTTAGCCATTAAAAGTCCCTTTTAGATCTGATCTCTATTTTTCTGTGGGTTCTGTGGATTCCGTTGCAAAAATAGCTTTGTGGTGTTTTCAATCTTTCTGCCTGCGGCGTAATGCGAGAACAAGTGTTCGCCTACAAAAACCATATTTTCTTAAAAATAAGCATCAAATAACTCCTCTTTTTTGTGCAGAGATTGATTTTCTGTCCATAATTAGTGTCATTAAGGTCCCAGGGAGGGGAACTGATGTGGCATTTACTGGTGTTGTTACTAGTGCTGAGCTCGCCGTTACAGGCCGCCGAACGGATGTGGTGGCATAACGGAGATAATGAACTGAATCAGGCAGGCCAACAATTGGTTGATTTGTTGCTGCCCGAACCCGCCGCGCTAGCGGTTTTATCGCCGGTTGAACGAGATGCTTGGCTAACCCGAGAATGGCGCCAAGTGCTGGCGGCTCGTGCCAGTTTTAGCCAATTTACGCTGCCTGCTGAACAGAGCAGCGCCGCCTTTGATCAGGCACAGCAGCAGGGTGAGCTTGGCGATTATCTGCGCCGCCAGCAGCCCGACTACCCCGCCTATCTGCAACTTAAACGTCATTATCATGCCCTAGCTAATGCCCCGGCCATGGTGCCTTTGCCCGCTGGGCCCGAGGTGCGTGTTGGCGAGCGTGATCGAGCGATTCCGGCGTTGCGTCAACGACTGACCGCGCTGGGTTATTCTCTAGCAGCACCCCGAGGGCGTGCCGACGCCCTAGACCATCAGTTAAGTGAGCGGCTAACAGCGCTGCAACAAGCGCACGGGCTAGACGCAAACGGCCGACTCACGGCGGCTACGCGTGCCATTGTAAATAGAACCCCGAATGAGCTACGCACCGAGTTACGCCATAATCTACGCCGTTGGTTGGTGCTGCCACCCACCGCGCCTGCGCAATATCTGCTAGTGAATATTCCCGCCTATCGGCTCACGCTGTTTAATGCGAGTGGTGCGAGTCTAAACATGAAGGTCATCGTCGGGCGCCCCGACTGGCCCACCCCTGAGCTTGGCACCTATATCAAGGCGCTTAAGGTCAACCCAGACTGGACGCCCACCGCCAATATTATTCGTGAAGACTTGTTACCGGTGCAGCTGCAAGACCGTGGCTTTTTAGGGCGCAATGGCTTCGGCGTGTGGTTGCCGGGCGAAAGCGGGCGTCGAGATCCGGCGACCATCAACTGGCACCAACCGCCTGCCGGATTGCGGCTGGTGCAAGCGCCAGGGCCAGATAACGCATTGGGCCGCTTGAAGTTTGAAATGAACAACCCCTTCGATATTTATTTGCATGACACCCCCGACAAACAGCTATTCGGTGAGTCACGCCTGGCCCTGAGCCACGGCTGTGTACGTCTGGCTGAGGCAGACCGCTTGGCACAGAGCTTGGGCTGGTCATTACCGGAATATCAACACACCCGCACCTTACCCGCTCACCAGCCAACACCGTTGTTTATGATGTATTTCACCGCTTGGGTGGATGAAAGCGGTCAGCTGCAATTTGCCGAAGATATCTATCGTAAAAATAGCGAGCGCAAGAACGATGAACATTTCAAGGGTGAGCATAACAAGGGCGTTTCCTTAATCTCGGGCGCAACAATAGAAAGGGAGAAACCGGTATGAAGGGACGCATTACTGCTGGCAAAAATATAGCTAGCCAACAAACACTCATGAAAAGCCCATTTTTACCCAAGAGATATAAAGGCACCACCACGGTGGAATTCGCGCTTGTGGCTGGGCTGTTTATGTTGTTGATGTTTGCCATTATCGATATCGCCATGATTGGTTTTGTTAACCTCACCATGCAGAACGCGGTACGAGAAGGGGCTCGCTATGCCGTCACCGGTTGTGCTGAGCTAGACCCTAGATATGGGGATCCAGAAGAGCCAGAATACAAAGCGGATCGAAAAGAGGCGGTGAAATTTAAAATCAAAGAACATTCCATGGGCCTCTATGATCGGGTGATGAAAGAAGGCGGCCTAACGGTAAAAGATCCCGATGATAAAGAGGTGTCTGGCGTTGGCAACCCAGGGCAATTGATAGTTATCCAACTTAATGGCAGTTGGCCTTTGATGACGCCGCTGCTCTCGCCTTTTTTTGAAAATGGTAACTTCGATTTTACTGTGAGTGCCGCCATGAAAAATGAGTTTTTTAAAGAGGGCGAGTATGAGGGGCAATGCGATGCAGCTGAAGAAGAAGCATAAAAAATCACAACAGGGCTTGGCCATTGTAGAAATGACCTTGATTTTGCCGTTGTTTTTAGTCTTAGCATTCGGTGTGTTTGAAATGTACCGCTTGTTGTTGGCCAATAACATTATCATCGGCATGAGCCGAGAAGGCGCGAATTTGGTGGCTCGCACCTCAGATACCGATCAAAAAATTATGGACGTAATATCAAGCACCGCCGCACCACTTACTATGAATAAAAATGGCATTATGTATGTCACCGTGCTGGTTGGGGGCGCGAATAAGAATAAACCCTTAGTACTGGAGCAACATCGTTGGGTAGGTAGCCAATACAGCGGTGATAGCCGAGTGTGGAGTGAGTGCAAAGCATGGACCACTGATACAGACAGTGATAGTGAAAGCGACAGCTGCGTGGTCCCGTCAACCTTACCCATACTCGATCATTTTAATATGGTGTTAGATCCAGGAGAAACGGTAAACGTGATTGAAGTGCTCTATGAATATGAAAATGTGCTGGCTTACGTGATTCAAGATAATCTGGAGCTCTATTCCCGCAGCTTGTTATAACGGGTAAATAATGACAAAAAATTGAAAGGCTAACAGCATAACATTCAGGAAGAAGGTTATATAAGGGAGCAAGCAATGAAGGGATGCAACAGAAAACGTAATGCCGGCACCATTTTGGTGCTGGCCACCGTCTCCATGACTGCCCTGCTGGCCATGGCGGGGCTGGCATTGGATGTGGGCAAGACTTACGGCGTGCGGGCCAAGCTGTATGCGGCAGTAGATGCGGCTGCGCTAGCCGCAGCCTCGGCGGTTGCCGAGGGCGAAATCAAAGCCAAGGATGCGGCAGAAAAGTATTTTGCCGGCAATATGCCCACTGAGTATTTGGGCAGTACCTTCACCTTAAAGCGTGATGACATTAATATCAGCTTTAATAGCAAGGGCGATGCCACCATAGATGTCTCGGCCACCGCCGATGTGCCTACCTTCTTTCTTCCGGTGATTGGCAAAGACTTAATCGGTGTAGGGGTTAACGCCCAAACAGTACGCAGAGCGGTAGACTTGGCCTTGGTGGTGGATAATACCGGCTCGATAGGTGGCGCGGGTGATATGGTGACGGCGCGCTCTCAAGAATTCGTACAAAAATTTCACGCTAACTATGATCGCCTAGCCCTTATTAATTATGCTTATGGCGCTAAAGTACTGGTTCCCTTCACTGCAGACAGGGGCTACAACCAAGATGCAATGGTCACGTCAATAGGTGCTAATTTTAATTATTCGGGTTATACCAATTCCTCTGAAGGCATGTGGGCTGGGCTACAGGCACACCATAAGCTCACTAATCCGGCCAGCCTGCGGATTATCGTGTTTTTTACCGATGGCTCTCCCAATACTTTTTCATCTGAATTTAGTTTGGGCGAGGTGAAATATAAGGGGGCTATCCGTTCGAACGACAGTAAAACTGGCAATACGGCCGGGTTGTGGCAGCCAACAGAGGTGAATGAAAAATTACCTTTATTAGGATATCTAGGCACCAACCTCTATAAACAGTTAACGGTGTTACCCGAGTATGACAACCTGCATACTGGCATCGGCGATAAGTTTAAACTGGTTAATCCCAGTCATCCCAGACGACCCGTATCTCAGCTCACTGCTAGTGCAGATACAAATGAATATAGGTATGAATATTATCGAAAAATCAATCATATATCTCGTAACCTAGTAGAAGACATGGCGGAGCGGGCCAGAGAGCAGGGTATTTTCGTTTTTACGCTTGGGCTGGGGTCTTTATTAACGCAGAAAACGGGCCCAGAGAATATACGTAAAGAACGTGAAGTCAGTGAAAAAATGTTGTTACGTATGGCCAATGATCCTCGTTCCGCGGATTTTAACGTCGTACAACCCGAAGGCATCTACTGCTATGCCGCAACCGAACAGTCCCTTGGCCCTTGCTTTGAAGAAATTCGCAAGGCAGTTATTCGCTTAAGCCGTTAGCCATAAATGAGCTAAGCAGCCTTTATAGCAAGGACAAGAGGCATTGGATTTTTGTAGGCGTCTTATTTTTAGGTAAGTATTCGCGCATTATGCCGCAGGCGAAAAATTGAAAACATCACAAAGCTATTTTTGCAACGGAATCCACGGAACCCACAGAAAAATAGAGATCAGATCTAAAAGGGACTTTTAATGGGTAAGGGCTAAGGTGTTGTAGGCGAACGCTTGCTCTCGCATTACACCGCAGGTGTAACTCTTTAAACCCGCCAGCTACATGTTGGCTTATACAGATAAACCATAACAAACAAGACTCGTTATCAATAACGAATGGATCATCTTGAAAAATCGTAATAAACGGCTAATATTCAACTGGAACCTTTCGATTTTATTCAGTGTTTAAAAGTGGCAGGCATTAACAATGAGTCCTATAGTTTAATTACTGAAGCGAAGTTGCTGGGGAGTTAGGAAAAAGAAATTAGAAAAAATTAGAAAAGATTTCAATCTATAGTTTCGTTAGTTGGGAGAGTGGTCATGCATATGAAATATATTTGAAAAAGATAATGAAAAACCTACCACTCACCTTACGGTTATAGGTAAAGATGAAGTGAGAGTTGCTCTTATTTTTAAACGAGAGTGAAAGCAAGAGAATAAACTAGATTAAACAACCTGGCTGATACTGTTAGCCAATAATACTACGATGGAACGAGGTATTACTATGAAACTATTAACTGAACTGAATCGCTTGCTGAAAGATGAAGACGGTCTGACCATGGTGGAATACGCGGTGGCGGGCGGGTTAATCGCAGTGGGTGTGGCGGCGGCCTTTATTACTCTTAGTGAGAATATAGATAAACAGATAATATGTATCGGTCAAATAATACTTGGTGCAGAGTGTGCTTCTTAACTAAGTGTATGATTTGTGTCAGGGCAGCTTTGCTGCCCTCTTTTTTCTTTAAATGGTGACGCTATGGAACAGCTACCATTACTGGTGTTATTAATCTGCGCCTCTTGGCTGGATCTTAAAACCCACAAAATACCTAATATCATCACTTTGCCCTTTATTCCGTTAGGGCTAGTCTTTCATGCTTGGTTTGGTGAGGGCATATTATTTGCCTTGGCCGGGTTGGGCTTGGCGTTTTTAATATTATTTCCGATTTTTATTGGTCGCATGCTGGCCGGTGGCGATGTGAAGCTGGGGCTGTGCATCGGCACTTTTCTGGGCTGGCAGTTATTTCTGGAATCCTTGCTCTATGGGCTGATCATCGGCTTGCCGCTGGTGTTGCTGTTGGCTTGGCAAAAAGTAGGCTTAAAAGGATTCAAACAAACCTTTATGCGCTATGGTCTTATTATGGGTGGCCGAAGCTATTTGCCACCAGAAGCCAATGAACTGGGTGGGCTTAAGGTTCCCTACGGGCCGGCACTGGCACTAGGCGCCGGGCTTGCCATGGCGCTAAACCACTTTGGAGTTTTTAGCTTGGTGCATTAGGCTTTGCAGCGCTGCAGCAATCTTAGTGTTGAGTGTTGAGTGTTGAGTGTTGAATGTTAAATTTGGCTTGCACTTGTAGCCCGCAACTTGTTCGCGGGGCCAGCGTAGCTGGCGGGTTTAAAGAGTTACACCTGCGGTGTAATGCGAGAACAAGCGTGCGCCTACAAAACACACGGAGAAAGAAACTGGATTGCCGCGCTGCGCTCGCAAAGACGGAATAGGGCGCATACCCCGTCATTGCGAGGAGTGTAACGACGCGGCAATCCATGGTTATGTACCGCGCCGTTTGTAGGCTGGATTGCCGCGCTACGCTCGCAAAGACTGAATAAGAGCGCAGAACCACAGAGCGGCGTAAAGCTAACGCAAAATCTTGATGTATAACAGCGTATCCACAATAGATGTACAGATTCGCTCAAGGAGGTTACACGGATGTACCTACCCAAACCGAAAACCCTGGCCGACACCGGCCTGCCCAAAGAGTTGCTGCTGCGCTTAATACTGCGCCATTTGCAAGAAGAAGGCAGCTTGTCGTTACCGGCATTAAGCGACAAACTGTGCCTACGTGGCAGCGTGTTTGAGCCTTTGTTGCAAGAGCTGAAAACCCTGCAACAAATAGAGGTGCGCTCATCTGGCCGCGCCGGGGATATGATTCGCTATGCGCTTACCGCCAAGGGGCAGGCGGATGCTCAAGAGCTGAGTACGCGGGACGGTTATATTGGCCCGGCTCCGGTGCCGCTGGCGGCCTATAACCAACTGGTGGAGAGTCAAGCGCTAGGGAAGGGCAGCATTAGCCGGCCACAGCTAGCCGCAGCCTTGAGTGATATGGTGATAAGCCCAGAGCTTATCGAAATTTTAGGGCCGGCGCTCAATTCTCGCCGGCCCTTAATGATCTACGGCCATGCGGGCACCGGTAAAAGTTTTTTATGTCGGCGTTTTAACCGAATTTTTGACGAACAAATTTATCTGCCCCACGCCATTGCCGTGCAAAATACTATTATTCCGCTGTATGATCCGCTTTACCATTGCCATATCCCAACCCCAGAAGATGACGATATAGACAGCCGCTATCTCAGTTGTAAACGGCCATTGGTAATGGTAGGCGGCGAGTTAAGGTTAGATATGCTGGAAGTGCAATTTGATGGGCAATCTCGGCAATATAGTGCCCCCTTACAGATGAAAGCTAATAACGGTGTGTTTTTGATTGACGATTTAGGCCGTCAAGATTTTAAAGCCGAGCGGTTATTTAACCGCTGGATAGTGCCAATGGAAGAACGACGTGATTTTTTATCGTTAAGCAATGGTTTACATTTCGATATTCCATTTGAGCAGATACTGGTTTTCTCTACCAACTTAGATCCGATAAAGATTGCAGATGAGGCCTTTTTACGCCGCCTGGGTTATAAAATTGAACTGGGGGCCATGGCACCAGATTCATATAAAAAAGTGTGGTTAATGAATTTGGATAATTATCAGCTTATTGCCGATGAATCATTGTTTGACTTTATGGTAAATGAGTTGCACGATAAAAATTCCAAGCCGTTAATGGCATGTTACCCGCGGGATGTATTGGGTATTGCACGGGATATTATTGATTTTAATGATCAGAGCCATGAACCCTTGAGTAAAGCTATTTTGCATCAAGCGTGGAATATGTATTGCGTTCACTGAGGTGATGATTAATTGGATGAACATGCTGGGCAACCTAAGGACAGGTTATTATGAAGACACGCTCTCTAATGTTATTTTTATTATCCCTCGTTTTTGCGCTGGGTGCTGGCTGGGTAGCCTATAACTGGCTCAGTAACCAACAACAGGTGCAAAAGGTCACGGTAGACGAAGGCACAGCATTGAGCCAAGTGGTGGTGGCGAGCAGAGATATGTCTCCGGGCATCAACATAGACGCTTCTTTTGTTGAGTTAAAAGAAATAGATGCCAGGTTGGTACCTCCCGGCGCCTTGCTTACTCTTGAAGAGGCCACCGGCATGGCGGTCAAAAACAATCTTTATCGCGGGGACGTGTTGCGCTTAGAGCGGCTTACGCCCATAGGGCAGGGCAGTACGCTGTCGGTATTGCTAGAGCCGGGTATGCGTGCGGTGACGGTGCGGGTAAACGACGTGATCGGGGTGGCGGGTTTTCTGCTGCCCGGCAATAGGGTCGATATCTTGTCTACCGATAACAGCATGACCCGCACCGTGCTTACCAACCTTAAAGTGTTGGCGGTGGATCAAACCCAGCACACCGATGAAAACCGCCCCAAGCTGGTGCGCGCCGTTACTTTAGAAGTAGACCCCGAACAGGCCGAACGGCTGGTGAATGCCAGCGCCAACGGTCAAATTCAATTGGCATTGCGCAACCCTAACGATAAACCAGAGTCGGCAGAAATTACTGCCGCCTTGCCGCCGCAAAGTGCTCCCCAAAAACCGGTTAAATCTGTGCCTCGTGCTGCACCCCGACCTGCGTCGGTGGATGTTATCAAAGGCAGTAGCCTGCAGCAGATACCGGTAAAAAGCTGAACAATCATTCTATATGTCGCACGGAGGTGGCTATGAACAAGAAACAAACCCCAATTTTGGGTGCATTAGCACTGGTACTCGGGTTGTTACCCGGCCTGCTATCCGGCGTAGTTTGGGCTGGAGGCAGCCTGCAGCAAGCAGGCAATGAGATTCAGTTGCCAATCCATAAATCTCGCTCTTTATTACTAGACAGACCCGTTAGCCGAGTGTCGGTGGGTAACCCGGCTATTGCCGATGTATTGGTATTGAAGGATCGGGAGTTATATTTGGTGGGTAAGGCGCTCGGCCATACCAACATCATGGTCTGGGACACCAACGATGCGCTACTGCAGGTGTATGACATTGAAGTTAGCCACGATCTGCAGGGGCTTAAAGAGCGCCTCTATCGTTTTTTACCCCAAGAGCCAATCCAAGTGCATACCACTCAGGGGCAGCTGGTGATGAGCGGCGAAGTGTCGGATCTCGCCAAGCTGAATGCCGCCTATGAGCTCGGTAAGGGCTATGTAGTGGCCGCCGAAGGGGGCGTGGCACGCTCTGAAGTGATGAACATGATGAGTGTGGGCGGCGGCCAGCAGGTCATGCTGGAAGTCACCGTGGCTGAGGTGTCGCGAGATACCACCCGCAACTGGGAGTCGGCCTTTGAGCTGATTACCAATACTGGTAACTGGGGCGTGGCTTTATTGCGCGACAATGTGGGACAGCTGGCTAACTTTGGTACTAACACCGCCATTGGCGGCTTTGGCAGTTCCAGTACCATGTTTCGTACCGCACTCGATTTGGCCAAAACCCGTGGCCTAGCCCGGGTACTGGCCGAGCCGCGCATTACTGCCATTAGTGGCCAGTCGGCGGAGTTTTTGTCTGGTGGTGAGTTTCCAATTCCTGTGCCAAGTGACGATGGTATTGCCATCGAATACAAGGAGTTTGGCGTTGGGCTCAAATTTACGCCCGTAGTGCTGAGCAGCGGTAAAATCAACTTGAACCTGAATATTGTAGTCAGTGAGCCCACCACGGTTAACTCGACTGAAATCCCAATTTTCGGCAATGTTATCGCCCTTAATAAGCGCAGCGCCGGTACCACGGTGGAGCTGGGCGATGGTCAAACCATTAGCATCGCCGGCCTGTTAAGCGAAAACACCCGGGAGTCGGTTAGCCAATTACCCTTTGCCGGTGATATCCCTATTTTGGGCAATCTCTTTACTAGCCGCAGCTACGTAAAGGGCGAGTCTGAGCTGGTAATTATGGTGACCCCACGACTGGTGCGACCGTTCGATAAACAGCAAGTCACCCTCCCTACCGATAACTTCATCGAGCCTAATGACGTCGAGTTTTATCTGCTGGGGCGTATGTCCGATCGTCATCAAGTAACGGATAGAGCTGCCTCTCCTGCTGCGGCGAATAGTTATGGCTCTTCGGCGAGTGTAGGGGCCGAAGGTGGCACCGAGCAGACCTATGGTCAGTCCTTATAAGGAGACGGCGATATGAAACAGCTTTTATTATTGACCTTTACAGCAGCATTGCTCAGCGCCTGTGCTGGAGAGCGCCACTACCCCTTTGCCCTGGGGCAGACGGTAAAGGACCTAGACGAAATTCAGATTATGGACCCTGAAGCCGCCAGCAGAAATGACGGGAAAATCTCGGCGCTCGCCCTAAATGGTGAATATGGCGTATCGCTGCACGATAAATACGTAAAAAGCGCCGAACCCCCGAGCAAAGGGAAAACTCAAGTCACGCTTAACTTTGCTGACTAATGCAATGATATAAAGAGGTCGGTTCGGGGGTGAAAAAGGTACAACGCCCGGGTTGGTAAAGACCGTTTTTTAATGTTGGGGGCGCCATGACAGACGCTAAAGTAATCAATCTTGAATCAGGATATGTCGATATTCCCTTGCGCCTAGCATGTCCGTTAACACTGAATGTCATCGATTATGATGGGCAATTATGGCGACAGCTAGAGCGGCAATGGCAGGAGCACACCCTGAAACTGCAACGACTCGCAGAAGGTGCCACCATACCCAAGGGCGGCCGCCAAGTGTTACTGCTGGTCGATCATCCTCAAGCAAAATCGATTTATGACCAGCTTGAGCAAGAAGCACCGCGTAGCCATGTGGTAATAGTAGTGGGCGACACCGCCAACACCGAGCTAATGCGCCGCTCGATGCGCATGGGCGCGGTGGACTTTTTGCCGATGGATTATAACCCTCCCGAGCTGTGGGCTGCCTTAGCGCGCATTGCCGAACAACAGGCGGCCATGGTCAGCTTGGCTCCCGTTACTGTATTGCTCAATGGCAAACCCGGCAGTGGCGTTAGCTTTATCAGTGCCAATTTGGCTCATGCCTTAGCGGCCAGTGCTACGGATGAAAAGGTGTTGCTGGTGGATGCTTGCCTGCAGTATGGGTCGTTAAGCGATTATTTCAATGTCGGCAATAAACAGGGCAGCTTGATGGGGGCGCTGTTGCATGATCACAACCTAGACGGCATGGCGCTGGAGGGCATGATGTCCAAGGCGCGAGAACGCATTGACTTGCTGCCTTCCCAAACGCCCTCCTTGGTGTCTCCGGTTAATATCACTGCTAAAAGCTGCGCTCAGTTACTGTATCTGATGCGTTATCAATATCAGCAGCTGGTGGTGGATATGTCGAGAGGGGTCGAGCATTGGAGTGTGCCAATACTGGAGCAGGCCGAGCATATATTGGTGGTTACCCAACAGTCGTTATCGGCGCTGCGTGAAACACGCCGAGTGGTAAGGCGCTTGCAGCAAGAGTGTGGTATCGACAAAGACAAAATCATCTTGCTGGTAAACCGTTACGAAAAAAATAAAACGCTTACCGTGAAAGAAATCGAACAGGCCACCGAGGTGAGCCGCATACTGGTCTTGCCCAACGATTTTAAAATGGTGGAAGACTGTACCGATCTGGGCAAGCTGGTGATAGAAGTGGAACGCAAGCACAAGCTGGTGAGGGCGTTTGCTGATATCGCCAGCCACATAGCGCCGCAGACAGACGAAGCGGTCAGCGGATCCAGCTGGTTAAAAAAGCTGTTTGGCCAGCACTAGGGTGCTAGATAACCAAGGGGATCAAGGATGAACCTAGAAGACTATATTCTCACCACGGAAGAACAAAGCCATAAGCATAGAGTGCATGACCAGTTAATGGACATACTGGACTTACCCATGTTGCAGACCATTTCTCGCGAGCAGGCCGGCGCTCAAATAGAGCCGCTGTGTTTTCAGATCATGCAGGACTCGCCCACGCCCTTGTCATTGGAATCGCGCAAGAAAATCGTGCGCCAAATTCTCGACGAAGTCTTGGGTCATGGTCCGCTAGAGCCTTTACTTTCCGACCCCAGCATTGCCGATATCATGGTGAACGGCGCTAAAAATATTTATGTAGAACGCCGGGGCCGCATAGAGCGGGTGCCGCTTACGTTTAATGACGACGACCATTTAATGGGAGTTATCGAGCGAATCGTGTCGGGTGTGGGGCGGCGTATCGACGAACTCTCCCCCATGGTGGATGCGCGGCTGAAAGACGGCTCCCGCGTGAACGCCATTATACCGCCGCTGGCCTTGAATGGACCTACCTTGTCTATTCGGCGTTTTACCGTAGAAAAACTGAACATCAACAGCCTGATTGAGTTTGGCAGCATCACACCGGCCATTGGTCAGGTGATGGAAGCGGTAGTGAAGGGTAAGCTCAATATTTTGATCTCCGGCGGTACCGGTACCGGTAAAACCACCTTTCTTAGTGTACTGTCCGGTTTTATTCCGGCGGATCAACGCATTATTACCGTAGAAGACTCCGCCGAGCTGCAGTTACAGCAGCCCCATGTGGTGCAACTCGAAAGCCGGCCCGCCAATATTGAGGGGCGGGGAGAAGTGTCTATGCGCGACCTAATGAAAAATACCCTGCGAATGCGCCCCGACCGTATCGTGGTGGGGGAGGTGCGCGGCGCTGAGGCCTTTGACATGCTCACCGCCATGAACACAGGTCACGAAGGATCCCTCACTACCGTGCATGCCAACACCCCGCGTGATGCGCTGGGGCGAATTGAGAACATGGTGTCCATGGCCGGCTTTGATATGCCGGTGAAAAACATTCGCACTCAGGTGGCTTCGGCGTTGGATGTAATTATTCAACTTGAGCGCCAAGAAGACGGCACCCGGCGTATGGTGAGCTTGCAAGAAGTACACGGCATGGAAGGAGAGATCATTACCATGTCGGAAATTTTCACTTTTGAGCGCACCGGTGTCAGTGCCGAGGGCAAAGTGCTGGGCCGCCACAAGGCTACTGGGGTAATGCCTAATTTTTATGATCGCTTGGCGCGACGGGGCATGGAATTGCCCCGCAGTTTGTTTGGTGATGATGACGTGCACCGGGACATTTTTTAGCGGGAGGCTTTATGACCACTAATACGCTGATATTTATTGCACTGGTGGCGCTAGCAGTACTGTGTTTAAGCTTGGCCATGTTTGTGCCGATTACACAGCCGCGACTAAACCGCTCAGCTCTGCTTAAGCGGCGGCTGGCGACATTGTCGGCCGAGAACCGGGAGCAGCAGCAGGCTTCTATCTTTCGGACTCGTCGGCTAGATGGGTTGTCGCCTTTGCTGCGCCGCTTAGAAAGCTCACGACTACTGGAGCGGGTGGCCTTTGAACTGGAGCTGGCCGGCTCTGGCCTTTACGCCTATCAGCTGTTGTTTCGGGTAGGCTTGTTAAGTCTGCTACTGGCGGGGGCTTGTTGGTGGCTGTGGCACAGCGGGTTGATGGTACTGATGGCCTTGGTGCTGCCAGCGGTGTTGGTCTATTTTAAGCTGCGGCGTAATTATGCCCAGCGGCTGGCGATGTATGAGCAACAGCTGCCCGAGGCGCTGGATATCATGAAGCGGGGCTTACAGGCAGGCTATTCCTTCTCCGATACCATCAAGATTATTAGCGAGCAGATGCCTAATCCGTTAGGGCGAGAATTTGCACTGGTGTTTGCCGACATTAGCTATCGCAAAGACATTCGTAAGGCGATGGCGGGGCTGCTGGAGCGGGTGCCCAGTGTGTCTAATATGGCGCTGATTAGCGCGGTGCAAGTGCAGCGCGAAACTGGCGGTAATCTAGTGGAAAACATCACCAAGCTGACCATTATTATTCGCGACCGTTTTAAGTTTAATCGCCAGTTAAAAACCTTATCTGCCGAGGGGCGGATGTCGGGCTGGGTGTTGGTATTAACGCCCTTTATCCTGTTTGCGGCGATGTTTGTTACTACTCCTACCTACGTGACCGAGCTGTTTATTACGGAGGAAGGTCGTAAGTTAATGATGGTGGGTGGCTTTACCATGGCGCTGGGTACGTGGTGGATCAGCCGCATTATTAAGATCGAGGTGTAATATGAACCAGCCAACAGAACTATTGCAGGCGAACATGGCGGATCCTTGGTTGAGCCAGTGGCTGCTGAAAAGCTGGGTGGCGCTGCCGACCATGACTTTATTTTGGGCGCTGTCGGCCATGGCTATGTTTTGGGCGCTAACTCTGATATTCGCAAGTTTCACTAACCCCTATCGCCAGCGTTTAAATCAGATGCAGCAGGTTGACGCAGAGCATGACAGTCTAGAGCAGCAGCTGGTAACGGCGAGAAACGCCGGTGCTCGCATGGGGGTGTTTAGTGGCCACCGTATTCGTACTTTGCTGGTACACGCGGGTTTTCATAAGCACTTAGCTTATCAGGTGTTTAACGGCATTCGGCTGTTGTGTGTGCTGTGCTTTGTGCTGGGCGGGCTGGTCTTGATGCTGCTGCTCACCTCCTTACCTTTTATCATCATCTTGTTGCTGCTGATGGTGTTGGCTTATGTGGCCTATATGTTGCCGGTATTTGTGCTGGAGCGGCTGGCTAATAAACGCATGACCCGCATGAAACTGGCCATGCCGGATGCGCTCGATTTACTGGTGGTGTGTACCGAGGCTGGCATGGGCTTTAAAGCAGCCCTGCAGCGGGTGGCCAAAGAAATTGGTCTCAATCATTTTGCGCTGTCTGAAGAGCTAGATTTGATTTCCGCCAAGATACGCACAGGACTTAGTATAAAACAGGCCTTCGACGAATTTATTTTGCGCACCGGCCTAGAGGATTTTCGCAACCTAAGTGTGGCCATTAACCAGTCGATGCAACTGGGTACCAGTATTGCCGAAACCTTGCGTACCTATGCAGATGAATACCGCATTAAGCGCAAGCAAGAGGCGGAAGAAATGGCCGCAAAAATCGGCACCAAGATGATATTCCCATTGGTGCTGTGCATTTGGCCGTCTTTTTTTATTGTGGCCATAGGACCGGCGCTGATCAAAGTGTTCCAAACCTTTGGCGGAGGCTAGGGCTAGGTGGTTGTGTTAAGTATCACACCGTTGACAATAATAATGATCGCTTACTGGCTGAAGCATATGAGTCCTGATAGCGTTAAGGAGACATTATCTAGCTACAAAAAGTTAGCTACATAAAAAAGTTGGCTGCGAAAAGTTAGCTATGACAAGTCGGCTAAGGAAAGTTGGCCATGGACGCTTTAAGGATAAACGATGAATTATAAAATACTTGCGCTGGTAACTGTGATGATGCTGACAGGTTGTGCCACGAGTAATGAGTTAGAGGGGCACAAGGGAGTCTTTGGCAGCAAGGCCGCAGGTGCGGGGGTGATTAAGCCCACCACGGCGGCCGAGGCGGGCATGCTGGTGACCCAGTCACAAGCCTCTGGCGACACGGATGCCATGATCTATGCCTATACCCAAGCACTAGCCTTTAGCGATTTTGATAAAGCTGAGGTGTATCTGAATATTGCGGGGCTAGAGCAGCAACGTAACAATAATAGCCAGGCTGAGCAGGCTTACCGCCAAGCCATGAGTGAGGCGCCAAAACGACAGGATATCAAAGAATCCTTGGCGCTATTGATGGTGGATATGAAGCGCCATCAAGAAGCGGAAACACTGCTGCAAGAGGTGGTGATGAATGATCAGACTCGGCTTAAGGCTACGCCAGCCGGTGCTGATGTGTGCACCATAGACCCGCAGTCACCTTGGCGCAGTTACAACGGGCTCGGTTTGTTGGCAGATATACAGGAGCAGGGTGAGCTGGCACGAAAGTATTACCTGTGCGCGCTTAAGATACATTCCGGCCTAGCTATGCTGCATACCAATCTGGGTTTTTCTTACTATCTTAACGATCAATATGCGCAGGCTGAGCAGGCGCTAACTCGGGCGGTTAATTTGGATCCGCAATACCAACGTGCCTGGAGCAATTTAGGCTTGTTGTATTATCGTTGGGATCGCAAGTCTGATGCCCTAATGGCACTGCGAAAAAATGGTTCTCAGGCCGAAGCCCTCAACGACTTAGGCTACATCGCCATGATGGACGGAGCCTATGAAGAGGCCTCGTCTTTGTTTCAGCGAGCCATAGATGCCTCTCCCCGCTATTACCCCAAAGCCGTCGCCAACCTCAACCAGGTTAAAACCATGGCGGTGGTAAGCAACCGCTAAATAGGCACCGTGCCTAAGCCGAGATCCTGACACCCTTAGCCGTCTTCCTGACGCGCGTCAGGATCTTGTTTTGGGTATTAGAAACAAAAACGAGATACCTCGGCCGTCATGCTGAATTTGATTCAGTATCGGTATGACGGATGAGGAGGAGCGGTGTTTGTTGTGTGCCGTCATCCTGACGCACGTCAGGATCTCGCTCTTTGTCCGCATTTGTTCCTGTATTCCGTGGTAAAAAAGTGTTGGGCTTAGATTTTACTCACCTCTCACTCTTTACGCTTTCACACACCACCAGCATGGCTTTTGTTAATTGGCTCAGCTGTTTCGGGGTAATAATATAGGGCGGCATAATATACAGCAGCTTACCGAAAGGGCGGATCCACACGCCTAATTCCACCAATTGCGCTTGCACCTTAGCCACACTTAAGGGTTCGCGCAGCTCTATCACGCCAATGCCGCCCAATACCCGTACATCCGCCACCGCCGCTAACTCTTTTGCCGGTGCCAGCTCCGTTTTTAGCTGGGCTTCAATGGCGCCAATGCGTGCCTGCCAGGTTGAGCTTAACAGTAATTCAAGGCTGGCCAAGGCCACGGCACAGGCCAGCGGATTGGCCATAAAAGTGGGACCGTGCATCAACACGCCTGCAGGACCATTACAAATGGTCTCGGCTACCTGTTGAGTGGTAATAGTGGCGGCCATCGTCATATAGCCGCCGGTCAGCGCCTTACCAATACACAGTATATCTGGCGTAATGTCCGCCCATTCACAAGCGAATAGTCTTCCGGTGCGACCAAAGCCGGTGGCTATTTCATCCACTATGAGCAGCACGTCATATTGGCTGCATAAGTGGCGCGCGCCTTTTAAAAACTCCGGGTGATAAAAGCACATGCCACCGGCGCCTTGCACTATGGGCTCTAACACCAGTGCTGCTAATTCATGATGGCGCTCAGTCAATAACTGCTGCAAGGGTACTAAGTCTTGAGGATCCCATTCGCCATCAAAGCGGCTGTTAGGGCTTTCGATAAACACATGCTCGGGCAAAAATCCTTTGTACAAACTGTGCATGCCGCCATTAGGATCGCACACGCTCATGGCGCCAAAGGTATCCCCGTGATAGCCCTTGTTCAGTGCGGCGAACAGGGTTTTGGGCGTGCCTTTACCGTGCCAGTATTGAATGGCCATCTTGAGCGCCACTTCTACCGACACCGATCCTGAGTCTGCTAAGAAGAAGCGATCCAGTCCGCTGGGTAATATCTCGCTTAAAGCGCGGCACAGCTCTATCGCTGGCTCATGGGTTAAACCGCCAAACATCACATGAGACATCTTGGCTAATTGTGCGGTGGCGGCGGCATTCAGCTCGGGCACATTATAACCGTGCAAACAGGCCCACCAAGACGACATGCCATCAATCAAACGCCGGCCATCGCTGAGTTGCAAATGCACACCTTCGGCGCTCGCCACTTCATAACAGGGCAGCGGGCGGGTGAGCGAGGTATAGGGGTGCCAGATATGTTGGCGGTCAAAATCTGCATTGCTCATCTTAGAGATTGAGTCAGAGAGGGAGGCGGGGGTGAGCGGATTATCAAAAACTGGGTTGTTCATAAAGTAGCCAAACGTCAACTTGTTCAAGTGTTTATGATTGACAGGCTAACATTGGCGCTTACACTAGCCAACCAAAATACCGCTGAGTAAAGCGGTAAGCCCTCATTTTGAACAGATAAGGAACCCGGCCATGAGCCAACCCCAACTGAGCCGTGAGCAAGTTAGCCGTGAGCAGGTGCTTGCCTTGTTTGAGCGTCCGCTGTTTGATCTCTTGTTTGAAGCTCAGCAAGTGCACCGGGCGAACTTTGATGCCAATGAAGTACAAGTCAGCACACTGTTATCCATTAAAACCGGCGCCTGCCCAGAAGACTGCAAATACTGCCCGCAAAGTGCCCGCTATAACACCGGCCTAGAAGTAGAGCGGCTAATGGAAATGGAAAACGTGTTAGAGCGTGCCAAAGAAGCCAAAGTCAATGGCTCTAGCCGTTTTTGCATGGGTGCGGCGTGGCGCAATCCCAAAGAACGCGATATGCCGTATTTGGTGAAAATGGTACAAGAGGTGAAATCGTTAGGCCTAGAAACTTGCATGACGCTGGGTATGTTAGATGACAGCCAGGCGGGTCGCTTAGCTGATGCAGGCTTGGATTATTACAACCATAACCTAGACACCAGTCCCGAATTCTACGGCGATATTATTACCACCCGCACCTATGCGGACCGCTTAGATACGCTGGAAAATGTGCGCAACTCCGGCATGAAAGTCTGCTCCGGCGGCATAGTGGGTTTAGGCGAAAGTGCGGAAGACCGCGCCGGCCTGTTACAAGCCTTGGCTAACCTGCCGCGTCAGCCAGAAAGTGTACCCATTAATATGCTGGTCAAAGTGAAAGGCACGCCGATGGAAAACCAAGCGGATTTAGACGACTTTGATTTTATTCGCACCATCGCCGTAGCCCGTATCTTAATGCCCCAAAGCCATGTGCGCTTATCTGCTGGCCGAGAAAAAATGAACGATCAAATGCAAGCCATGTGCTTTATGGCCGGCGCTAACTCGATTTTTTACGGCTGTAAACTGCTGACTACGCCCAACCCCGATGAAAACAGCGATATGCAGTTATTCAAACGCTTAGGCATTCGCCCCAGCGGTGTGAGCCAAAAGCCAGACGAGATGACCGAAATCGAGCTACACGAACAACTCGCCGCCCAAGCCGAACCCGCTTTGTATTACGAAGCATAAGGGCTGCGCCCAGCGCCCAGCTAAAAACAAACACCGATTGGTTTTGGTTTTTGCCGTCATCCTGATGACCATCAGGATCTCGGGTTGGTGTTTTAACGCTTTAACTTGGTGCTGGGCGCAGGGCGCTATCAGTAAATAAGGTTCAAACATGCCCTTTAATCTTTGTCTGGCTGAGCGGGAAGCGTTGGGCTTGCGGCGCCGATTACCGGCTATCGATAAGGTAACGGGCCGCCAGCTATTTAGTGCCGATAAGTGCTATTTAAACTTTGCCGGTAACGATTATTTAGGTTTTAGCCTAGCGCCTGAACTGATTAAGGCGGCCGATGCGGCGGCCCGTGAATTTGGCGTAGGTGCCGTGGCGTCACCCTTAGTGGTGGGCTATCAGGCCATTCACCGCCAATTAGAAAGCGAGTTGGCTGATTGGTTGGGGCTAGAGGCGGTTATGCTGTTTAGCTCGGGTTTTTCCGCCAATCAAGCGGTGATCAAAGCCTTGCTCACTAAAGAGCACCTGCTTTGGCAAGACCGGCTTAATCATGCGTCATTGCAAGAGGCCGGCATGCTGAGCCCGGCGCGCATGCGCCGCTTTGCCCATAACGACATGGCGCAGCTGGCCAAGCAGCTTAAACCCAAAGCGGGGCTGATTGTCTCCGAGGGCGTGTTTAGCATGGACGGCGACCAAGGTGATTGGCAGGGCTTAAGCGCGCTTAGCGATCAAACCAATAACTGGCTGATGATAGATGACGCTCATGGCTTGGGTGTGTTGGGTAAACAAGGGCGCGGCACTTTAAGCGAGCAGGGCGTAGCAGCCGATAAAGTGCACATTCACATGGGCACTTTTGGTAAGGCGTTGGGCGTGAGTGGCGCCTTTATTGGTGGTAGTCAGCTGTTAATTGATTATTTACATAATCATGCGCGTAGCTATGTGTACAGCACCCATCTGCCGCCACCCCAAGCGGCGGCCATTTTGGCGGCAGTGCGCTTAGCTCAAACGGCCGATGAGCAGCGAGAACAATTACAGGCGCGCATCCAGCAATTTCGCGCCGGAGCGGCAAATCTACCGCTACAGCTGTTGCTCTCTAACACCGCCATTCAGCCCTTATTACTAGGTAAAGAGTTGGTGGGTGATGAGCAAGCGACTTTGAATTTGTCCAACCGCTTGCGCGAGCAGGGCTTTTGGGTTGGCGCCATACGCCCACCCACAGTACCCAAAGGCTCATCACGACTGCGTATTACCCTCAGCGCCGCCCACAGCCAAACGGACATCGCGGCCTTGCTGCAAGCCTTGCAAGAGAGTGTGAGGAGTGAAGCGTAAAGAGTGAGGGGAAAACCCACTTGTTAAGGTCACCGTAGAGGCCGCTTTGAGCGCCGGTGCTGCTTTAGTTCTGAGTCTTTTGTAGGCGTAAATTTATTCGCGCATTACGCCGCAGGCGGAAATCACTTTCCGTTCGCACCGTAGAGGCCGCTTTGAGCGCGCCGGTGCTGCGCAGCAGAACTTGAGCTCTTATTCGCGCATTACAACCTAGGCGGAAATCTCTTTGCCACTGAGTCCACATTAATTATGCGATATTACCTATGACCACCCATTTGATGTTGAAAAGTGACCCAATCGTAGACAAGCAAAAAGTCGCCAGCGCCTTTGGCCGTGCTGCGCACTGCTATGAACAACACAACGAGCTGCAGCGGCGCTCGGGTAATGCTTTGCTGGCATTATTAAACGCCGAACGGCCACAGCAGGCCAAGGTAGGGCTGGATCTCGGCTGTGGCAGTGGTTGGTTTGTGCCTGCACTTAAGGCTAAAACCGAAGAGCTGTTAGCGCTGGATTTATCACCGGCCATGTTGCAACAAGCGCGCCTTAAGGCCGATATAACGGCGCTGTGTGCGGACATGGACACGCAGCCGCTGGCCGCACATAGCCTCGATTTTATTTTTGCTAATCTGTGCCTGCAATGGAGCAGTAATTCCGCCGCCTGGCTAGCGGGCTGGAGCCAACGGCTAAAACCCGGTGGCGTGCTGGTGTTCTCCACTTTAATTGAGGGTAGCCTGCAAGCGTTAGCCGACTGTTGGCAGCAACAAAGCCAGCCCAGTCCTATCAATGGCTTTATCAATCCCGCCGAATTAGAGCAGCACTTAGCGCATACAGGCCAGCGCTGGCGGTGTGCTTACACCACCGAGCAGCTGGAGTTTGCGGATTTAAAGTCGTTATTGTTATCGCTAAAGGGCATAGGCGCCAATCGCGTTAATGCAGAGCGCCGAGCCGGCCTAATGGGCAAACACACTTGGCAGCAGCTTAATCTTACCTATCCTATTAATACTCAAGGTCACAGCGTGGCCACCTATCAGCTGGCATACGGAGTAATTTATGGCTAACACCTTTTTTGTCACCGGCACCGATACCGAAGTCGGAAAAACCTTTGTCACGCGCGCCTTGATGCAAGCTGCTATTGAGTCTGGTCGAAAAGTGCTGGGCTATAAACCCGTGGCCTCGGGCTGTGAACTGCAAGACGGTGAGCTAAAAAACAGTGACGCGCTCACGCTGCAGGCCTGTTCTTCCATTACCTTGCCCTATGCCATGCATAACCCGTATGCCTTTGCGCCGGCCATAGCGCCGCATATTGCCGCGGCTCAAGCTAATGAGTCCATTAACGTGGCACGCTTAAGTGAGGGCTTGGCACGACTCAAAGCCACCGCCGCCGATGTGATTTTTGTAGAAGGAGCAGGGGGCTGGCGCTTACCCATTAATGACCGCCAGTATTTATCTGATTGGGTAAAGTCTGAGCATTTGCCGGTGATCTTGGTGGTGGGCGCGCGTTTGGGTTGCATTAACCATGCGCTGCTTACCTTAGAGGCGATTCGCCACGACGGTTTAGTGGTGGCGGGCTGGGTGCTGAATCAAATAGATCCCACCATGAGCCAGTATCAAGCCAATGTCGATACCCTTAAACAACGCATTAAAGCGCCGTTTTTAGGGGAGATCCCTTGGCTGGGTGAGCAAGCCAATGACAGCGTGCATAACTTTATTGATATTGCGGCGTTACTTAAATAAGTAAAATAATACATAATCAATGACTTGAATTTGGCGTAATCAGCCCGATTATATTGGGAGTAGGTGAAGGGTGAGGCGTAAAGAGTGAAGGGTAGCCTGATACTTTGTGCTGACCTTGTTTTATAGCATAGGTTTTGTAGCCTAGCAGGTACGCAACACCACTTTTATCGTAATTATTTAAGTACACTTTTAACAAGGGAACGTATGAAACGCATTATATTGTTTATCGCTACCAACTTGGCCGTGGTATTGGTGTTGGGCGTGGTGCTAAACATAGTGTTTTCTATGCTGGGTATCGACCGCAGCAGCATTACTGGCTTGTTGGTATTCTGTGCCGTGTTCGGTTTTGGCGGTGCATTTATTTCACTGCTGATTTCAAAGTGGATGGCTAAGCGCGCCTATAACGTGCAAATCATCGAGCAGCCACGTAACGAACTGGAGCACTGGTTGCTAAGCACTGTTACCCGCCAAGCACAACAAGCGGGCATCGGCATGCCAGAAGTGGGCATTTATGATTCACCGGATATGAACGCCTTTGCCACCGGTGCCAGTCGCAACAGCTCTTTGGTAGCCGTATCCACCGGGCTAATGCGCAGCATGAGCCGCGACGAAGCCGAAGCCGTACTGGCCCACGAAGTTAGCCACATCGCCAACGGCGACATGGTAACCATGACCTTATTGCAAGGCGTGGTGAATACCTTCGTGATGTTCTTTGCGCGCATAGTGGCGAACCTTATCAGCAGCGCCATGAACAAAGACAACGAAGAAGGCGGCGGCTTAGGCGGTATTGCTTACTTTGGTGTGGTGATGGTACTGGAATTAGTGTTTGGCATGCTGGCTTCCATTATCGTGATGTGGTTTAGCCGCTACCGCGAATACCGTGCCGACGAAGGCTCGGCACGCTTAGTTGGCAAAGACAAAATGATTGCCGCCTTGCAGCGTTTAGGCCAAGGCTCACAAGCCGAATTAGACGGCTCACTGGCCGCCTTTGGTATTAACGGTCAAGGCAAGAGCGAACTGTTTATGAGCCATCCACCGCTCGAAAAGCGCATCCAAAGCCTGCGTAATCTGTAAAAGTGTGAAGGGTGAGGGGAGGAAGAGCAAACCTACCTTAGCGCCAAGCTGTACATTCACATAAAAAAACACCGCCTACCAAGGCGGTGTTTTTGTTGGTGCTTACAAAAACATTAAAATATCTCAAAAGGTCCAATGAATTGGCCCCTACAAAACACTCGCGTAGAAGCCGCTTTAGCCGGCTGGTTTAGCGTAGCTAAACGTCTCTGCTTCGTAGCGCCGCACTTTAGCCGTCTTCATGACGCACGTCAGGATCTCGCTTTGCCTTTAATCTTGCTACTTTCCCTAAGCTAGCCGCTTGGTACTGGGCGCTCGGCGCTGCTTTACTTAGGCATTAATCAACCGGCGCAGTTTGGTCATTACATCCAGGTTATTGTCTTCCATGGCGGAGAGGGCGGTTAAGGCATCTTGATCTCGTTGCTCATGGTGCGCCTGCACGGCCTCTTTGGCATATACATGCACTAAGCGATGGGGCGCCTCTATGGCGGAAAAGTCTAAGCGACCCGCATAATGCTTAACGCCACTGCCTTTGTAGTACCACTGACCCAATTGGCATTGAGTCTCGTCGGGCAGCGCATCGGCTTTAACATCTGATAAGCCGGATAAAATCTGATACACCGTCAGCTTAATCTCTAGCTCTTCCAGATTGGCTAACTCAATTTCTGACAAAATTGCCGCATCGCCCAAGGCGCTGGATGAGGTATTAGCCAGCTCAATTAAGCTCAATAAACGTAACCGTGCCGACTCCGCCTCTTGCGCTAATTGCTCCATTTCCACGCTGTTATCGCGACTCACGCCCGCCACCGCTATGGTTTGATTACGAATGCGCCCAATCACAGTATCTATCTCTTTAGTGGCTTCACCGGTGCGCGAGGCTAAACTGCGCACTTCGGTGGCCACCACACTAAAGCCACGGCCATGCTCACCGGCGCGCGCCGCCTCTATGCTGGCGTTTAAGGCCAACAAAGAGGTTTGATCCGACACCCCATCAATCACATGCACCAGTTTGGTAATGCCGTTTGTTTCTGACTCTAAGGCATTCATTTGCTGAGCCGAGTCCATGGCGTGAGTTCTGGCCGCGTTAAGCTGATCCACCAAAGTGCGCATGCCATCGCGCATCTGGGCTGACTCATCACGGGTGGTTAGCGCCTCATCGCGCCGCGCGCCTAACATGCCAGATAAATCAGCAAAGGAGCCCTTAAGCTCAGATAACGACTGACCAAACTGGCCCAAGCCCGACATTAACTTATGGCCTAAATAAAGTTGGTTTTTGGTCGCTTGTAACTCGCTTTCTTGCACGCTGAGCATCTGCTCTAGCTGGGCATTATCTTGTTGTAGCGCTAATAGCTCTTGCTGCGTGTTGAGCAGCTGGGCACTGAGCTGAGCTGCTTTTTTCTTACTCGCATTAAAAAACATGTATCGCCTCTTTTATTACCATCTTGTAAAACTTGGCCATTGCGCAAATATCGCACCTTAATGGCACATAATATGGCCATATACTACACCCAAATGAGACGACCTTCTGCAGCTAAATCAGCCATTAAAAATAAATATAACGGCATCGCACAGCCAAAATAGCCACTGTGCTTGCCTTTATCTGACGTGCACGGCATTAGCCTAAAAACTTAATAAGTTTGAACCTAAGAGATATTTTGCTTTAAATGGTGCTAATCAATAAAAATAAAGCAGAGCTCCATGATGAAAACCACACCAGAACGTCGATTTTGGCTAATTGAATTATTAACAAATTGGGAAGGCCGTATTACCTGCGGTCATTTACAATACTATTTTAATTTAGGTCGACAACAAGCCAGTAAAGTGATTAACCAATATTTGGAAGCAAACCCTGGTCACTTAATTTATTGCACCTCTGCCAAAAGCTATTTACCGGCCACTGACTTTAAACCCACATATATCAGCCATGATGTGGCTGAATATCTTAATTGGATAAGCGGCCAAAGCCCGCAACTGCCATTGTCAGATGATAAATACCAGTTGGCGCATACTATTCTCAGCCCACCGGCGCGTAATGTTAGCCCCCATATTATGCGGCCACTAGTGCATGCAATACGCCAAGGTGAACGGCTAGAAGTCGACTACGGCGCTGTTACTCATCCGGATAGAAGTGGCCGCATTATCGTGCCCATTCGCTTTGTTAACACCGGCCGCCGCTGGCATCTGCGTGCTTGGTGCGAAAAAGCTCAAGGTTATCGTGACTTAGTACTGAGTCGCCTGCACGGCACCCCCAATCCCGAAGGAAAAGTCTTGAGTGACTTGCCTCCCGATACCAGGGCAAGATCTCGAACGTTTTTTAGCCAACTCAGCTATATTTGACCTGCTCGCCTCAGTGTGATCTTATACTCTCTTTTGGGAGAGCCTAGATGAACACGGATGCTTTTACACAGTATTTTGGTGAGATAGACGACCCTCGCCAACCAGCCAAAATTATCTATCCGCTATTCGATGTATTGTTCCTCACTATTTGTGCTGTCATCGCTGGTGCTGAGGGTTGGGAAGACATCGAAGACTTTGGGAGTGCCCACCTGAATTGGTTTCAAAAAAAGGGCTTATTTCCAGAGGGAGTGCCAGTTCACGACACTATCGCTAGGGTGATTTCCCGCCTCGATCCCGTTCAGTTTCAGCAATGCTTTATTCGCTGGGTTCAGTCGATAACACACCGTACTGATGGTGAGCTTATCGCCATTGATGGCAAGGTACTACGCGGCTCTTACGATAGAGAGAATAGACAATCGACCATCCATATGGTCAGCGCTTTTTCCTCCGCTAATGGCGTGGTCATGGGCCAATTAAAAACCAATGCCAAGTCGAACGAAATTACCGCTATTCCAGCGCTGCTCAAGTTGTTGGATATCAAGGGATGCTTGATTTCTATTGATGCCATGGGCTGTCAGACCAACATTGCCAAGACTATTATCAACCAAGGTGGCGACTATTTACTGGCAGTAAAAGGTAATCAAGAGTTGTTGTTTAAAGCGGTGCGAACAGCCCTATCAGCTAGCATAGCTGTCTCCACAAACTCCGATAAGATCAACATTGAGCAGGGGCACGGTCGTACTGAGATCCGAGAATATCATGTATTGCCAGCAGGCGATTTAGCGCACCAGTTTCCTGACTGGAAAGGCCTAAAAACTATCGGGGTGGCTATTGGCTATCGTCGTGAAAAATCAGGTAAATCCTCGCTTGAGTATCGTTACTATATCAGTTCAGCAGAGCTCGATAGTATCCGTTTCGGCAAGGCAGTCCGTGGGCATTGGGGTATCGAAAATAGCCTGCATTGGGTGTTGGATGTGTCAATGAAAGAAGATGCCTGCCCCATTTACCGTGAGAATGGGGCTGAAGTGCTGGCGAGCATCCGTCACTTAGCACTCAACATGATACGCTCTGAGACATCAAGGAAAGCCAGTGTTCGTCGAAAGCAAAAAATGGCGAGTATGAGTTGTGCTTACTTGGATAAAATATTAGTTGCTGGATTTACTGTGTTGGGCAAAAAATAAACAAAGATGATCTCACTATACAAAATTGATTATTTTTTATGCACGACTAACTTAGTATGCTAAGAACAATATGTTCACGCTCTCACCCTGCTCCCGATACTGCGTGGAACACTAACATCGTACTGCGTATTAAACCGGATCCCCGTTTAAACGAGGCACAACAAGCCGCGATTATTCATGACTACGGCATGCACAACGGCGAATTATCGCTCACTGTCCGCGCCGCGCTAGCCCATTATTTATTACAAGAAATGCAGATAAATATAAAAATGCTCGATGGTAATCCCGTCGCCCAGCAATTAATTTTGGTCAATGTTGATGCAATAAAGCCCTGGCTGTTTACTTGATCCTCGATAACATGTCGCTTCAGGCGACATGTTTATATAACCAGTATTGGCGCAAGCGGTAGAAAAAGGGAGAGTAGGGCAATGCATAAAAATGAGGGGGACGCCAAATGGATGATTTTTCACCATCTGACTTGAAAGCTATTTTGCACTCTAAACGTGCTAATCTCTTTTACCTAGAATATTGTCGGGTGATGCAAAAAGACGGCCGCGTGCTGTATCTGACCGATGCAGAAAAAGAAAACCTCTATTACAACATTCCCATCGCCAACACTACCGTCTTGTTGTTGGGCAATGGCACCTCTATTACTCAAGCGGCGATACGCATGCTCGCTCAAGCAGGTGTGTTAGTGGGGTTTTGCGGTGGCGGCGGCACGCCACTGTATATGGGCAGCGAGGTGGAATGGCTCACGCCTCAAGGGGAATATCGACCCACCGAATATCTGCAGGGCTGGCTGGGTTTTTGGTTCGATGATAAACAACGCCTCACAGCTGGCCAGCAAGTTCAGCAGGCGCGTATCGACTTTTTGCGGCAAGTCTGGCAAAAAGACCGAGACCTAAAACAAGAAGGCTTTGACTTTAATGACAGCTTGATCCAAAAGGCCTTGGATACTTTTTATACTCGCACCGCCGCCGCCACTAAACCCGCCGATCTACTGCTGACCGAAGCCCAGTTAACCAAAACGCTTTATAAATATGCCGCTCAAACTACAGGGCAGAGTGGCTTTACTCGCAAACATCAGTCGATAGATAAAGCCAATGACTTTCTTAATCACGGTAACTATTTAGCATATGGTTTAGCGGCCTGTTGTTTGTGGGTACTGGGTATTCCTCATGGCTTTGCGGTGATGCACGGTAAAACCCGTCGCGGTGCGCTGGTGTTTGATGTGGCGGACTTGATTAAAGATGCACTGGTGCTGCCTTGGGCCTTTGTCTGTGCCAAAGAAAACGCCACCGAGCAAGAGTTTCGCCAACAAGTCTTACAAGCCTTTACCGATCATAAGGCGCTGGATTTTATGTTCGATACCGTTAAAGCCATCGCTCTACAGGGCAAATCTATACCAGACATATCTAGGCCAGAAACAGCTACGCCAGACACAGAGGGACCAACGCTATGATGGTGATCTTTGTGTCCCAGTGCGAAAAGAAAGCCCTGCCCAGAACGCGTCGCGTGCTTGACGCCTTTGCTAATCGCATTGGTGATAATACTTGGCAAACCCTGATCACCGAAGACGGCTTGCTTACCGTGCAAAAAATGCTGCGCCAAACTGCCAGTAAAAGCTCGGCTATTAGCTGTCATCAATTGCGCTCCCGCTCGCGTAGCCAGTTGTTATGGATTGTGGGTAATAAAAAGAAGTTTAATAGCGAGGGCATAGTGGCGGTAAACAGCACCGAACAAGATTTATTGAACAACGACGCCGAGCAGAACTGGAAATACCTGCCGCTGATCACCGCTTTTACCGGATTGGCGGCGTTATTACATGATTGGGGAAAATCCACCAAATTATTTCAGGATAAGCTTAAGCCTCAATCAAAAAACAGTTTCAAAGGCGATCCGTTGCGCCATGAGTGGATCTCTAGCCTGTTGTTAATGGCGTTGATCCAATCCGGCAAAGCACCTGACCAAGATAGCAGCTGGCTTGAACCGTTCTTGGAACAATCCATCGATGAAACACAATTAACGGCGGCCATTCCCGTATTATCGCAAGCGCATGCCCCGTTCAGTAATTTGCCCGATGCCGCCGCCATTTTATTATGGCTGGTGCTGTCTCATCATCGGCTGCCAAAACCCGCCAATAAAGATAATTTTGGCGATAAAACCAATCAGACTCCGCAGCAGTTATTACAACGACTTAGCCAACAGTGGGGCTATGAAAACCGCCCCCGTGACGATGTGGAGCAGGCGGAATTTAAGCAGCGACTAGCCGACTGTTTTGTTTTTCCCCAAGGCTTGTTATCCGACTCCGCTCGTTGGATGCAGGCGCTTAGTCACCGAGCCCGACAATTGCACGCGCATTTGCCACTGGTCGCCGAAGCTATACAAGATGGCAGCTGGCGCACCATCGCTCATCACGCTCGGCTCTGCCTAATGGTGGGCGATCACTATTACTCATCACAAGCTCAGGCGACTAATTGGCCAAATACCGTCAACTTATTCGCTAACACGCACAGTGAAGGCCCAGAACGAGGCCAGCTTAAACAACAGTTAGACGAGCACTTGGTTAATGTGGCCAAGGTTGCGGTGAATACCTGTCGCATGTTGCCAAGTTTTGAGCGAGACACGCCTAAAGCAGAAGATATTCAACAGCTAAAACCCTCGAAAAATTTATCTGCCGCCCTCAAGAAACAATTTGGCTGGCAAGATAAGGCGGTGACGGCCATTAAAGAATACCGACTAGAAAATGACGATAACATCGGCGGCTACTTTATTGTCAATATGGCCAGCACTGGGCGGGGTAAAACCTTGGCCAACGCCAAAATAATGCAGGCCTTATCGGGTGATCAACAAAGTTTGCGCTTTATTCTGGCGCTAGGATTAAGAACCCTGACCCTGCAAACTGGCGATGAGTATCGAGATCGGATTGGTCTCGCCGATGATGAGTTGGCGGTATTAATTGGCTCTAAAGCGATTCTAGAACTGCATCAAGACTCCAAGAGTGCGCTTGAAAAAGACGAGCAGTCGCTTCCCGAGGAAGATTTTGGTTCAGAGTCTTGTGAGCCCTTGCTGGGTGAACAAGAAGAGGTAGTGGGTGCCAGTGGTCACATCAGCCATAACACCAGCAATGATATGAGCAATGATGATGAGCCTTGGCAAAACCTACTGCCAGAAGAAGAATTAACCACGGTACTTACCGGTCGCAAAGAGCGTGCCTTGCTCTATGCGCCCGTGCTTGCCTGCACCATCGACCATATTATGGCGGCCACCGAAACCACACGAGGTGGCCGCTATATTTTGCCCAGTTTGCGTTTGATGTCATCCGATTTAGTGATCGACGAAATTGATGATTTTACCGGAGAAGATTTAGTGGCCATTGGCCGACTGATTTATTTGGCAGGCATGTTAGGGCGCAAGGTCATGATTTCGTCGGCGACGATCCCACCGGATTTAGCTCTCGGTTACTTTAGCGCCTATCAAAAAGGCTGGGCGCTGTTTGCTGCCAGCCGCCATCAACGCAGCCAAGTGGCTTGTGGCTGGACCGATGAATTTAAAAGTCAATTAGTGACCATTAATCAGGGCGAAGCCGCGACCGCTAACTATCAAGCGGCTCATCAGGCTTTCATAGAAAAGCGCGTAATCAAGCTGCGCGCCGAGCCGGTTAAGCGCCGTGCCGAGATCATCCCTTTGCCCGAGCCTGTGGCAGGCGAGCCTCATGAGTCGAGCTACTTCTCCACCATTCAGCAAGCAATACTGACCAAGCATTATCAGCACCACCAACAGGATGCTAAGACCGGCCGTCAGGTTTCTTTTGGCGTGGTGCGCTGTGCCAATATTTTACCGTGTGTGACCTTAACGGAATATCTGTTGGATGCCTCATGGCCCGATGATGTAACGGTGCGAGTGATGGCTTATCACAGCCAACAAGTGCTCTTGTTGCGTCACGCTCAAGAGCAGCATTTGGATCAGGTGTTAAAACGTAAAGTTCCCGTCAACGATACGGACGGCGTGTTTCAGCATCCCGTTATCCGCCAGCACTTGGATAATGATGACAGCAAACAGCTGATCTTTATCTTGGTGGCCACGCCGGTAGAAGAAGTAGGGCGCGACCATGACTTCGATTGGGCGGTAGTCGAGCCGTCTTCATTTCGCTCAATTATTCAATTAGCGGGTCGAGTACGCCGTCATCGCGACGCTGACCCAGATAATGAAGTCCCCAATATGGGGTTGTTACAATTCAATATAAAAGGTTATCGGGGCGAGAAAAAAGACGTCTTTAGCCACCCAGGTTATGAGCAAGGCGATTTGCAGCTGTTTTCTCGCAACCTATCGGATTTAGTTGATGAACCTGCCCTCAAGCGCTGCGTGGATGCGACGCCGCGAATGTTTAAAGACTCCAAGGTACAACTTGCCGCACTGGAGCACCACGCCATTGGTCGGACATTGGGTTGTCATTATCTGAAAGGCGAACAAAAGCCTAAGGATGATCCGGCTCAAAGCCCGAAAAGTCTGTGGGGTTACACCGATGATTACTGGTGGATGACGGCACTACCGCAACAGTTTAACCAATTTCGTCGTAGTGACCCTGGGATCAACCTTTACTGTGTCATTAATGAACAAGGCCTATCGCGCTTTCAGATTTACGACCGAAAAAGTGGCTGGGTTGATGTTGAAAAATTACTCGGCATTACTCATCAATCGTTAAGTGAGCACAGGATGACGCGGCTGTGGTTGGTGCGTGACTATGCCGCATTAATTGCAGCACAAAGTGCATTAAAAGACCAAGACACAGAGCACACCTCGCGGCGGCTAGGGGAAATCAGCCTGCAGTATTACAAAGAAGGCCATCGCTATCGGTACAACGAGCAGCTGGGATTGGTGAGGGTTAAATAATGGAGTCGCTCCTAAGGAGCGACTTATGGGCTGCCTGTATGGCAGTAAAGTAAATAAAGAGTACATAGTCTTCTAAGCTGCCTGCTTGGCAGGAGGGCAATGTTATCAGGCGTAAGTGAGATCGCCAACTTTCAACAACCCATTTGTACACCACTTATCCTAGCTATATTGGTTTTTATAATAATGAGTATATAGTGGTTATTAATGTTGTTGGGGTGCTCTATTCTCATCTCATCGTTTAGTGATAGGGAAACATAAACATGCTTGATGCAGCGATTGAGGCCTTCTTTACCGAGCGCAAAGACGCTTGGTTAAAGAAGAACCTCAAGGCCACCATGGAAGAACATGAAGTACGAGAGCAAGAACTGGCTTGTGAAGACATTTTTTCCCTCAAAAATTGGCTGCCCAATGCGGCCAAGCGAGCGGGTCAAATCTCGCTGGCCAGCCATCCTTGCACTTTTAGTCACCCCAGTGCGCGTAAAAATAAAAATGGCTATGTAAGCTCAATTATTGCCAGAGCTGACCGGGCTGCGGATGGTTTTTTACGCAGTGGTAACCTGCAAGTTGAAATTGATGCGCTGGGCAATGCGGCGGCATTGGATGTGTATAAATTTCTGACTTTGGTGATGGAGGATGGAGATACCTTGCTTGAGCATTTACAGCAAGACAGTGAGCTGGCTAATCATTTATTGACCTGCGGTGAAGGTCATATAGATGAGCTGAAAAGTGGCTTTTTAGAAATGGTGGCCGTTAAAGACGAAGCCATTACCAGTTCTAAAATCAAGCAGGTTTATTTTCCTGTTACCGCAGAAGAGCAGGGCTATCACTTGCTGTCTATCTTGAGCCACTCGGGCCATATCTTTGAAATGCGCCAGCGCCTAGATAAATTGCGCTTTTCTGACGACACCAAGGCGACCAGAGAGCTAAGAAGAAATAACCAATTTTCTTCCGTGGGCTATCAAGAAATTTATAACCTAACCACCATCGGCTATGGCGGTACCAAACCACAAAATATCAGCGTGCTGAATAACCAGAATGCGGGCAAAGCTCATCTGTTGTTGTCCATGCCTCCCGAACTTGCTCCTCGAAGCGTACGCTTGCCTACTGGTAATTTTTTTGGCGACGTCTTATACCCAAGGCAGCTACAACAGACCTTTGAAGCCTTTCATCGGTTGTTAACAGCCGACTACAACAACGCCAACATCCGCAACGCGCGGGATTATCGTATTCAAGAATATCTCGATCAATTGATCTTAAAAATGTGGCAGGTGCGCCGTGCCTTTGGCGATCAGCCCCATGCTCGGCCAGCGCACTTAGAGCCTTACCAAAAGCAGTGGTTATTTCCTGAATACCAAGCCGAACGTACCCCAGATGCCCCTTGGTTAAGCACTTTAGTTGAGGATGCCGCTCGACATTTTATTTTTAGTTATCAAAGAGTAGCGGGTAAGTCGGCAATTCAGCTTGGTGATACCGAGCTGGCGGCATTTGCTCGCATTATTGAACAAAACAAGGAGGCGCTGCTATGAGTACCCGTCGACTGCTGGAGCTTGCGCACCTTAATATTCATAACGCCAATGCGCTGTCTAGTCCTTACACCATTGGCTTTCCTGCCATGACCGCTTGGCTGGGCTTTGTGCACGCATTGCAGCGTAAATTAAATGCCGCTGGCTACCCAACGTTGGAGTTGGTGGCCACGGGAGTATTCAGCCACCGCTGTGATCTACAAACTCATCAAGGGCCCGGGGATTTTGTGCACTCCATTATTGGCACCGCCAACCCCTTAGATAAAGACGGCAAACGCTCGGCTTTTATTGAAGAGGCGCGCTGCCACCTAGATGTGAGTCTGCTTATTGAATACCAAGCACAAGAAAGTGATGAAGAGCGCATGCAACGGCCCGAGTTCATGGCGCTATTAGAGCAACTGTTAACACGCATGAAAGTGGCGGGTGGCGATCTACTTAGTTTTAATACTCCGCAGCTGCACGTGTTAGATGACAGTGAACCACAAGCCGTGCGTCGCTTATTACTAAATCTAATGCCGGGTTTTGCGCTAATTGAGCGTCGCGAACTGATGCAGCAAGCGATGGAAGAGGGCGCCGATGCACTGGATGCACTGCTTGAATACCTCACCATCCATCACAGCTGTGAGCAAAATGACACCGGCGAAGTGACTTGGCGTAGTCAGCGAAAAGCCGGCATTGAAGGTGAGAAGCCGGGCTGGATAGTGCCTATTGCCACGGGTTTTCACGGCATTAGCCCGCTTGGTCTCGCGAAAAATCAGCGCGACCCCGATACCCCCCATCGTTTTGCCGAGAGCATAGTCACCTTAGGCGAATTTAGGATGGCGCATCGGATACACAGTTTAGATGAGGTGCTGTGGCACTACCACACCGACCTTAATCGAGATCTTTATTTGTGCCAGCAGGCACAGCCCGAAATAACGGACACCATTAACGACGGTCGTTACTAACTTAACTTAATGAATAACTGGAGCATCACATGGCTAAAGTAAAAGATATTGCATCGGTACTGGCATTTGAAAAGAAGCTGGTTCCGTCTGATGGTTTTTTTTATGGCACCACTTGGGATAATAAAGACCAGGTCACGCCGCTGGCATTACAAGAAAAGTCGGTACGCGGCACTATCTCAAACCGCTTAAAGGCGGCGGTAAAAAATGACCCGGCCAAGCTGGATGCGGAAGTTGAAAAACCCAACCTGCAAACCGTAGATGCCTGCGCCTTGGGTACCGAGCAAGACACGTTAAAACATTACTTCACCTTAAAGATACTGGGTGGTGTTGAAACTCCTTCGGCCTGTAATAGCGCCGGCTTTAAAGCCAGTTACCAGCAGGCGGCCAAAGCTTATATTGAAAAAGAAGGCTTTACCGAACTAGCTCGCCGTTATGCTATCAATATCGCCAATGCGCGCTTCTTGTGGCGCAACCGAGTCGGTGTTGAACAGATTGAAGTACAGGTAAAGGTGCTAAATAAAGATCAAACCCAGAGCTGGATCTTTGATGCTACCCAATACAGCACCCGTCACTTTGATTATGCCGACAAACAACTGACAGAGTTGACTGATAAAATTGCCCAAGCTCTGGCAGGTGGCGACACCAGTTTACTGCTGGAAATTGCGACCTTCGCCCAACTGGGTAAGGCGCAAGAAGTGTATCCATCTGAAGAGCTGGTACTAGACAAAGGCAAAAGCAAAAAGAGCAAGGTGTTGTATCAAGTACAAGGTCACGCTGCCATGCACTCACAAAAAATTGGCAACGCTCTGCGCTCCATCGATACCTGGTATCCGGCCTTTGCAGATCAAGAAAAGACCGCAGGCCCGATTGCCATTGAACCGTACGGCGCCGTCACTAACTTGGGCACCGCCTTTCGCACGCCAAAAGAGAAGCAGGATTTCTATAGTCACTTCGATAAATGGGCTCGGGGCGAGGCATTGTCACGGGTAGAAGACGAGCACTACGTGATGGCAATTTTGGTACGCGGCGGCGTGTTTGGCGAGAGCGATAAATAGAGGTAACCCATGAATTACTACCAAGACATCACCTTGCTGCCGGATGCGGACATTGCGCTGGGTTTTCTCTGGCAGAAAATCTACCAGCAGGTGCACATTGCACTGGTCGAACAAAAGGTCGACGAACAGCACAGTGCTATTGCCGTGAGTTTTCCTAGCTTTGGCAGTAACGGCTTTCCACTGGGTAATAAACTGCGGGTGCTGGCTAAAGAGCAAGCACAGTTGGAGAAATTGAATTTGGCGGGGTTTCTCAGTCGGTTTGAGGATTACACCCATTTGAAATCGATTCAGCTGGTGCCTGAATCGGTCTCTCATGTTGCGTTTGTTCGCCATCGGGTAAAAGGCCAGGCTCGCATCGAAAAAGACATGCTCAGTAAAGCTCAGATCTGGTCTACAAAGTCAGGCCAAAGCCTTGAGCTGTGCTTGCAGCAACTGGAGAAAAGCAAACCCGCAGCGGACTCGAAATTGCCTTTTATCTGGATGGAAAGCTTGGAGACCAAAGCGAAAAACCTCACCGGTTCGGCTAAGTTTCCATTGTTTATTGAACGGGTAGAAGTAGCAGGTGTAAGAGAAGGGCAGTTAAATTGCTATGGCTTAAGTGCAGTACGAGGCGAGCAAATAGCTTCAGTACCGCATTTTTAACCTCAAAATAAGCTCTTTAAAAATATACAATTAAAACAGATAGTTACAACAGCGCTGAAAATAAGGGTATTTTTTCATATTCTTAGCTAAGCCTTTGTTGTAACTATTTTTTGTGTTAAGTTTCTACTCTTCACCGCCGCACAGGCGGCTTAGAAATAACAGTTAGCAATTTAAACTGCTGATAAGTGCTTCACCGCCGCACAGGCGGCTTAGAAAAAACCGCGAGCTTACAAACCGTGCCTGGTCAACTTCACCGCCGCACAGGCGGCTTAGAAAACCTTGCATTCGTGACGGTCACAACTATAATTCTTCACCGCCGCACAGGCGGCTTAGAAATAACGCGCATCTTATGGAACCGCCTTGGCATGCTTCACCGCCGCACAGGCGGCTTAGAAACGTAATAAAAGTAGTTAATAACACAATCCCCCCTTCACCGCCGCACAGGCGGCTTAGAAAGCTTCACTGCGCCCCTTTCCGCTATTGGTTGCCTTCACCGCCGCACAGGCGGCTTAGAAAGCTACACGCCCAGCGCCAGCGAGTAACCATGCCTTCACCGCCGCACAGGCGGCTTAGAAAACTAAGGCGTTTCACTTAGCCAAGGCATACATCTTCACCGCCGCACAGGCGGCTTAGAAATTAACCTGCGTTAGGGCGCGGGCTTCAAATGCCTTCACCGCCGCACAGGCGGCTTAGAAAAAGCACGGAGTTTTTTAACATAATCAGAGATGCTTCACCGCCGCACAGGCGGCTTAGAAATGTACCCTCTACACCCGTGCGTCGGCGGCGGACTTCACCGCCGCACAGGCGGCTTAGAAATCCGACACACTCGATGCCGTGGAGTGCTACGGCTTCACCGCCGCACAGGCGGCTTAGAAAACAAGGAGCGGTAGGCCGAACCTTACCCTTAGCTTCACCGCCGCACAGGCGGCTTAGAAATGAATTTGTAGGGTTGTTTCGGGGTTAAGGTTCTTCACCGCCGCACAGGCGGCTTAGAAAAAGTTCACAGCTAAGGGTATTAACTGGCTAGCCTTCACCGCCGCACAGGCGGCTTAGAAAACATGGCCAAGCACACCGGCTTTGCAGAACGCCTTCACCGCCGCACAGGCGGCTTAGAAATCAATGAGCTGGGCGATCACCGCTTCGTTGTCCTTCACCGCCGCACAGGCGGCTTAGAAAGTGCTGTGATCAACAAGGTCGATCCATGTTTGCTTCACCGCCGCACAGGCGGCTTAGAAATTGCCCCACGTTGGCCCAGCCCGATCGGATCTCTTCACCGCCGCACAGGCGGCTTAGAAAGTCCGCCGTTTCCGTGCCGTTTATGAATGCCGCTTCACCGCCGCACAGGCGGCTTAGAAATGCTGTTCGCCGTGGCTCCGGTCGTCTTGCTCCTTCACCGCCGCACAGGCGGCTTAGAAACTCCACCTATTGCCATGCACATTTCTTTTTTACTTCACCGCCGCACAGGCGGCTTAGAAACGTGCACAATACGATCCGGTACTCCTCGGCGTCTTCACCGCCGCACAGGCGGCTTAGAAAAAACCAAGGAGGGTCAAATGTTTAAATATAACCTTCACCGCCGCACAGGCGGCTTAGAAAGCGAGTGTAAAGCGGATGCTGGTGGTGATGATCTTCACCGCCGCACAGGCGGCTTAGAAAAATGGAAGGGAGCCGAAAGAGCCATCAGGGATAGGGATCTTCACTGCCGCACAGGCAGCTCAGAAAATGGACACCGGCCAGCATTACCCAGCGTAACGGTTCACTGCCGCACAGGCCGCTCAAAAAGTTACTACCAGTTTTGAGCGGTTTTGTAAACTTTACTGCCGAACAGGCAGTTTATAAATAGCATCAGGGCAGGGTGTTAAGCCGGTTGGTTTTTGAGGCTGGTGGGTCGAACAGCCTGTAGGGGCTCTGTGAAACAGGACAGGCCTTAAGAGCTCTTCTCTGAATTCATGGGTTACACCAAAACCGTGCCGATACTCTTTACCTACCAACAAGGTGGGCACACTACAAAAACACCGAATCAACAGGTACGGTGTTACACGTATGCACTCCCCATCACCCACCGCATGTAGTCATTCCGAACTCCAAGCTCAAGACACACACTACGCCGTGCCAAACGGTTACGCCGGTGGCGTAATGTGAGCACAGGTATACGCCTGCTAAACACTGGCTGGTATTTGCCTCTTTTCATCCGCTAATTCATGTCAACCGGCTCACGAACTAATAGTCAGCGTACATACTGAAGGGCAGGTGGTGTTAAAAATAAATGTCACCGATTTTAATCTGCTGCGTCTAATAGGGTAGGCATCCAAAAACAGTGATGGAGAATCTCGGTATGAGCCATTCCAAAGCCGAAGCACAAATTCCACTGGTCGATTTAACTGATATTCGTTTGCTAGCGCGAGCTCGCGTGGGTGATGGAGCGGCTTTTGAGCTGATAGTGCGCCGTCATAATCGGGCGTTATTTCGTGCCGCAATGGGGGTGCTTGATGATGAAGGCCGAGCGCAAGAAGCGGTGCAAGAAGCGTATTTCAGTGCCTTTAAGCACATGGACAATTATCAGGGCCGCGCATCACTCAAAACCTGGTTAACGCGCATTGTGGTTAATCAAGCGATCAGTATTAAGCGCCGACAGCGCCCTGAGATCTCACTGGATGAAAAAGTCACTTTTCTTCACGCGCCCCAACTTGAGTGGGACCAGACGGTGACCTATATGGCTGATAAACATACTCCAGAAATGGCCGCCAGCACGCAAGAAATAAAGCGGCTGTTGGAAGCTGCTATCCGGCGCTTGCCCGAAACCTATCGCAGTGTGTTTATGTTGCGTGCGGTAGAGGGGATGTCAGTGATAGATAGTGCTTTTTGCTTAGGTTTGAGTGAAGCCGTGGTTAAAAAACGCCTTTCACGAGCGCGAGACATGCTGCGCAAGGATCTGGTGCAGCAGGCAGAGAGCCAGGCGTCTGATACGTTTGAATTTGCAGGTAGACGCTGTGATGCAGTGACCTCACATGTGATGGCTGAACTCATGCGTTGGCGAATAATTAAGTCGGATTGATCTGACCATTATTTTGCTATTTATAACAGCCTAAGGAGAATACCCATGAAAACTACCACTCTATTGTTAGCGGCTACTATGGCGGCATTTACTGCCGGTCCTGTGTTGGCGGCGGATGCGAAACACTCAATGGATGTTCAACAACAGCAGTCTGCGATTAATATGTTTGGTGGCCCGGTTTACATGGGCGATCCGGCGTTGGAGGTGACGGCGGCCTTGGTTAAAGCGGGGGGCGGTGCTGAAAAGTTTAGCTTTGCTACGGCGTTGGTCGCCATGCTGGGTGAGGACACTGTGAATGCTGAGGTGGCCAAGCTGACCAAGCAATACGGTGAAGAGGAGGTAAACACATTTCTGAGTGGCATGGATGCAGCCATTGGCTTTGGTCTTAAGCGTGCAACGGAGGCAGGTATTAGCTTGCCTGAGCCTGCCGACCTTTCAGGAACTGAGCTTGCTAAGACACTGGTCAATGCTGGTACTGCGCCAGATAGTACTTTTTGGAGCGGTTACCTGTTTGATAAGGCACTTTCTAACAAGCAGCATAATCAAGTGATGGCCGATATTAATGCCAAAGCGAGTTATGAGGCAGACAAAGTAACCCATAAGATCCTTAATCAGGCCATGTACGACGTGGCCCAAGCATTGGGCATGAAAGATGTAAAACTGGCTGATTTGCACTAATAAAGTAGATTGCTCGGTATTTACAAGCTAAAGGGCTGCTTGGTTATTCAACGCTAGGCAGCCTTGATGTTTCCTGATTACCCACAAAGTTCAGTTATGTTTCAGTGAATTCAGCACCAATAAATTCAATAGGTTACACGGAGATGCCCACCTCTTCGGTAAAAATATCAGGCTCAGTTTGGTATTTTGACCTTGTAGGGGCCCGTCTCTTCGGCGAAGAGGACTTCGGCCCGGTTTGGTGTTTTGGTTTAAATCTAAACCTCAGTAACACCCAGCAGAGCTGGCCTGCCGAAGTCCTCTTTATTAAAGAGACGGGGCAGCTACAAAGAACAAACCGAAACAGGGTGCTTTTGGTTGAGGTTCATACGTAATCAGGAATGTTTAAGTCTTTCATTCAACATTAAGCATTTAAAATTCAACATTAGCGCAGTAAGCGCTTTATACCGCTGGATTGGGCATGGCTTGGTGTAGCTCTTCGATGGCGGTGCGCAGCACTGGGCTTAGGGTGACGTTTACGCTGTCGATGTTTTCTTTCAGCTGTTCAAGGGTGGTGGCGCCAATTAAGTTGCTAGCCACAAACGGGCGGGTATTCACAAACGCTTGGGCCAGTTGTGCGGGGCTTAAGCCGTGCTCATGAGCCAAGTTGACGTAAGCGTCGCTGGCGCGTTGCGCTTGGGGATTTAAATAGCGTTGAAAGCGGTTGTATAGGCTTAAGCGTGCGCCGGCGGGGCGGGCACCATTTTGGTATTTTCCGGTGAGCATGCCAAACGCCAGCGGCGAGTAAGCCAGTAAGCCCACTTGCTCGCGTAGGCTAAATTCCGATAAGCCTACTTCAAAGCTGCGGTTAAGCAGGTTGTAGGGGTTTTGAATGCTGGCAATGCGCGGCAGGTTGGCTTGCTCGGCCAATTTTAAATATTGATGCAGGCCCCATGGGGTTTCGTTAGACACGCCAATGTGGCGTATTTTTCCGCTGGCCACTATTTCTGCCAGTGCCTGTAAGGTCTCAATAATGGGTACGGCTTCTTCTTCGGGGAGCTCGGTGAGGCCCAATTTACCAAAATAGTTGGCGCTGCGATCGGGCCAGTGCAGCTGATACAAGTCGATATAGTCGGTTTGTAAACGGCGCAAGCTGTCGTCTACTGCTTGTATTAGATTGGCGCGATCCAGCTTAGCGTGGCCGTTTCTAAAGTAAGAAGGGCGCACCGCATCGCGGGAAGGGCCAACGGCTTTGCTGGCAATAATCAGTTGCTCACGCTGGCCGCGCAATTTCAGCCAGCGGCCCAGCATGCGCTCGGTGTCGCCTTGAGTGTGCTCGCGGGGCGGAATCGGGTACATCTCGGCTGTATCCACCAAGTTAATGCCATGATCCACGGCCATATCCAGCTGTGCATGGGCATCCGCTTCGGTATTTTGTTCGCCCCAGGTCATGGTGCCTAAGCCAATCAGGCTGACCTTGAGGTCGGTTTGGCCCAGCGGTCGATATTGCATAATGAGTCCTTGCGAGTAAGTTATATCGCATAGTTTATCTGAATTTCGTTGCAAGTTTACCCTTAGAGATTCAAGACTTTTTGCCACGGAAGAACACAAAACCCACGGAAAAATAGTGATCAGATCTGAAAGTTAAGGGCAGCGACGAGCGCCCGGCGCCCAGCACCAAGCTAAACAAAGAGCGGTGTTTATCTTTATGTCGTCATCCTGACGCACGTCAGGATCTAGATTTAGGTCTTAGTAACTAAAACTCATTAGCAACGGAAGAACACGGAAAAATAGTGATCAGAACTGAAAGTGCAGGGCAGCGCCGAGCGCTAAGCACCAAGCTGAACAAAAGGCGGCGTTTATATGTTAGCTCGGCGCTTAGCGCTGTTATTGCTTGTCGCACGTGAACTGCGCCCGTGACTCTCGTAAACAAAGAGTGCTCTTTTCCGTGGCAAAAAAAGTTCTGTTCCACATCAGTTATACCGTTCTACTTAAGAGCTAATTGTATAGTGTATGCACCTCACCCATTCCCCATTCCCTTTGCCTTATTGCTCAGCGTCCGGGTATTCCGTGGCAAAAATAGGTTTAGGTTAAGAAGTTATGCTTGCTGCCGATACCTTAATAAGCGCAGCTTTAGGCTGCTCACACATTTTCATGACAGTTCACTTCAGATAGGAGTTGGATCATGGCAGTACCCCCCATTACTGGTAGTCAGGCGTCGGCAGCGGTGCGTGTGGATGCAAAGCCGGTGCAGGCCAAAGACAAGCCAGAGCAAAAAGAGCAAAAAGCTGAGTTCACGGCGTCGCGTAGCGAGATGAAAGCGCAATCGAATAAAAACATAGTGGAAGCTATGTTTGGTGGCGGCAAGCAGGGCGATGATAAAGCCATGAATATTCTCTATAGCGAGATCATGAGCACCATTAACGCCGAGTTAGGCGCAGATCATGCCATTACGCCTAATAAAGTTGCCGGTCAGAGTGATGATTATTGGTCACCGGAAAATACCGCAGGGCGAATTGTGGACGGCGCCTTAGGCTTTTTTGAGACTTTTCAGCGACAGAACAGCAGCATGGGTGAGGAAGAGCAGGTAGAGAAGTTTTTATCTGTGATCACCAAGTCGATTGATAAAGGTTACGGCGAAGCCACCAAGGTATTGGATGGCTTAAAGATTTTTGATGGCAGCATTAAAGATAATGCCGAGGCCACCCGCAGCTTAATTGATGACAAGCTAGCGGCCTTTCGTGAAGCCAAGTTAGGTAAAGCAGAGGCTGAGTAAGTAAGACAGGTGAAGAGAGAGGCGTAAAGAATAATAGCGCTAAGCGCCCTGCGCCCAGCTAAAAGGAAACACCGAGACGGAGATCCTGATGTTCATCAGGAAGACGGCTTAAAAGCAGTGAAGGGTGGAAAATGGGTGTGGATTTATCTCTTCACCCTTCACTTTTAGCATCAGGTGCCGATGATGCCGCCGTCTTGGCGGGTGATCACCATTACGCTGGAGCGGGGGGTATGGCTGCCACCGAGCGGAAAGTGCGAGCCGGCTAAGTCTTCACCTGGGTGTTGTACGCCGACAAATAAGGTTTTTTGATCCGGGGTAAAGGCAAGGCCTGTGATCTCACAGGCAATGGGGCCGGTTAAAAAGCGCCGCACTTCGCCTGTGGTTGGGTCCGCACAGAGCATTTGGTTATTGCCTTGGCCGGCAAAATCCCCTTCATTAGAATAATTACCGTCGGTCTGGATCCACAAGCGACCTGCCTTATCAAAGCCAATGCCATCAGGGCTATTGAACATATTGTCCGCGTTAATATTGGCGGAGCCCGCATACAAAGTATCTTGATGAATAGTCGGATTGCCGGCTAGCAAGAACAGATCCCAATTAAAAGTATCATCTGTATGTTCGCCTGAGGTTGGTTGCCAGCGCACAATTTGGCCATAGTGGTTTTCGGCTGTGGGGTTAGGCCCGTTGAGTGCTTGATTGTCGGCTACACCGCGATTTTTATTGTTGGTAAGGGTACAAAAAACCATGGGCTCGGTGGGATGCGCCGCCACCCATTCTGGTCGGTCCATGGTGGTTGCACCCACTTGGGTGGCCGCTAAACGGGCATGAATTAACACCTCGGCTTGGCTGGTAAAGCCGTTTTCGGGCGTAAGACCATGTTCGCCAAAAATAAGCGGTAGCCACTCGCCATCGCCTGCCAGCTCGCCATCTTTATTTTCGCCGCCGTTAAAGCGTGCTACGTATAAGGTGCCTTCATCCAGCAGGTGACGGTTAGCCGCTGCATCATCAGGACTGTATTTATCGCGGCTCACAAAGCGATAGATATGCTCACCGCGTTCGTCATCGCCTAAATACACCACTACATGACCACTTTTATCAATCACCAGCTCGGCGTTTTCGTGTTTGAAACGGCCCAAGGCGGTGCGCTTGATTGGCGTTGAAGTAGGGTCATTGGGGTCAATTTCGACCACCCAACCAAAGCGGTGGCACTCGTTAGGGTGTTTGGCTAAATCAAAACGCTCGTCAAACTGATGCCATTGCCAGCCAGCATCTTTTAGGCCTATGCCATAGCGCGTTTGGGCGGGCGTGACAGTGGTGGATGCTGTGCTACCAAAATAGCCGTTAAAGTTTTCTTCACAGGTTAAATAGGTGCCCCAGGGAGTGAGGCCATTGGCGCAGTTATTAAAGGTGCCGAGCACGCGCTCGCCCTTAGGATCGGCGGCAGTTTTTAGCAGTGCATGACCTTTGGCGGGGCCACTAATCGCCATGGGGGTATTGGCATGAATGCGGCGATTATATTGGCCGTCTTTTTCAAACTGCCAGCCTTTAGCATTTTTCTTTAAGGTGAGCACAGAGACGCCTTGTGCCGCTTGGGCTTTTTGTACATCAAGGGCCGTCATCTGTTTGCCAAGGTGCTCAAACATCAATTCGTAATTGCAGTATTCGTTATTAACGGCGAGCAGAGCGGTATTTTCATCAATGGGGAAAAAGCTCATGCCGTCGTTATTATCGCCAAACTGACCCAGCTGATCGGTGGCGCTATTGCCACCGCCATTAATAAATTCCGCCACGTTAGAAAACAAAGGATCGCCCCAAGAGATCAAACGCTCGGCTTGATAACCATTGGGCACCACAAAGGTGTCGGCAGTGCTGGCCGCCACGGCGCTAAAGCCTAACAAGGGGCTGCTACTGGTCGCAGCGGCGATAGCACGAGACACAGGGGAAACACTAAAGAAGGCGGCGGCACTTAAAGCTGCGGCTCCGCCTAAAAAGCGGCGGCGGCTGAGACTTTTCTCCACCATTTTGGTGAACTCAGGCACCTGTGGCCGAGGGTGGTTTTGTTCATCCTGATGCTCAAATTGACTCATGATTCATTATCCTTACTGTGCCAGTAAACAGCGTTGAAGTTGTGCACTAGGCTAGTAGGTCTTAATGGCGGTTTAATCTCAATTTAATGACAGTTATTTGAAGGTGGCCGTCTTTTAGGTAAAGAGTATGAGGCAGGGTTTCATGTTTTTGGTGTTTTTGTAGTGTGCCCACTTGTTCGGCACGGTCTTGCTGTTGATTTTGATAATTTAAAACATATCCAGCTACGCTGGCCTACCGAATAAATTGGCAGCTACAGGGCGCGAGGTTTTGTAGTGTGCCAATTTATTCGGCACGGTTTTGGTGTTGATTTTGATAAATTTAAAACATCCTGCTTCGCAGGACCGGCGAACAAGTTGCCGGCTACAGAGACCATTTGGCCTTGAGTTTTGTAGTGTGGCCCTATTGTAGGTAAAGAGTATTCGGCACGGTTTTGATTTCGAGCTAAATACACTATAAAGCCGCCATAAAAAAGCCCCCCCAAAAGTGTTGGGGTGGGCTGGTTAGCTTAAGCTACGAGGGGCTTAATCGTCCCAGTCGTGCTTGCGCCAATGTTTGTTTTTGTACTTTTTGTTGTGTTTTTTATCGTGGTAATAGTGATGCACTTCTTGTGGCTTACGGTGGCCGTCGCCCGTGCGTGCACCTATGGCAGAGCCCGCACCACCACCTACGCCGGCACCAATTAACTGACCGGTTTGGCCGCCCACTTCTTTACCCAGAGCCGCGCCACCTAAGGCACCTACGGCACCGCCTATGGCGGATTCGTTTTTATTACCACGATTGGCAGTAGCAGCACCACCCGCAGCACCGCCTAAGGCAGCACCCACAAGAGCACCCGTATCGCCGCCCATTTGGCGACCAATTAAGGTGCCGGCTGCACCGCCCACACCGCCACCTAAAATGGTGTTTAAATCTTCACCGGCAAATACTGGTGTAGTGGCCAATATAAACGGCAATAAGCCAAAACTGATAATTTTTTTGTTCAACATAATTCAGTCACTCTCAGGCTGTTTAACTGCCACCACTATACAAACAGAGTGTGTACTAAAGGAAGCTAATTAGGTGTTCTAGATCACTCTTTAATGCGAGCGATCTCATGTTAAGTTATTGTTTTATAGGTTTTTATTGGTTGTTTTAACTGGTTTGGCCACTGTTTGCCCCCGTCAGAATCTGACCGCAGATCATCACTTAATCGCCGACTGCATATAGTATGAGCAAATAACGCGCGACAGGGCCGAGATCGGTACCTGAAGAGCAGCATCTTGGTTTATATGATGACCCACAAAGCTCAGCTATGTTTCAGTGATTTTGGTGTCAATAAATGCAATGAATTACAGAGCAGGTGGAGTTTTAACAACTCTATGTTGAGGTAAAAACCAAGCTTGTTTTGGTTGCCCATCGCGTAGTCATTGGTCTGCATAATGGCTGAGGTTTATAAGTAATCAGGAAACCCTAAAACGAGATCCTGACTTTCGTCAGGATGACGGCGTAAAGATAAACGCCAGCCCCGTCCTGACTATAAAAAAGTACTTTCAGATCTGATTACTATTTTTCCGTGGGTTTCGCGGGTTTCGTTGCAAAGGCCTTGATCAGTTAGTTTTCCAGATGAGTATAAGCAAAGCAGGAAATGTGGCACAGATTAGCAGCAAGGGCAGGAGAGGTAATCGTAGAATCAATAGCCGTTAGCTTGAGTAAGGTGGGAGTAATAGCCGTGAACAAATTGAGCTGGGCTACAAGAGTCGTCCCTGACTCCTGCATGTGGGTGCGATTCGCTTAATCATCCCAGCGGTCGTGGCGCTTTACCCAGTTTTGGCGGCGTTTGTGTTCTTGTTTGCGCAAGCGTTGTTGATGCTTCATTTCTTGTTTACGCATCTTACGATAGTGCTTGCGCTCTGCTTCTCTGCGCTTGCGGTCGTATTTGCTTTCGTAACGGTCGTTGTAATAACGATCGTCATAACGGTCATTATAATCGCGGTCGTAATAACGATCATGATTTACGTTTTGGCGTTTATGGGTATCACCGGTTCTGGCACCTACGGCTGAACCTGCACCACCGCCCACACCGGCGCCAATTAGCTGACCATTTTGGCCACCCACTTCTTTACCCAGTGCGGCACCACTGATAGCACCCACGGCACCGCCTAATGCGGCTTCATTTTTATTGCCGCGATTGGCTGTGGCACCGCCACCTGCAGCGCCGCCTATAGCAGCACCTACAAGAGCACCGGTATCACCGCCCATTTGGCGACCAATAAGCGCGCCCGCTGCACCGCCGGCACCGCCACCTAAAATGGTTTTAAGGTCTTCGCCAGCCATTACTGGAGTAGTGGCTAATAGAAAGGGCAATAATGCATAACCAATAATACGTTTTTTCATAATGACAGTCTCTCGGCTGTGTATCTTGAGTTCACTATACGAAATTTGAGAGGCAAAGGAAGGTAAGGCCAGCGGCGAAAACCGACCTGAGAAGTGTGAGTTTTTACTAAGTGCTTGATCTTTATAGAGCTGAGACTCTATTTGGGCTGTTTTTTATACGATTCAGCCCGACAGGTGCTGACCGTTGCGGTCATTTTTTGTAGTGAAGGGCGGCGAAAATCGTTAAAAAATTCTGGGCATTAAAGTCAGTAGTACCGAATAAACCCACGTTTAATCTTTAAACACCCACACTAAGGCGCGCAATCCTTGGCGGCCATAACGGGCTAAACGGTCAAAACGGCTGCGCTCTATCGGCAAATATTGCTTATCGACCGCACTTTCACCGGTGGCTTCGTCAATATCCGGGTCGTGAATATAGACAAACTCTTTATCGATGGCGCACACCAATACCCAGTGGGGCGCTTTGCGGCCATCAAGGTGATAAGTACTGATCAGCACCAAGGGTAGGCCACCTTGGTGCAAGCCCTGCTCCAGCTGCTTAAGCGTAAAGTGGTCATAGTTCAGTTCGATATCGGCGTTGGCTATTTGTGCCAAAAATTGCTGATGCACCCGTTCTAAAATCAGTTTCTTTTCGGGGGTGCGTACGCTGTCCACAAACAAGGGGCTGGTTTGATTGAGGATCAATCTTGCTTTAAAGCCCCGTCTAAATGCGGCCAGCGCCAAACCATGGGGGCCACAGCCACCGTGGCCACTGGTCATAAAGATAGTGGTGGCCTCGCGCCACAGCTGCAGCTCTTCGTCTATTTCTGGCTCATAGTCAGGATTGAGGGCACTAATGGCCATCATTAAGGAAGCGGGCCCACAGCTAAAATCGGTGGTTTGTCGGTAATAAGGGACGCCTTTAGTGCCACTCGCCGGATGATACAGGTGCACCCTTTTTTGATAACGCAGGGCCACTTGCAAGTCTTCGTAATAATTGTGATAAACGCCAAACTGGCGATAGCCCAAGCGCTGATACAAATTTTGCGCCCAAATATTATCGGCTCGCACCTCTAGGCGCATAAACACCGCCCCTTGCTCTTGGGCCGCCAGCTCTGCGGCCTCTACCAGCGCTTGGCCTAAGCCTAAACCACGGGCGTGGGGCGACACGGCAATGGAATAAATGCGCGCTAAGCGGGTGTTACGCCGAAACAGCACTAAAATATAGCCGAGTAATTGCTGGTCTTGCTCGGCGACCAGTAGCTTGTCTTGGGGGTGCTCAATAAAGCGTTGAAAACTGCGTCGGCTCATGCGGTCGTGCTCAAAGCACAGCTCTTCGAGGGCCACGAGCTCATTGAGTTCGGTTTTTAGTGCGGGGCGGATCTGGGTTGCAGGCATAAGCGCAGACATAAGGCACTCAAAGCATGTGGCGAGTAATTTAAGGTACGATAATTTAGCCTTGTCCGCGAGAATATTTCACTGTGCGGGCAGATATTTATCTATAAAGTTAATTGTTGTTATCTGTGGCATGACGATCAGCCAGCGGCATAACCATTTTGTAATATGACCAGTGGCATAGCTTGTGCGGCATAACCAGCGGATGGAAAAATGGCTCAACTTATTTTGGTGGTCGATGATGTTAGCGCCTGGGCGCCGTATTTCCCCAGCGAAAATCTGCTGGATTTTGAAAGCTATCTTACGCAAGCGCCCGTGAAAAATGCACCGCGCACTCGGGTCATTAATCTCTGTAAAAATAACAAATATTTATCTAATGGTTACTACTGTTCGCTGCTCGCCGAGGCGCGGGATCAAACGGTGATCCCCTCGGTGGCCACTTTAAATAACCTGCGTAACAGCGCGCTGTTTGCCTTTGGTTTTGATGGCGTGAGTGAAGCGCTGTCGGCATTTACCGCAGAGAATGGAAGTAAAAGTGAAGGTAAGAATAAAGGTGAGGGCGAAGGTAAGGGCGAGCTGAAAAAGCTGAAGTTTAAAAGCTACTTTGGCCGCAGTCCGTTGCCGGAGTTAGCAGCCTTATGCCGCGAGTTATTTGAGCGCCTGCCGTGCCCAGTACTAGAGCTGACCTTTAAAAAGCGCAGCCGTTGGGAGCTGACAGGGCTGGCGACCTTGTCACCCCGCGAGTTGACGGGCGAGGAGGAAGACCACTTTGCCGAGGCGTTAGAGGCCTATTCGCGCATTATGTGGCGCAAGCCTAAATCCGTGAAACGCTATCGCTACGACTTGGCCATGTTGGTTAACCCAGACGAGGCACTGCCGCCCTCAGATGCCAAAGCATTGGCGCGGTTTGTGAAAGCCGGCGAACGCGCAGACGTGAATGTGGAGCTGATTACCCGCAAAGATTATCAGCGCTTAGCCGAATACGATGGGCTGTTTATTCGCGAAACCACCGCCATTGATCATCATACTTTTCGTTTTGCCCAAAAGGCTGAGCATGAAGGCTTAGTGGTGATGGACTCGCCTGCCTCAATTCTGCGCTGTGCCAATAAAGTGTTTTTGGCCGAAAGCTTTACCAAACATGGGGTGCCCATCCCTAACACGCTGATGGTGAATCCTAAAAATAAAGAGACACCGGCCTTGCTGGAGCAAGAGTTGGGCTATCCGTTAGTGCTTAAAATACCGGACGGTGCTTTTTCGCGCGGCATTTATAAGGTGGCGGACCGAGCGGCACTCATTGATACCTTGGCTATCTTGCGCAATGCCTCGGCGTTAGTGTTGGCGCAAGAATTCTTTTTTACCGAGTTTGATTGGCGCATTGGCGTGCTTAACCATCAGGCCATTTTTGCTTGTAAGTATTTTATGGTGAAAGGCCACTGGCAGATTTATCGCCATCACGACAGTGGCAAACAAGCAGACTCGGGCGGCTTTGTGACCCTGCCCACCTATGAAGCACCGAAGGCGGTATTGAACGCGGCGCTAAAGGCGGTGAAACCCATCGGCGACGGCTTATATGGCGTAGATATTAAAGAAGGTAATGGCCGGGTGGCGGTAATAGAGGTGAACGATAACCCCAATATCGATCACGGTGTAGAAGACGTATTTTTAAAAGATAAGCTCTACGACATCGTTATCGCCGATTTTGTACGGCGTTTTGAAATGCAGCGGTGAGGCGTGAATGGTAAAGAGTGAGGGGAAAGAAAAAGCGCCGTGGCTTTTGAACTTGTAGTTGCCATGTTGTAGGCAAAGAGTCTGAGGCATGGTTTGGGTTTGAACTAAAACTCATTCTGCTGCGCAGAACCGCCGAATAAATTGGCGGCTACAAAGCTGGCGAAGTCCTCTTTACCAAAGAGACCGCCGGTGACAGGATTTGTTTCGTTGATACTCTGCATATAAAAAAGCGCCAGACCATCAGGTCCGGCGCTTTGTTGTCATTACGACTAAGTTTTGCATTATTAAAGAGTTTCGCCTGCGGCAACATGCGAGAGCAAGCGTTTGCCTACAAAGTACAGAGCAGCTAGGTTCGCTTAGGGCTGGGCATTCAGCGCTTTTTTATCTCGACCTCTTCATCCTTCACGCCTCACTCTTTACAAGCATTCCCGCTCGCCCCTTTGTAGGGGGTCGGGTTTGGTGTCACCTAACTCACAAAAATCCAGCGAGGCGGAATTTAAGCAATAGCGCAGGCCGGTGGGGGCGGGTCCATCGGGGAACACGTGGCCCATGTGGCTGTTGCAGCGCTGGCAGCAAATTTCGACGCGGCGCATGCCGTGGGTCACATCCGTGTACTCGACGATGTGATCCGGGTGATAAGGCGCATAAAAGCTGGGCCAGCCGGTACCGGACTCAAACTTACAGGCCGAAGAAAACAGCGGCAAGGCGCATAATTTACACAGATAACTGCCGTCTTTTTCATTGTCGAGCAGGCCACCACAAAAGGGCGCTTCTGTGCCGTGCTGGCGCAAAATACGCTGCTCATCTGGGCTTAAGGCGGCAGTGAGTGTGGCAAGTTGCTCGTCGCTCGGTGGGCTTAAGTCATAAGGGCTTGGAATAATGGCCATGATTACAGATCCTTTTTCAGCCGATGTTTAAAATAATGCTGTACCTTGGCCACTTTTGGCTGGGCAACGGCGGCAATGTAGGGCTGATTTGGGTTTGCCGCGGCATAGTTTTGATGAATGTGCTCGGCCGGATAAAACGCAGATAAAGGCTCAAGGCAGGTCACGATAGAGGCACGCACCACGCCATTGTCTTCCAGCAATCGAATATAATCCGCAACTAACTGCTGCTCGGCACCACTTTGATAAAACACCGCCGAGCGATACTGGCGGCCCATATCATTGCCTTGACGATTAAGCTGGGTAGGGTCGTGGGCGATACCAAAAAAGACTTTTAATAAGGTGCCTGGGCCTATGATATTACTGTCGTATTTAATGCTGATGGCTTCAGCATGATCGGTCGCACCGCTGCATACCGCATCATAGTTGGCGGTATCTGGGCTGCCGCCTGCATAACCGGCGGTAACTTCAAGTACACCTTTGAGCTGGCGATATACGGCTTCGGTGCACCAAAAGCAGCCACCGGCTAACACTAAGGTTTGCGGGCCCAAGTTTAAAAATGCGCCATCTTCCGCATCCGGAAAATCATTAGGTAATAGGTTTAGTACCGGATCCGTCATCACATTTCTCCTCATAAAAGTTTAACTACGTTAACATAGCCGCCGCTAGGTCTAAATGGCCTTAAGCCAGAAGCCGCCTCATATTAATAAAGACCGCCTGCTGCGCCGCTAAGTTCAGCTTAAGATAAACCGCACTTTAAGTAGGCCGTGCCAAGACGCTATTTATAGACTGAAAATAGGGCTTTTAACTGTGGGGTTGTGCTTTTGTGAGGTGCATCGGCTGGCCGGTGGCAGTTTATCTGTTTCAAACGGCGCTCTGCTGCTAGGCTAGGCGCATTTTATGCTAAGGATATAAACATCATGGAACTGGAAATCACCACCTTAGCGCTGCTGGCGGTGGCGGCGCTGTTAGCGGGCTTTATTGATGCCATTGCCGGCGGCGGCGGCTTAATTACCGTACCTGCCTTATTGGCCACCGGTATGCCGCCCACCATGGCGCTGGCTACTAATAAACTGCAAAGCTGCTTTGGTTCGTTTTCCGCCACTTTTTATTACTTTCGACGCGGCTTGCTAGATTGGCGCACCATGAAATGGGCGATTGCTTGTACCTTTATTGGCAGCGTGCTGGGCACCATAGGGGTGCAATTGATTGATGCCTCCATTTTACAAAAAGTGCTGCCCTTTTTATTAGGGGCCTTTGCCTTGTACTTTTTGTGCTCACCACGAGTGGGTGATGAAGACCGCCAGCAGCGCTTAAAGATGATCCCCTTTGCCTTGTTAATCGGCACCGGTATTGGTTTTTATGATGGCTTTTTTGGGCCAGGCACCGGCTCGTTTTTCGCGTTGGCCTTTATTGCCTTAGCCGGATTTAGTATGGCGAAGGCCACGGCGCACACCAAACTATTAAATTTCACCTCTAATATCGCCTCGTTATTGTTTTTTATCTTAGGCGGGCAAGTTGTGTGGGTGGCCGGTTTATCCATGGCCTTAGGGCAATTTATTGGTGCGCGTTTAGGCTCAAAGATGGTAGTCACCCAAGGTACGCGCATTATTAAACCTATGCTGGTGACCGTGTCTTTGGTGATGTCGGTGCATTTGTTGTGGCAGCAATATCCCGCTTGGTTTAGCTGGATTAATTTTTAAGCACAGCCATCAGTTAAGAAGAAAAATCTTATTTGCCACGAAATCCACAGAATTCACGGAAAAATAGTGATAACAACTAAAAGTGCCAAATGACTCAGGGTAAGGTTTTAACTATTTATAGTTCAATCACTTGTTATCCTTGAGCTTGCCCGTGCGTTCCGTAATAAAGAGTCGTGGCGAAAAGTCTTGAATGAATAAGGTAAACACATGCTGGCAGCATTAATTAAGCAGCAAAAACGTAAATACCATCTTTGGCTATTCGCGCTCACAACTGCGCTACTAGGCGCGATGTTACTGAGCCTGCAGCTGGGCGCGGTGGGGGTAGGCATAGACGCGCTATGGCGACCGGTGTCGGCATTGGAGCAACAAGTATTTTGGCAACTCAGATTACCGCGCACCTTATTGGCGGTATTAGTGGGGGCCAGTTTGGCGCTGTGCGGTGCCGTGCTGCAGGTGTTGCTGCACAACCCATTGGCGGAGCCGGGCTTAATTGGTATCTCCAGTGGGGCCAGTCTGGCGGCGGTATTAACGTTGTCGTTGTCGGCCTCGCTGGGCGTTAGTTTGCCTTATTGGAGCCTATCGCTGGCGGCCTTTGTTGGTGCTTTAGTGGTGACCATGTTGCTAATGGCATTAGCGAGGCGGCGCTTAGGGCCGGGCGCCTTATTATTATTTGGCGTGGCGATTGGTATTTTGGCCAATGCGATCCTGACTTGGCTGTTGTATTTGGCCGATGATGCTTCACTGCGCAGTTTTTTATTTTGGATGATGGGCAGCTTAGGCCATGGCCAGCCGTTATCTTGGTTGTGGTGGCTACCCGCCATCGGCACCTTATTGTGGTTAGTGCGCCAAGGTCGGCACTTAGACTTATTGGCGCTGGGTGAGCACAGGGCGCGCTTGTTAGGCTTAAATGTGCGCCGCTTGCAGCCTAAGTTGGTGTTGGCGGTGTGCTTGCTGACCGCCTTTAGCGTGGCTATGGCCGGGCCCATTGGCTTTGTGGGCTTAGTAGTGCCGCATTTATTGCGCCTCTTAGCGGGTGGCAAGCAAGACTTCTTGTTGCCGGCTTCCATGCTGGCGGGCGCGACCGTATTGACCTTGGCCGATGTATTGGCGCGCAATCTCTTGAGTGTGGGCGAGGTGCCCATAGGGGCGGTGACGGCGACCTTGGGTGCGCCGATTTTTATTTGGTTATTGGTGCGTCGTTATGCTGCTCATTGAACAATTTGCACTGTCCAATCGCGTTGGGCCCATTAGCGGAAAATTTAGCCCTGGGCGCCTAACGCTATTGATTGGCCCCAATGGCAGTGGTAAGTCGAGCTTGCTCGGCGCCATGGCCGGTTTATATCAAGGTGCGGGCGAGATAACACTGCAAGGTGAGCGCTTAAGTGACGTTAGCACTCATGAATTGGCGCGCTATCGCGCCATGTTGGCCCAAGATACGGTATTACCCCACGGCTTGCTGGGGTATGAGTTATTAGCGCTGGGTGCTGAGCCGGTCGGGGGTGTGACCGAGGCGGTGTGCCTGACACTTTCGAAATTAGCCGAGCCACTGGGCTTAAACAGCTTGTATCAACGCCAACTAAATACGTTGTCTGGCGGTGAGCAACAGCGCTTATTGATTGCCAGCACCTTGTTGCAAGTAGACCCCAGCGTGAACCCTGAGGGCAAGTTGCTGTTATTGGATGAACCGCTCGCCGGATTAGACTGGCATCATCAGCTGGCGACCTTGCGCTTATTGCGTGAGTACGCGGAACTTGGGCTAACCGTGGTGGCCTCTATTCACGACATTAATCTCGCCTGCCAATATGCGGATGATATTTGGTGTTTGCATCAAGGAATATTAGCGGCACAGGGCCCGCCCGAGGTGATCACCCCAGAGCTGATTGCACAGGTTTTTGAGGTGAAAGTGCGCTTGATAGAGCAAGAGGGCTATCGGTTGCTGTTGGCGGAATAAACTCTCCGTATAATTCTCTGTTTAACAGCAGTGGCAGCTATCCAAGACCAAGCTTTTGCAGTCTGCCGCTGTGCTATTCCATGGTGTCGTACAGTTTAGCTAGCAACAGCTCCGTATCAGACCAGCCGAGGCAGGCGTCGGTAATACTTTGGCCAAACACCGGCGCTTTACCTTTAACTACGGCTTGTTGGCCGGCTTCGATAAAACTTTCCACCATGATACCGGCTATATGACGGCTACCCGCGCGCAATTGCTGACAAATATCGTCCACCACTAACAGCTGGCGTTGATGCTGCTTTAGGCTGTTACCATGGCTTACATCCACCACCAAGCGCGCCGGCTTATCAATGTTGGTGAGCGCTTGGGCCGCGTGGGCTAAGCTTGCTGCATCATAGTTAGGCGTTTTTCCACCGCGTAAAATTACATGGCCAAAGGGGTTGCCGGCGGTTTGATAAATGGTCATTTGGCCGTTTTTATCGGGGGAATAAAAAATATGCCCGTGACTGGCGGCCCGCACCGCATCTAATGCAATTTGAATATTACCGTCGGTGCCGTTTTTAAATCCTACCGGACACGATAAAGCAGATGCCATTTCGCGGTGTATCTGAGATTCGGTGGTGCGTGCGCCAATGGCACCCCAGCTTATTAAGTCGGCAATATACTGGCCGGTCACCATATCTAAAAACTCGGTGGCAGCGGGCAGCCCCAGCGCGTTTATGTCGCACAATAGCTGGCGCGCCAGTTTAAGACCGGCATTAACATCGAAGCTGCCATTAAGATGTGGATCGTTGATCAGGCCTTTCCAGCCCACTATGGTGCGCGGCTTTTCAAAGTAGGTGCGCATCACTATGCATAATTTATCGGCGTAGCGTTCGCGCAGGGGCGCTAATTTTTGGGCATAGGCGAGGCCGGCTGCTGGGTCGTGAATAGAGCAGGGGCCAATGATCACCAGCAGCTTAGGGCTGTCACCGGTTAAAATGGCGGCGATTTCCGAGCGGGCATTGAGCACCGTCTGTGCCATTGCGTCGGTTAACGGACAAGCTTGATTGAGCTGTTGCGGGGTGATGAGGGTCGCCAGTGCTTGGCTTCTTAGCTCATCGGTCAGGGAGGCATTAGGTAAAGGAGTAGGTAAGGACATAGTCTGCTCTGCTGCAAAGTGGGGTGCGTAAGCACTATGTTCTTAACATAACGCAAAGCCGCGGTGCGTGACACCACGGCTTTGCAAAAATTAAGGTCTTATTGACCTCAATTCTCTAGCCCTTAAGGGTTAGTAAAGCGCTGGCCGGAAATATCGGGGTGATAAATCGGCTGTATTACGTTGCCCGCAGGATCCGTAATATGGAAGCTGCGCGCGCCATCACCGTGGTCGTGGGGGCGGTCTAGCATGGTCACGCCTTGGCTTTTTAAATACAAAAACCACTGCTCCAGCTGCTCTTTGGTATCCACGATAAAGCCAAAATGATCCAAGCTCTGCACGCCACTGGCGGGCAGGTCTGAACGGCCTAAAGATAAGTTATCGTTACCACAGGTGAGGTATACCAAGTCTGCGTGGGCGCGGCGCAGCAGCTGCATGCCCATAATGTCGGTATAAAAACGCTCACACTCTTCGAGATTGGGCATGGTGAAAGCGATATGACGCATGCCGTTAAAAGGGTTGGGTCTTTCCATGGCGGGGCTCCTTGTGAATCAGCTTATGGTGGCTGACTTGTCTATTACGGGAAGGTTTGTGTACTATTTGTTGAAATTAAATCACCGAACGGAGTTTACAATGTATTCAATTATTGTCAAAACCAAGCTGAAACCTGGCAAAACCGATGAATTCTTAGCTGCCATGTTACCTAATGCCGCTGCCTCAGTGCGTGACGAGCCCGGCTGCCATATCTTTGATGTGCTGCAAGACCGAGAAGATCCTGAGCTGTTTTGGTTGTATGAAATCTATCAAGACGAAGCCGCACTCGCCGAGCACAAACTGACCCCGCATTACAAAGCCAGCCGCGCCGTGGTTACCGACCTCATTGCCGAGCAATCCGTGATCCGCGCCGATGTATTAGCGGTAAATCCCGCTCGCTAGCAATGTGAGGAATGATGAGTAAAGGGTGAAGGGTTAAACATAGGACGAGATAACAAGACTAAAGATCTCTTCGCCACGCTTGTTTGTAACAAGAGTCACGGAACCCACAGAAAATAAAACCCAACATAATTACTCATTGGTTAAGAGCGGAAGTCTTAAATAATAAGCTTTAGGCCTGTTGTTCTTGTCCGTGTTCTTCCGTGGATTCCGTGGCAAAAAAAGGTTTAATCTTTAGGTTATTTTGTACTATTAACCCTTCGCCAGCTCAGCCAGCAGGCTTAGGCTGTGGTGGCGGGCGCTTTGCTCGTAGACATCCGTCACCACCATTAACTCGTTGGCACCGGTTTGGGCGAGCAGGGCATTGAGCTTAGCTTTTACTTGCTTTGGCGCACCGATGGCGGCGGCGGATAAAAACTGCTCCACGCCTTGCTGCTCATGGGGTAACCAATGGCCGTCCATGCTGGTAACAGGAGGGTTCAAGCTTAAAGATTGACCTCTAAATAGCGCCAATATTTTTTGCTGACCGGAAGTGGCTAACAACTGAGCTTCTTGCTCGGTGTCGGCCACCACTACCGGTACGCCAATAATCACATACGGCTCGGCCAATGTAGCAGAAGGGCGGAAGTTATTTTTATACAAGTTCACAGCTTCAAGCATCATGCGCGGAGCAAAGTGGGAAGCAAAGGCATAGGGCAGGCCCATTTGTGCGGCCAGTTGGGCGCTAAATAAGCTTGAACCCAGTAGCCAAATTGGCACATTGGTGTCGGCACCGGGAATGGCTTTGAGCTTTTGACCGTGCTGCATGGGGCCTAATAATTGCTGCAGTTGTTCCACTTGTTGTGGAAAGTCTTCTGCATCTTCGGGGCGGCGATGCAGTGCCCGCATGGTGGCTTGATCACTGCCCGGTGCGCGGCCTAAACCTAAGTCGATGCGATCTGGATACATAGTGGCCAAGGTGCCAAACTGTTCGGCCACCACTAACGGCGGATGGTTGGGTAACATAATGCCGCCGGAGCCGACGCGAATGCGCTGGGTATGACCGGCAATATGGCCGATTAATACCGCAGTGGCAGAGCTGGCGATACCTTCAATATTATGATGTTCGGCCAGCCAAAAGCGCTCAAAACCCAGTTGCTCCACATGTTGCGCCACCGCCACCGATTCACGAATGGCGTCTGCGGTGCTGTACCCGGTGCGGGTGGGCACTAAATCCAACATGGATAGCCTGATATCAGAAAGTAAAGATGTACCAGAGAGTAAAGACGGGGTGGTTAAAGACTCAGTAGATGACATGCTAGCCTCGTGTTTGTGCTTATTGGTGATAGTCGACATTGAGATAACAACATGTTTGACTGCACTTGGCCAATATTGATTGTCTAATATACTATTTATCTAAAGTAAGGCGTATCTAATATACGGTCTTTCTGATTTTAAAGAGAATAAAAACTATGGATATACTAGCGCAGCTAGCGAGTTGGCAGATAACGCCCCCCTTAATTGAACACCCACCTTTGTTTACCTGCGACGAAGCGGATAATTTATTACTGGAGCGCCCGGGTACTCGCCTTAAAAATCTATTTTTACGCGATAATTACGGTCGTCGTCATGCGCTTTTATTAACCACACCGCATAAGCAAGTCGACTTAAAAGCGTTATCAAAGCAGTTGGGTTGGTCGCGCATTGGCTTTGCTTCCGCTGAACGTCTAGACAAGTATTTAGGCGTGGAGCCGGGCCATGTGTCTGTGCTGGCCTTAGTGAACGATGCGCTTAATCAAGACGTAGAGCTGTGGTTAGATAATGACTTGGTTGAAGGTGATGATTTTCATTGTCATCCACTGCGCAACACCGCTACCGTCTTGCTCAGTAAAGCCGATCTTGCGCACTTTGCCGCACAAACCGGCCACAGGCCGCAGTGGATTGAGGTGCCAGAAAGAGACGAGCAGTAACGTTCAGCTCAACGAGAGTTCCCTCGCTCCCATATTCTGCTGGGAGCGTATTTAGCACCACACACTTACCCTAGCGACACGTATCTAGCAGGCACATACCTACCAGACACAGGCTTCGCGTAACGGTTTAATGGCTTCGTCTAATCCTGCAATGTTAAAAACGGCGGTAGAGGGTTTTTGATTAAAAGGCGTGATCTGAGCCACCATTTTATCCGTCGTCAACATGGCTTTTAGGGTATTGATGGGTGACTTGTTAAACGACTTTTGTCTATCAGAGGAGAGGGTCCACTTTGATTTTTTTGCATCGTCGTCGCCGATTCTAAGCGTTACCTTGGCTTCGCTGCCTAGGTATATTTGCCAGTCGATGAACATTTCTGTTTTTTCTGAGTCGCAGCGTGCCACCAACATGATGGGCTTGCCAAATCGAGAACTGCCAGAGTCTGCTATCAAAAATATATTGACCGTTTTTGTGTCGTCAATAGGGTCTGTTTTTTTCTCAACCGTCCATTGTCCTGTGCCGCCCAATTGAGCTTGATCTGTGTGCTGACCGCTAAGGTTGTGCGTCTTTGCTATCTGGTCATAGCACTCCAGTCGCGAGAAATCTTCCTCAATCACTGCGCACTGTTCAATGGCGCTTGAGAGTATTTGCTGGGCCACTGTTGGTGCGGATATTACTGGCGCAGATATGGTGAGTGCTAGTGCGGTCAATATTAGTTTTTTCACTATTTGACTCCTTCCCGTTAAAATTCAGCAGTTTAGAATTTAAGAGTATCACTTCTGTGTCAGCGTCACAGCATCGTACCTAACCTTAGTCATCCGAGGAGTGCAACGACGCGGCGATTCACGGTTATGCAGTGCGCCGTAAAGCTAACGCAAATCTTGATGTGCAACAGTGTATCTATACCAGCACCGGGTGGCCGTGGGGGCTGTGTAAGAGTTGAGCTTGATAGCCAAAATATTGCGCTATATTGGCCGTCGTTAGCACTTGTTCGGCAGTGCCTAGGCTAACAATCTGACCGGCATCGAGCAGCACCAGTTGATCGCCATAGCGGGCTGCTAAATTGAGGTCGTGCACTATGATAAGCACCGCACAGCTCTGGCTGGCCAGACGGCGCGCCTCACTCAATAAGCCATGTTGCTGGCCCAAGTCCAGCGCCGAGGTGGGTTCATCTAATAGCAAGATGCGCTGCGCAGTCGGCCCCGCTAACTGCGCCAATACTCGCGCAAAATGCACCCGCTGCTTTTCACCGCCCGACAGTCTGGGATAAGGCGCATCGCGCAAGTGCCATACCTGAGCTTGGCGCATGCACTGCTCGATAATGGGCAAGTTTTCGCACTCACCCGTGGCATGGGGAATACGGCCTAAACTGACCACTTCCCGCGCCAGAAAAGGAAACTGCAAACTGGATTGCTGGGGCAACACGGCAAGTTGGCGAGCTAAGGCTTGGCGACACCACAAGTTACGGGCGCGGCCAAAAAAGCGCACTTCGCCGCTGGGCGCATGCTCGCCGGCTACACATTTAAACAAGCTACTTTTGCCGGCACCGTTGGCCCCAATTAAGGCGGTGACTTGGCCGGCATGCAGCTGCAAATTAATGTTGTGTAATAAGGTGCGCTTTTGCAGCGTTAAGCTAAGTTCGGTTATCTCGAGTAAAGGCGTATTCATGCTAAGCCAAGGCCTCGTTTTTGTTTTAACAGTAACCATAAGAAGAAGGGCGCGCCGAGTAAGGCGGTGATGATGCCTACCGGCATTTCAGCCGGTGCGGCAATGGTACGCGCCAGCATATCCGCCAGTAATAATAACCAAGCCCCCAGTAGCGCAGATAAGGGCAGTAAACGACGATGATCGGGCCCCACCACCAAGCGCACCAGATGCGGTACCACTAAACCCACAAAGCCGATAATGCCCACGGCAGCCACAGTTACCCCCACCGCAATGGCGGCCAATATGACCAAGCGCCGTTTCAGTGATTGCACCTCTATGCCTAGGTGGCTGGCTTCTGCTTCGCCTAAGGCTAAGGCGTTCAACGCATGGGCGTGGCGGCGTAATAACAGGGTTAATACCAAGGCCGTGATCAGCACTAATGCCAGCTGATAAGGATCACTTTGGGCCATGGATCCCATCTGCCACAGGGTGAGGTCGCGCAGTGTTTGGTCGTCAGCCAAATAATTCAGTAAGCCTAAAACACCGCCACTTAGAGCACCAATGGCCACCCCGGCTAACAGCAAGATACTGACCGAGGTTCCTTGAGTAGTACGGGCGAGGCGATACACCACTAAGGTGGTCACTAAGCCCCCGATAAAGGCCATAAAAGAGGTGACACTGGCGCCTAACCAAGCCGGCAATAGCGCGCTAAAAGGAGCCAATATCACCATGGATACTGCCGCCCCAAGGGCTGCACCGCCCGACACACCAATGATCCCAGGATCGGCCAGCGGGTTTCGAAACAGGCCCTGCATAATGGCACCACAAATGGCCAAAATGGCGCCCACCCCCAAACATAATAAAGTGCGAGGCAGGCGAATATGCACCAGCACCAGCTGCTCGGTGGCGGTGAGGCGCCAAGGGTTCACCAAGTTGCTAATATCCAGCGCCATGGGGCCAGTGGCCAGCGAGCTAACGCCGGTGAGTGCCACTAAGCCCAGCAGCAGGGCGGGCCAAACCGTAGTGCGGTTCATTCTGGTGTCTGCGCATGTGGGGTTAACGGGTCTTGTGTTAACGAATGCAGTGCCAAGTTATCAGGTGCTAGCCAATCCTGCTGCAAGCGCTCGGCCTCACTTAGGGTGCTCAAACCAAAACCGCCAATTAAGGCCTTACCGTTAATCGCCACTATGGCCTTATGCTGCGCGGCGGGAGTGTGACTCAGTAGTGGAAACTGCTGAAAAATTTGCTCTGTATCCGCCCCTTGGGTGAGATGGCGCCGACTGATCAAAATCACCTCCGGCGCCATTGCCACTAACGCTTCCATGGCCACCGGCTTATAGCCTTCCACTTGTGTGCTGGCCGGATTCATCCCCCCAGCCACTTGGATCAAGCTGTCTGCCAACGTGTGCCGACCGGCAATTTGTACGCTATTGCCTTCCCCCAATAACAAGAAAATGGTGCGTTTAGGCGAGTCTATTGGCTGTGCGCGCAAGGCAATGGCCCTTTGCTGAACGGCTTCGTGTAAAGCTTGGGCTTGGGGCGCGCGGTCGAGTAATTCGCCTAAGTGGATAATATTAAGCTGTAACTGGGCAATCGTCATGGCCTCGGGCAGGGCCTCTACTTGCACGCCAGCTTGGCGCACCAGTGACAACGCCGTTTGCGGGCCCATTTCCTCACTGCCAATCACTAAGCTGGGTTGAGTTGAGAGCATACCTTCGGCGCTTAATTGACGGTGATAGCCTAAACGGGGCAGCTCACTGCCTGCGGGCAATTCACTGGTGCTGTCGACGGCGACTAACTGGTGTTGAGCCCCCAGCGCCACGACTAATTCGGTGATACTGCTGCCGGCACTTAATAAGCGGGCCGGCTCCGCTGCCATGCTTGGCGCACTGAGCAACATCAGCATTAACCAACCGCGTGTTTTCATGATTCATCCTTTATTGAAATGGGGGTCACTTTATATGTGAGGGCCAAAAACTCGCGGTTATCTTTCCAAGGTATGCGCATCGCATCTAACCAAAAATGCGCATTCAAAAAAATAAGCGTGCTGACGATTTAGCAGCCTAAGAGTACGGATATTTCCATTAATGTCTATTACTAATCTTAATGATAATGAATTGCATTCAATTTTAAGTTGTATTAGCCTGCAGCCTGTTAAATTTCAGGAACAAGGATAAATCGTGAGAAATAATAGGCAGTTAAGGGTGGGGATACGGCGCACGGCGTTAGCCATAGCGATAGGGAATAGTGTGTTTAACCCTGTGCTGGCAGCGCAACTGAGTGAGTTAGATGAAGTCTTAGTACAGTCCAGCCGAGATAGCAGCACGGCGGCGCAAAGCAAGCGCGCCACGGCGGTGATCACCCGCCAACAGCTGGACGAACAGCAGCCAGACTCGGTAGCCGAGGCGCTTAAATACCAGCCCAATATTGAGATCGGTGGCGGGCCACGGGCCAGCAATCAGCAGCCGGTGATCCGCGGCTTAAGTGGCGCTCGGGTCTTGCAGATCTCGGACGGGGCGCGGCAAAATTTTAACGCCGGGCATCGTGGTACCTACCAGATAGATCCTGAACTGCTTGAACAAATAGATGTGACTAAAGGCCCAGCAGGCAGTATGTGGGGCAGTGGTGCCATTGGCGGTGTGGTGGCGCAAACTACCCGTGATGCGCGAGATATGCTTAAGCCTGAGCAACGGCTTGGCGGATATGCCAAACAAGGCTTTAGTAGCGCGGCGGACCAAACTAAAACCAGCGGGGCTGTTTATGGGCGGCTCAACGAGCAAGTGGATGTTTTAATCAACGGCTATTACAGCGATCAAAATAATATTCGCCTCGGTAACGGTGATGACCTTATGTACTCCAGCGAGCGTGATAGCGGTGGCATGGTGAAGCTGGGTTGGCAGCTAGATGATAATCAACGCCTCACCCTGAGCCACAGACGCAGTGAGAGCAGTGGTGCTGTGCCGAGTAATCCGGCGGCAAATGTGGTTGATAACAGCTCCGTTATCGATCGTGAGTCCACAGATAGCAACAGCATCTTGGAGTATGCCTTCAACCCGTCTTCAGCGCTGATCAATGTGGACGTGAGCCTGTTTCACAATCGTACTCAAATAGATGAATTTCAGATGGTGAAGGGCGAGCAAGACAGCACCGACTATCGCACTGTGGGCTTGAACTTGGTGAATCGCTCCACCTTAGACTGGGGCATGCTCACCTATGGTGTGGATGGCTTTGAAGATAAAAGCCAAGGTGAGCGTAGTGGACCTAATCGGCCAATACCCGCAGACGGTCGCACTCAAGTTATGGGTGGTTTTTTGCAAGCGGACTTGCCGCTGGCAGATGCCTGGACCTTAACGCCAGGGCTGCGTTATGACCACTTTAAAACAGAAGCTAACAATATCAGCGACTCTCAGCGTAGCGACGATGAGTGGTCTAAATCCTTGGCGCTTAGCTGGCAAGCCAATGACTGGCTGGAATTAATTGCCCGTTATGACGAAGCCTTTAGGGCGCCCACCAGTGAAGAGCTGTATACCACGGGCACTCATTTTATGGTCGGGCCTTTCAGTAATAGCTTCGTGCCTAACCCCGATCTCAAGCCAGAAAAAGCGCAAAATAAAGAGCTAATAGCCCGTGCCCAGTTTGTCGATCTCTTAGCCAACGATGACAGCCTTACGCTGAATGCCAGTCTATTTGAAAATAGGGTGACAGACTTTATTGAGACTCAAGTGATTATGGATTTCGCCAACCGCGTGTTTGAGTCGCGTTATCAAAACGTACAAAACGCTAAACTACGAGGAGGCGAGCTGGCCGTTAACTATCGGTTACAAGACCTAGATCTTGGTTTGTCTTACGGGCGCACACTGGGCAAAGATGCAAACACAGGGCGTGCGCTAGAAGGCATACCCGCCGACAAATGGGTAGCCAGCGTGGGCTATTGGCTATGGGACCGCCAACTGAAGCTGGGCACCCAGCTGACGCACGCGGATTCAGTCAGTGCTGATAATGCACAATACGACGATTATACCTTGCTCGATGTGGGCGGCCATTGGTATGGCCTAGAGGGCATTGAGCTTGGTCTTACCGTGGACAACCTCACCGACCAATACTATCAACGAGCCTTTAGCGAATTATATGAAGCGGGCCGTAACGTGAAAGTGAACGCCTTATATCGTTTTTAAATCGAGGATTAAAAAGCTATGCCGGAATTAACCCGCCAAGTACGGGCACTATTGACAGCCGAGCCTAAGTTGCGCCCGGCTGATATGGCGCGCCGCTTAAGCATTTCTGAATGGGAGCTGGTGAGTCGTTTGCCCAGTGAGCTGATTTTTACGCTGCCGGGGTCGGTGGCACAAACCGTACTAGAGCGAGTCAGCCAGTGGGGTCGAGTAACCACCATAGTGGAAGTGGCGGGCTCTATCTTTGAAGTGAAAGCGCCCATACCAAGTGGTCGGACAGGGTACGGTTATTACAACTTGCAAGCTGAGTTTGGTGAATTAGACGGACACCTCAAGCTAGATGCAGTGGCGAATATCTCGTTGCAAAGCAAGCCCCATCGCGGCAAGGAAGCGTATGCCATTGTGTTTTACGATGATCAGGGGCACACCATTTTTAAAATCTACTTGGGCCGGGATGAGCGGGTAGTGTTGTTTCCTGAGCAGGTCACACAATTTAATGAATTAAAGGAGCTAAAATATGTTTGATAAACAGGAACGTTTGCAGGGTCGTTTAGCACCGGAAATTCGCGAATTTCGTGATGCGACTCGTACTCTGGTTTTGGCCACTGTGGATGCCAATGGCACGCCTAACGTAAGCTATGCGCCTTTTGCGCTGTTGGAAGATGGCTATTATATCTTGATCAGTGAGATGGCACGCCACACTAAAAACTTGCTGGAGAATCCCAAAATATCCTTGATGATGGTGGAAGATGAGCAAGACAGCCGCACCTTGTTTGCCCGAAAACGGCTAACCTTTGAAGCCACCCCTGAACTAGTACAACGCGATACTCCCGCTTGGCAAGCAGGGATTGAGGCCTTGCATGAACGTTTTCAGGAAACCGTATTGGGCTTGAGCCAGTTAGAGGATTTTCATCTCTATCGCTTAGTGCCCATTAAAGGTTTATTTGTCAAAGGTTTTGGGCAGGCGTTTGCGGTGAGCGGAGATGATTTGGTTGATGTCTTGCACTTAACCGATGGCCACAGGCCCGTCGCTACAGCCCCTTAAGCGGCTAGTTAAAGACCGCGACCTTTCTTCGCCTTTATGTACGAAAATCGAGATCCTGACGTGCGTCAGGAAGACGGCATAATGAAAACACCGAGCAGAATTTAAACCATAGTGCTCGGTGTTTTGTTTTCTGTTGTATTTAAAAGCTAGGCGCTTGGTTGATCAGTTTATGTTTTGTTCACCTCACGCCTCACGCCTCGCTTCTCACGCAGAATTATATCGCCTCAATCCGCCCGGGCAGGCCTTGGCGCACGGCAGCGCCGCTGGTCCAGTCCAGCCAGACGTTGGCCACGTCTTTGCGAGTAGGGTCCATCAGCCCCAGCAAATTTTGGTTTACCCCTGCTCCTAAACGCGGATTAGCGGCCATGGGCTGACCGTCAATCTCGTGAGCGCGCGCACCTAGCTCGGTGTGGCCATAGCCGTGTTCAATGGCGATGGCGCCTTCCACTATGCCATCGCGCACCAGCGCTATGCCTTCCACTTGGCCGCCGGGGGTAATTAAGCGCACCCCTTGGCCGTGAATGATACCGGCGCGCTCGGCGTCTTTACGGTTGATGCTGATGGGGTTTTCTGGATGGATCATGCGCAGCCGCTCGGCACCGATACTCGATGAACTCATGATGTGCGACTTATAAGAGGTCACTAATAACGGCCAGTCTTGCTCGGAATAATGGTCACGCATGGCACTGCCATCTGCAAAGCGAGGGCCAAACTCAGTGGCGCATCCGGGAAGCTTTTCACCGGTCATGGAATGAATGGTGCGGCCGATAGTCGGGTTCCAAATACACAAAGTATTGGTGGTGCGATTTTTCATTAGCTCGCCTTCCCAGCCACTCTCAAAAGGCGCAAAGCGACCGCCACGGCTGAGCACAAAGCCGACCTTGCGTTGTTCATCCTTGGCCAAGGTTTCGCTAATCAGTGGCATTAGGCGTGCCGCATTTGTCAGCATTAAGTCGTCGGCACTGGCGTCCGGTACCGGATCATTATTGGCAAAGGCCAAGTTAGCCGCCGCGCGCAAATAGAAGTCCGACGCCGTATGCAGGCCGTGCTGGTTGCTTTTATGATCGGTAATGGCGTTATCACCGTAACCGGGCAAGTCCATCTTTTTGGCCACCGCGATAATAAATGACTCTAAACCCACATGATCGCCGTTGGGCAATTTAGGGGTGGCGGGCGTGACCACGGGCCAGCGGGCGGTGGTGGTTTTTTGCGGCACGCCACTCCAAGGCTTAGTGAAGCCCCAGCTCTCGTAGGTGAGGGTGTCTGGCACTATATAATCCGCCAAGGCGGTGGTTTCGTTAATAAAGCCATCGATGGCGATAAATAGCGGCAACTGCTTAGGATCTTTTAGCTTGTCACCCAAAAAGGTCTGAGCGCCGCCAATGCCATACAAAGGATTGGTCATGTGACTTATCCAGGCTTTTAAGCGGTACGGGTAACCGGCGAAGGCCGCCGCCAAATGCTCGGTAAGCAAAGGCGAAGAAAAGGAAAACCAAGGGGCCCGTGCCGGATAGGGCGAGATGCCAGCGGCCACTTTGCGCTTATATTCGCTGCTGTTTTCGTAAGGGAAACGGTTGCGGGATAAGAACACCCCTTTAGGGCCAATTTTACCGGCAAAGTTTTCTAAGTCGTAACGGGGCCCGCCATCCACACCCGCGACGCCACCGGCACCGGGAGCCAGTCCGCCTTTGGCATTAATGTTGCCCAGCAAGGTGTTTAAGGTGAGTACCGCAAACGCGGTATAAAAAGCGTTGCCGCTCATCATGCCGCCGTGGGCGTCTACCGACGCCTTGGTGCCGTGGCGCTTTAGCGTTTCGCCCAGTCCCGCAATAATGTGCTCGGGCACGCCGCAATGTGCACTGTATTGAGCAAGGGTTTTGCGGGTGGCCGACTCTTTTAAGCACAGTAATGAAGATTTTACCTGCACCGGCACTCCGTTGATGGTCACGGTACGGTTCACCCACAGCTCGGCAGGTCTGGCTTCGGTATGAGCCATCAGTTCGCCATTGGCTGCATCCACCACCATATTTGTTTCGTTATCACCTATGCCTAGCTTTTTGCCTAAATCTGCCGCCGTTAAAAAACGGCCGGCTTCTGGGTGCGGAGCCTGCAGCACCAAGTAGGTAGCATTGGCATGGCTGGGTTGTTTGGCAGCGGCTTGAGCAGCTGGGCCGGGCTGAGCTAAATAATCGAGATTAATGCCGTCGTTTTCCATTAACCAGCGAATAATACCCATGGCTAAGGCGTCATCGGTGGCGGGTTTAATCGGCACCCAGCGTCCGCGCTGTTCATTAAGGCGGCTAATGCTGTTGGGCAAAGTAGGCGCGACCACTACGTAATCTAATCTTCCCTCACTGCGCGCCTCGGCCAATTGACGACCTTGGCGTTTAAAGGGGTTACCAGCCTGAGCCGGTGAGGTACCGATGCACAGTACAAATTCTGCATGATCCCAGTCCGGTTTACCGTGGCTGAATTTTTGTAAGTCGTTAAAGACCGCCCCGGCACCGGCGCGATAACCAAAGCCGCAATAGCCGCCGTGGTGACCAAAGTTACGGGTGCCGTAGCTGTTAAAAATAAAGCGCTTTAAGAAGCTATCGCGTCCCTCGTCACCGGCATTGGTGACCATCAGCTGATTAGCCTTGGGGCCAAACTCGGGGTTATTGGCATCCACTGGGGTGTCTAGATCGCGAATGGCGCGCAAGCCCTCTACGTGGCCTTCACCAAATAAGTCGCCGCCTTCTACCACTTCGCTAATCAATTGCTCGAAGCTAATAGTCTGCCACTTACCTTCACCGCGCTGGCCGGTGCGCTTCATGATCTTGGTTAAGCGATAGGGGCTTTGTAATTGCTCACTTAATGCAGCGCCTCGCGCACAGGCGGTGGATCTATGCTCAAGGCCTGACTCACCTGCCAGTTGTTTAAACACCTCGCGCACCGGTGTTTCTTGGGCGGGCGCATGGGTATTAGATAGCGGATGATAAGGATTACCAGCAATGCGCAGTACCTTGTTTTGCTTGGTGTCGACTCGGGCGCGCAGGCCACATAAGGTCCAGCAGCCAAAACATTGTACTGGGCTCACCACTTGGTTTTCGCCCATGACTAACTCGTTATCAGCGGTCAGCATAAACTCGGGCTGCAGCGCATTACCGGCAATACGGTGATTGGTGGGCACGCCACTGGTGCCATTGATCAGGCCTTTGACCGCTTTTTTGACCGGGTCTGCATAACCCACGGCAAAGGCTCCGGTGCCACCGACTATCATGCCAGCTTGTAATAAGGCGCGACGTTTCTTATCCATGACGGACTCCCATATTATCCAGTAAGGCCCACACCACAGCGGCCATGGCCAGCCATAAACCAATGGTGCCAGCGACGATAATGCCAGCTGAGCCCAGTAAATCTGCGCTTAAGTGATACAAGCCGGCGCCGTATTTAGGCACGGTTTGTACGTTCATTAACACCACCCATCTAAATCCCCAAGCACACAAGATGGCGAGCAGGGCGGGGATAACATCCAAGCGATTAACAATACTGCGGCGCCGAGCCCAGCACAGTACCCAGAGCAAAATGCCGCCGGCTAATGACACCAATAACAGGTCTCGCCAGAAGCTGAAGTTTAGAAAAATACGCGTAGCCTCAGTCCAAGAAGGCGAGCCTAACATCACGCCAGTCAGTGCCCACAACAGCATGGCCGCCGTGAGTGCGCCCAATGTGAGCAACATGTTGCGACGTAAGGGCAAGATTTGAGCCGAGACACGCGGGAATAAAATATCCAGCAGCAACAACAGGCCAAACAAGGCAAGGAACGCGGTGAGTAAGAAGTTCACCGGCAGCCAAGCGGTATCCCATAGCGCTCGGGAGCGCACTACCATCACTTCCATGCCCGTATAGATCAAGATGCCGACAGCCGACAAGGCGGTAAGCCAAGCCAGCCCGTGCAGTACCTTGCCTGTGGGCCACAGCGGTAATTCACACCACCACTTTAGCCACGCCTGCTTGGGTGCCAGCAAGGTGACTAACATACTTAATGACACCACTAGGGCTAATGTCACAAATATTGGCAAGATCAGCGCGCCTATCCACATCCAAGAGCTGGGGGTGAGCTGGGTATAAAAGTGCCAAAAGCGTAACGGTTGATGTAGGTCTGCCAATAAGGCCACCGGCCCGCTCACGGCACTGATGCCCATAATAAAGGCCAAACGCCAGCGCCAAGGGTGCAATGACGAGCCCTCTATTAAGGCAAGCGGCAATAACAAGGCGGCGGTGGCAGCCAACCCAATCAAAAAGAAATATTGCACCGCCCAGGGCAGCCAAGGTGCGTCCGCATGGGTGGTCAGCAGTTCAATAACAGGCATATAACCTCCTAATTATGCTCTGGAAACCAAAGTCCGGGTTGGCCATCGATGCGATCTACAAACTCATCACCCAGGCCGATGTAATAGACTTGCGGCGCCGTGCCTTGTTCAGGCTTGAGCACTTTGATGTCGTCGCTATGCGCGTGCAGCAGTCGGCTAATAGTGCTATTCGGATCTTTCATATCGCCAATGACTCGCGCGCCGCCCACGCAGGACTCCACGCAAGCAGGCAGTAAGCCCACTTCTAAGCGGTGTACGCAAAAGGTGCATTTGTCGGCAGTTTGCGTCTCGTGGTTAATAAAGCGCGCATCATAGGGGCAGGCTTGTACGCAATAAGCGCAGCCCACGCATTGCTCGTTATCCACTACCACTATGCCGTCGGCTCTTTGGTAGGTCGCCTGAGTGGGGCACACAGGTACACAAGGGGGATTGGCGCAGTGGTTGCACAATCTGGGCAGCATTACTTGGCTCACCTGCTCGGTCTCGGCCACTTGTACTTCATACTGTTGGACTGTGGTGCGAAATTGACCGATGGGCGGTAAGTTTTCCATGCTGCAACTCACGGTGCAGGCTTGGCAGCCAATGCATTTACGCAAGTCGATGATCATGCCATAGCGTTTATTGCCATCACCTTCACGCGCATCAAGTGTGTTGAGCGGTGCCGCTTGTAGTTCGGTTACCGGGATCAGGCTGGCGCCGGCAGTGAGCCCGGTCAAATTTCTAAGAAATTGTCGTTTGCTGATGTCCATACATGGCTCCTCAGGAGTAATGAGTGCTATTGTCTCGGGCTTGCACTCATTAGCTCTATTGTGGTTTACCACATAAGGCACTTTGTATTGATCTGGAACAGGTTTATATACCGGTTATTAGGTGTTTACCCACTATTATTACTAAGTTTTTCTGCCCTCAGCCAGCCATATCAGGTGGGCTTTTTAGCGGTGCGCGGTGCAACGCACGCCCAAGCACAGTGGGCGCCCACTTTAGCGCTGCTTAATGCCCAAGTGCCCGACCATGAGTTTATTGGCCACTATCTTAGCCAAGAGCAGCTAGACGCAGCACTTGCCGAGCAAAGCTTGGATTTTGTGGTAACTAATCCGGCGCACTTTATGCTTAGTCATCATCAACCTCTTAACTGGCTGGCGTCCTATCTAGACCCACACTACGGCCAGGCGCGGGCCAGTGTGGCGGCGACCCTGTGGGTGCGGGCCGACAGTGAGCTCACCCAGCCCGAGCAATTGCGCGGGCAGCGGGTGGGTGCGGTGCACAAAACTGCCTTTGGCGGCTACTTGTTAGTGGCTGAACAATTACGCAAGCGCAACATTTCGCCTCAAGAATTAGCACTAACTTTTAGTGGTTATCCGCTGGATGCGCTCGCCTATGGACTGCGCGATGGTGTGGTTGCTGCCGCTATTTTGCCCAGTTGCTTGCTGGAAGACATGGCGCAAGACGGCTTAATCGAGTTGGCGAATTTTCGCGCACTTATGGTGCAGCCAGACTCGCGCTGCGTACGCTCCACACCGCTTTATCCGGGTTGGAGTTTTGCCAGTGTCGGTAATCTTGATGAGTCGGTACTCAGAGCTATCACCCAAGCATTATTGCAGTTTGAGATAGCCGGCCAGCCTCAATGGGGGGCTGCAGTGCGTCTGGATGAAGTGGCGAGCTTATTAATGGACTGGCAACTGGGGCCAGAGCCCAGCCCTATCGCCCACGAGCGTTTGTTACGCCAATTTATGCTGCAGCACTGGCCTTGGTTGGCGTCTTTTGTCGCGCTCTTGCTCGGCCATTTATTGTATCACTGGCGGGTAACGGTATTGCTGCGCCGGCGCAGTAAAGAATGCGCACAGCTGCATAGCCAAGTGCAGCAAAAAGAACAGACCTTGTCTCACGCCCGCCAACGCATTTTAATGGGTGAAATGGCCACCGGCTTGGCCCATGAGCTGAATCAGCCGTTATCTGCGATTCAGGCTTACGCTCAAGCGGGTGAATTAATGCAAGATACGGCGCAACATAAAACGGCGTTTAGTCAGATAGTGGCGGAAACCGAGCGCGGGGCGGCCATTATTCGTCGTTTTCGCCAATGGGCCACCCAACCGTTACCCAGTGCCGAACCGGTGGATCTCAATGAGCTGTGTCAAGAGTTAGTGACGCGCTTAAGCCCACGAGCCGAGGCTTTGGGAGTGAAATTCAAAGCGGAGTTAAAAGCGCAGCTGGCGCAGTCCACTCTTAACCCCGCTATGTTAGTTACGGTGCGCCCAGCGGTGGAGCAAGTGCTAAATAACTTATTAAACAATGCCCTCGAAGCCCAAGTACGGCGGTTAAGCCAAGAGCCGGCACATCAGGCTTGGATAAGCCTGAATGTAAGTCCTGTGCAAACTGGCTGGCTGCTATTGATAGAAGACAATGCGGGTGGCATAGATGAAGATATTATCCGCACCTTACAGCACAATTTACCCGCCAGTCATTATCATGGCATGGGCATTGGGCTGTTAGTCAGTCATCGTTTGGTGTTGCGTTTACAAGGGCAATTAATCGTGAGTAATACCGAGCAGGGCACGCAAGTGCGATTATTGTTTAAATAATGTGTTAGCTAATGATTTAACGGTTTTTTTAATTAAGGAGCAAGGGTGCAGGTTTATATTGTTGATGATGACAGTCAAGTATTGGCGGCCAATCAGTTTTTATTACAGGCCTTGGGTTATTCAAGCCTGGGTTGGCAGGATCCCGAGCAATTCTTGGCCGAAGTGGATACTCAAGTGCCTGCCATTTTATTGCTGGACTTAGCCATGCCCAAACTCGACGGCTTACAGGTGCAAGCTGAGCTGATGGCGCGCAATAGCTTAGTGAGCGTGATTTTGCTGACCGGTCACGGCGATGTGCCGCAAGCGGTGGCCGCCATGAAGCAGGGCGCGGTAGATTTTTTAGAAAAACCGGTGGATGTGAAACGTCTAAGTGCGGCCTTTGCCCAAGCCAAAACTCGGGTGGAGCAATTACGCCGCCACGAGGATATTCGCCAGCTTTTTGCTCGGCTTTCGGCCCGCGAGCGAGAGGTGGTCAGCCTAGTCGCCGAGGGTCTCACCAATAAAGCCATCGCCGAGCAGTTGTGTGTGGCGGTGCGCACCATAGAAGTGCACAGAGCCGCCGCCATGGGCAAGCTAAAGGTGGCCAATATAGCCGAGCTGCTCAATCATTGGCAGCTGTTGAATAGTACGTATTAAATGATGGTGACTGGTGACTGGTGACTGGTGACTGGTGAATGAAGGCCAAGAGTTTTCCGCCTACAAAACTCAACAGCGAGATCCTGACGTACGTCAGGATGACGGCTTAACTGTGCTCTCTAATCCTGATTTTACCCATAATATCCTTTTCAGATCTGCGCACTATTTTTCCGGGGGCTGTGTTCTTCCGTTGCCAAACAGGGGTTGCCTTACCTCGTTAACTCCCCGCGTAAGCTCTTACCCATTAGGCTGCGTACTTCATCAGAGGTAAGGTTTTTACTGAGCAAATAATGCAATTTGGTTAAAGCGGCTTCTATGGTCATATCAAAACCGGACACCACACCCGCTGCTGCCAGTGCTCGGCCAGGGGCATACTCGTGCATATTCACGCTGCCGCGTTGGCACTGAGTAAGGTTAACAATTATGACGCCGCGCGCGCTGGCTTCAGACAGTAACTTGAGCATGGCGGGATTTTGTGGGGCATTGCCCACGCCGTAAGACAACAGTAGCAGCGCTTTGACCGGCGGCTGCAATTGGTTGGCCAGCACTTGCGGGCTAATGCCCGGATACAAGGTAACCATGGTAATGGGTTGGTGCGTGATCGCGCTTACTGTCAGGGGTTTTCCGCCGGCTTGGCCCAGTTTCCCCGCCTCTAAGCTGATGTTAATACCGGCGTTAAGTAAGGGCGGGAAGTTGGGGGAGTCAAAAGCCTCAAAGCCGTCTGCATGCTCTTTGCTGGCGCGATTGCCGCGGTATAAACGGTTATTAAAAAATAATCCCACTTCGTTAATGGGAAAGTGTGCCGCTATATAGAGTGCATTTAATAAATTTGGACGACCGTCAGTTCTTAGCTTAACCAGCGGAATTTGTGAGCCAGTTACGATCACCGGTTTATCCAAGTCTTCGAGCATAAAAGACAGCGCGGAGGCGGTGAAGGCCATGGTATCTGTGCCATGTAACACCACGAAGCCGTCGTAATCTTGATAGTTGGCTTGAATGTCGTCAGCAATGTGCTGCCAATCGGCGGGAGTCATGTCGGCGGAGTCCATCAGTGGCTGGTATTCATGCACATGAAAGGCCGGCATTTCTTGATAATGAAACTCGGGCATAGCAGCCAAGCGCTTGGCCATAAAACCCGCCACCGGCGCATAGCCTCTAGGGGATTGTTGCATGCCAATAGTACCGCCGGTGTAGGCGATATAGATGTTCTTTTTCGCCATTAACGTTTACCTCAAGACTATTTCGCCACGGAAGAACACGGAACCCACGGAAAAATAGAGATAACTGCGAAAAGGACTCTTTATGGGTAACAGTGCAACAAAGTGAGTGTAGTGCGAAATCCGGCCATGCCGGATGTGTTGCAAAAACGCTACTCTTGGGCCTTTTCAAATGTGATCTCTGTTTTATCTTTCTTATCGTAGTAAAGAATCGTAGCTAAAATAGGTTTAGGGTGAGGGTTTATCTCGTCCTCTTCACCCTAAACCCTTCACCCATTACGACTCGCACCTCACGCTCAGAATCCCTGACAGGGCACGCACAATACATATTGTCCGCGCACATCGCTAAATTGCCCTAAGCTGCTGACTTCTTGTTGCACAAGCAGGGCGGCGGGGCGCAGGGCTTGCGGCAGGGCGGCCATGGCAATATCGCTAAGAACGGTGGAGTCACCCATAAATTGCGCCAGTAATTTATCTTTCGCAGACATGGGTAGCTTCACAGGCTTAACGTCAAACTCGCCTAAGTTAGCCAGTAAAGCGGCCCCCACTAGCGCATCGTCTATATTACCCAATTCATCTACTAAGCCGAGCTCTAAGGCCATTTGGCCGGTCCATACGTGGCCTTGGGCAACGCGCTCTACTTGGGCAGGCTGCATATCCCGACCCTTGGCCACTATGCTGACAAACTGACCATAAGTATGCTCAACGCTCATTTGAATCATGTCTTTCACATGATCCGGCAAGCCGGTGGTGATGCCAGCACCCACAAAATCGGTAGTGCCCACACCGTCGGTATTCAGGCCCACTTTTTGCAGCGCTTCTTCAAAGGTTAAAAATAAACCAAACACGCCAATGGAGCCAGTAAGTGTGGTGGGTGAGGCGTAGATTTTGTCGGCGTCCGCGGCTATCCAATAGCCCCCAGATGCGGCGGTACTGCCCATAGAAATAACCAGCGGTTTACCGCTTGCTTTAAAGTTGAGCAGAGAGCTGCGAATTTGCTCAGCGGCAAAGGCGCTGCCGCCTGGGCTATCTACGCGCAGCACTAGGGCCTTAATTTGGTCGTCTAACCGGGCTTCGTTAATCAGCTGAGTTAAATGCTCATCATTAATGCTATTAGGCGTGGCCGTATCCGCAGACATAATGGCGCCGCTGGCGGTGATAATACCCACCGCAGGAATGGTATTCGCTGTGGGTTTAATCGCAGCTTGAGTACGCGCCAGATACGTCGCCACATCTAGGCTCATATATTGATTGGTTTGGCTATTCCAACCTACTTGCTCGGCCACGGTTTGCAACATATCGGAGCGAGTGGCTAAGCGGTCTACCAAGCCTTGCTCCAGCGCATATTGCGCTGGGTCACCGTTCACCTTGGCGAAGCGGCTCAGCATTTGCTCTTTAGTGGGGCTAATGTGATCGGTAGGAATATTACGTAGCTTGGCGATAGTGTCTTGATAATGCTGCCACAGCTGGCCGAGCCATAATTGGGTATCTTCACGGCTTTCTTCCGACATATCATCACGAATATAAGGCTCAACAAAAGACTTATACGTGCCAACGCGAAATACATGCGGAGTAATATTAAAGCGCTCAAAGGCAGACTTATAATGCAGGCGATAGACACCTAAGCCTTGAATAGACACACCACCGGCGGGATTAAGTAAAATTTCATCCGCATGAGCGGCTAAATAATATTGACCTTGAGAGTAATAATCGCCAATGGCATAGACGGTTTTGCCCGAGGTTTTAAACTGCTCTATGGCCGTACCCACTTCGTCGAGTTTAGTAATGCTCGACTCCGTCATATTTTGTAATTGCAGCACCAGTACTTGAATGCGGTCGTCGGTGCGGGCCATATCGAGCGCGGTTTTAATTTGGCTTAAGGTCATGGGCGGGGGGGTATTATCGCCAGACAGCCATTTTTCAGCCATGCGTTTAGGGGAGGCTTGGGCTTCTTGCTCTAGCAGAGGTCCGGATAAGGCAAGTGTGAGCGCGGCTTTATCGGGTAAGGGCTGAGTGTTTTCATCGGAGCCAAACAGTATGAAGCCAAAGCTGACGATGATTAACAGTAATAAAGTGGTGATCAGTACTCGGATCACATTGAGCACTTTGACCAGTGCTCGGAACAGCCATTTAATTTTAGCCCACATAATAATGCCCTAAACGGAATGTTATTTAATTTCAATCATTATGACGGCTGCAGCGCCACAATACTATGCACAAACGCACGCCGTAAAAGCCATCATCGTCAATGGCTGCAAGAATTATGCGCGATTGTGTCGGTTGTCGAAGAATTAAAACAAATGTTTGAAAGACGCGCGGCTATGCACTAGCCTCAAACAGCCAAATCGGTGCCAGCAGCGGAGGCCGCATGAGTCAGTATCCCCATTTATTAGCTCCTTTAGAATTAGGTTTTACTCGCCTAAAAAATCGCGTGATCATGGGCTCCATGCACACCGGCCTTGAAGAAGAAAAAGGTGGTTTTAAAAAGCTGGCGGCCTTTTATCGGGAGCGGGCCCAAGGCGGCGTAGGCCTCATTATTACCGGCGGCATTGCGCCTAATTTTCGTGGCCGCTTAGCCCCTAAAGCCAGCCAACTTAGTTTTAGCTGGCAAGTGAAACGCCACCGCCTATTAACGCAAGCGGTACATGAGGCGGGGGGTAAAATTGCCCTGCAAATCTTGCATGCGGGACGCTATGCCTTTCATCCGTTTTCGCTGGCCCCCAGCGCCGTCGCTTCTCCCATTACCCCGTTTGCGCCCAGTGCCATGAGTGAACGCCAAATTCGCGGCTGCATTAAAGACTTTGCTCACACTGCTAAATTGGCTCAACAAGCCGGCTACGATGGCGTGGAGATCATGGGCTCGGAAGGTTATCTGATTAACCAATTTATTTGTAACCGAACCAATCAGCGCCCTGATGACTGGGGCGGTGACAGCGAAGGTCGCCAACGGTTTGCCCTTGAGATAGTGCGCGCAGTGCGGGCTAAGGTAGGCGAGCACTTTATTATTATCTTTCGTCTATCGATGCTGGATTTAGTGGAAAACGGCTCTACGTTGGATGAAGTGATCATGCTGGGCCAAGCCCTAGAAAAAGCCGGCGTGACCATTATTAATACCGGCATTGGTTGGCATGAAGCGCGCATTCCCACCATTGCTACTAGCGTGCCACGCGGCGCCTTTAGCTGGGTGACCGAGCGGGTGAAGCAATCGTTGAGTGTACCTGTGGTGGCCACGAACCGCATTAATACGCCAGAGGTGGCCGAGCATATTTTGGCCTCTGGCCAAGCAGATTTAGTGTGTATGGCGCGGCCTTTTTTGGCGGATGCCGAGTTTGTTAACAAAGCTGCCGCAAACCAAAGCCAGCTCATTAATACCTGTATTGCCTGTAATCAGGCCTGCTTAGACCATGTGTTTGCCCAAAAACGCGCCACTTGTTTAGTGAACCCCAGAGCCTGTTATGAAACTGAGCTTATCGTTACACCTACTATACAGGTTAAACGCTTAGCGGTAGTGGGGGCGGGCATGGCGGGTTTAAGTTTTGCTTGCCAAGCCGCCGAGCGTGGCCACAGTGTTACCTTGTTTGAGCGGTCGACTGAGATTGGCGGTCAGTTTAATTACGCCAAACAAATTCCCGGTAAAGAAGAATTTGCCGAAACGCTGCGCTATTTTCGCCATCGCCTAGCGCAGGCGGGCGTGGAGTTGCGGCTAAATTGCGCGGCAGAGGCGAAAGATTTAACCGACTTTGATGAAGTGATCTTGGCCGCCGGCATAGTGCCGCGCACGCCCAATATTGAAGGTATAGAGCACCCTAAAGTATTGAGCTATTTGGATGTGTTGGCCAACCGAGCAGCAATGGGCGACTTGGCCGTAGGGCAACATGTGGTAGGAAAAAAGATTTTAGGTGAAAAGGTGGCCATTATTGGCGCCGGCGGCATTGGCTTTGATGTGGCGGAGTTTTTAGTGGCCAAGCCAGAATACGAGCAAAAGCAAGAGCAATCACAAGCCTTGCCGCAATGGCTGGCCGAGTGGGGCATAGATACCAACTATCGTAATGCAGGTGGCTTAATGGCGCCGCACGCTGTTACCCCCAATCGTGAGGTCTGGTTATTACAACGCAAGGCAGATAAACCGGGCAAGGGCTTAGGCAAAACCACCGGCTGGATCCACAGAGCCAGCTTGCGCCATCATGGCGTGCATGTGTGGGCGGGCGTTAAATACCTGCGCATCGACGATGCGGGCTTACATATAGAGCGCGATGGCCAAGCACTGTGTTTAGCGGTAGATAATGTGATTATTTGCGCCGGTCAGCAGTCTAATCGTGAGTTATTAGGTCCGCTTGAGGCGCTGGGCAAAAAAGTGCACATCATAGGCGGCGCCAACGTGGCCCTAGAGCTGGATGCCAAACGCGCCATTCGCCAAGGCATGGAGTTGGCACTTGTCATATAGATCTAACCAATATAGAGCCAAATCTATTTTGCCACGGAATACACGGACGCAAAGCACGAAAATGAATAGGTTTTTGATGATTCGGTTTTGCCCAGTTAAGCTTTGCGTTCTTATCACTATTTTCCGTGTATTCCGTGGCAGAGAAGTCTTTAGTCTTGAAGGGTTTGGCGCTCGTGCTCGACGCTGTTATGGTATTGCCTTCAACAATTTTGCTTAAATTTCAAAAGGTGTAACACATGGATGCTTTGCAACTGCTATTAAACCGCCACTCTAATCCGCGCTTGAATGCACCCGCGCCGGCAGGTGAGCAGTTAGAAAACATTTTTAAGGCGGGCCTGCGCGCGCCGGATCATGCGGGCTTAACCCCCTGGGAATTTATCGTATTTGAAGGCGAACAACGTGCTTTGTTGGGCGATATTTTAGCCGCCGCCACTCAAGCTAAAGGCGAAGATGCAGACACCATCGACAAAGCCCGCAAAGCGCCAATGCGTGCACCCATGGTGATTACAGTAGTGGCTAAAGTGAAACCCCACGATAAGGTGCCGGCGTTAGAGCAACACTTGTCGGCGGGCTGTGCGCTGATGGCCATGCAAATGGCGGCCCAGGCTACGGGCTTTAATGGTGTGTGGCGCACGGGCTGGTTTGCGTTTGATCGCGGCGTACATACGGCGCTGGGGTTGAGCGAGCAAGACCAAATTGTCGGCTTCTTATATCTGGGCACGCCGCAAGTGGCGGTGCGTAATGTGCCCGAGCGCGAAACTACCCCCTTTGTGCGTTATTTTGGTCAGTAATTAATTGTGAAGGGTGAAAAGTAAATGGTTAAGGGGTAAACATAACTCCGAGAAGAGATCTTAAAGACTAAAGATTTCTTCGCCACGGAATACACCGCATTCACTGAAAAAACTCGTGAGAGCAATCAACTTAGCTGATGGTTGAGGGCTTCCAAAAAAGATGTGATTTTTCACTCTTATCTTGTCGCTCTACTTCCGTGTATTCCGTGGCAAAAATAGGTTTAGGGTTTGGTGCTCTGTCGTCCTCTTCGCACTTTACCCTTCGCTCTTCACCGGGCTTTTTCTTACTTATGCCATACCGCCGTCAGTTCCCGCTTGTCCCAATAGATAAACGCATAGGCGCCCGACATGCCAAATAATGTGCCTAACAGGCTGCTGGCCAAAATATCGATGGGCCAATGCAAACCTAACAGCAAGCGCGAATAGCATACACCCACCGCCCACAGGCTTAAGCCGGCAATTAACCACCGAGAGCGGCGGCGATAGGCGAAGAGCAGGCAATAAAAGCTGGCAATGGTCATGGCAGCTATAGAATGACCAGAGGGGAAGGAGTAACTAACTTCATCTTGCCAGTGTAATTTCAGCCAGTTAGGCACTTCTTGTTCTGAAAAGTCACTCAAACTGTCGGACAGCCACTGTTCACGCGTTAAAGGTAACTGGGCATAAAAACTCTTGCTGTCGGTCAAACGTCCTTCTTCGGCTAACCAAATCACATATGGTCGTGGCTCTTTAAAGTACTGCTTAGCCACCGATTTAGTGATAAAAGCACTGCCGAGGGCGGCCATTAAGCAAAAGAAGAACACCAGATATTGCCCAGTTCTGGGGCGCCAGCCGTATAACGCCACCGCGCTTAAGGTGCACAAGATAATCGCAATGCCAATTTTATCGAGGGATAAGGTCATCAGATAAGCTGAAAAAGCCGGCGCATTATCTAAGTCGAGTAACGGAAACCAATTCCAGTGCCATTGATAACCGAGACTGGCAATAGCCACTGGCAAGATTAATAGCAGTGGTACCAAAAGTAATAAGCGGGGATTCATAAAGTGATTACTACGAAAAATATTAACAAGGTGTAGCGATATTAACAAAACCGCGGGGCAATGATAGCTGAAACTTATTCCATTAACGGCTAAAATACCGAGAAAATGCCCAGCCATTCAAGAGGACGTCTATGAAATTGCTTGCCGATGAGAATATGCCTTATGTGCAAGAGTTGTTTGGTGATTGGGCAGACATTACTACCTGCCCAGGTCGAGACGTGAGCCCTGAACAGTTAATCGATGTGGACGTCTTGTTAGTGCGCTCCATTACGCAGGTAAATAAAGCGCTGCTGGCCAAGGCGAATCGACTGCGCTTTGTGGGCACCGCCACCATCGGCTGCGACCATATAGACACTGAGTTTTTGACGGAGCGCGGCATTGCCTTTGCCAGTGCGCCGGGCTGTAACAAGGTGGCGGTGGGCGATTATGTGCTGGCCGCCTTACTCAAAGTGGCGGTGCATAAAAACTGGCAGCTTAAACATAAAACGTTGGCGGTGGTGGGCGTGGGCAATACCGGCTCGCAAGTGGTGCAGCGGGCGCGGGCGCTGGGCATGAAAGTGCTCCAGTGCGACCCGTTTAAAGCGTTGAGCTGTCCCCAAAGCAGTCCGACAGATTTTGTCGATTTGAAGCAAGCACTCACCGCCGATATCGTCAGTTTCCATGTGCCGATCACCCGTGGTGGTGCGCATCCCACCTGGCATCTGTTAGGAAAAGCTGAGATTGCCGAGCTTAAGAGTGAGCAAGTGCTGATTAACGCCTGTCGCGGTGAAGTGTGGGACAATGCGGCGCTATTAGCTCGCCAGCTCAGTAATACGCCATTAACGCTGGTGATCGATGTGTGGGAAGATGAGCCAAACGTACTGGTGCCTTTAGTGCCTCATGTGTTGTTGGCTACGCCACATATCGCCGGTTACAGCTTAGAGGGCAAAGCGCGGGGTACTTTTGCGTTATATCAGGCTTTGGCTGAACTTGAACAGTTAACGCCGGCACATTCATTGGCGCAATTACTGCCGGCACCCGCGTTTACACGCGTTGAGCTAGCAGCCTGCTTGGATCAGCCTTTGCTGGCGCGTTTAGTGGGGCTGGTATATGACATAAATTTAGATGACGCGGCATTTCGCGCCGCCCTCGGTCAGCCCGGTTTTTTTGACCGCTTGCGTAAGCAGTACCCAGAGCGCCGTGAGTTGGCCTCATTACAATTAGTCTTAGATACAATAACGGCTGACCCGGCACAGGCACAGGCACTAGGTTTTAAAGTATAAACGCTTCTAAAGTATAAAAAATGAGAGCGGATAGCGTAAGCTTGAGCATTCAAGCAGGTAATGACTGAGGCTTTGTTCCTCTTGGCACTGTTTTTCTATACTCGTTACTATACGTCGGCCATGATGACCCTTAAAGATGCGGGCACAGCGTCAGGACAAAGGACATAATAAACGTGATAAAACGACTGAAACCCTATCTTGGTGTTGGCTTGGCGGTTTGGGTAGCCAGTAGCGCCGTGTTGGCCCAAGGCGACTTCTATATTGAACTGCGCGGGCCTGAGTCTGCAGATAGCGCACCAACCCGTGAGCCTGATCGTCCAGCTGCCGTGCCACAAGCCAGTCCGGCTCAGCAAACTCGCCCTATTCAACAAATTGGTGCAGCCGCTCCAGCTGCCACTGCCCTGGGCCAATATGGGCCGGTGCGCAGTACAGACACGCTGTGGACCATAGCCGAAAAATACACGCGCCCACCGGTGACGGTGCAGCAAACCATGGTGGCTTTGTATCACCTTAATCCGCGCGCCTTTGTGCGTGGTAATATCAATAACTTACAGCGCGGCGTGCAATTGCGGCTGCCTACTGCAAGTCAAGCGCGCCAGCGCTCGGCCGGCGAAGCACAAACAGAATTTGGCCGTTTAACGCGCCAAGGCAATCGCCGTGTGGTCCAAGGAGCGACAGCCCCAGCCAGACCTCAAGTTGCCGTGGCGCAAGTTAGCTCTGTGCCGCCTAAACCAGCACCTAAACCGACAGTTCAGCCAGCAACGCAACCGATAGCCAGTACTAACACGGCGGCTCCCACGGCCGCGCGGCCGCCGGTGGCGGAGCCCACACCGACTGCTAATGGCTTAACTGAGCCTAAAGCGGCGACCAATGGCTTAGCAGAACCCAAAGCGGCACCGAGTATCGCTGCAAACAACGACCCGGCCACACCTGAACAAGCAGAAGATGCGGCGCTGAATCGTCTGCAGCTGCAATTGATGGACGAGCTGCGTGAGCAGGTGTCCATGTCTAATGAGCAGTTAGCCAGTTTAGCTGACAATAATCAGGCGTTACGCCAACATTTGGCGCAATTAAGCGCCGAAGTGGCGGCGCTAAAAGCCAATACCGATCAGCAGCCCAGCCAAGACGTGGCCCCAGAGGCTGAGCCTGAGGGTTGGTTACAAGAGTTACTGAATAACCCCATTAACTTGGCACTGATCCTTATTTTACCCGCCTTATTATTGCTGGCCTTGTTTACCTTGTGGTGGCGCAATCGTGAGCGCCGTGATCTGGCCGCCCAAGAACAAGCATTAACCGAAAACAGCATGATGATGGACGATGAGCGCGATGAGTTTGACGACTTATTTGCCACGGCTGATGACACGCTCGACGAGGAAGCCGATGCCTTTGCCAGCCCAGAGCCCATTGCGGAACAAGACATAGATGAAGATGCATTTGCGCGCTTCTTAGAAGAACAGCAACAATTAGAAGAAGCTGAGGCCGAACGGCAAGTAGAGGTTGAGGCACCACAGCCGGTTGTTGAACCTGAACTCACGCCTGAGCCAGAGCCAACTCCAGAGCCCGAACTTGAGCCTGAGCTGGATGAAGACTCGTTATTCGAAGATGCCTTGTTTGAAGATCAGCTCTTTGAAGACGAAATACCCTTAACGACCACCACTGACTCGCTCAGTAATGAAGAGCTGGACGATTTATTTAATCCGTCCACGCCCGCCGAAACAGCCCCAGTAACGGCAGACGTCGCGGAGCAAGCGCCCATTGAGCAAGATGAGCCGCCAGCACGTTTGGTTGACGACTGGCCCGCTGAATCCATCGCCGACATGGAGTCTGAGCTTGAGTCAGCGCCGGATCCTGAAGCTTATGTGTCTGTCGACGAGCTGATGGCCGATGCGGAGCTAGGCGAAGGCCCAGATCCCGCACGTGAGCGTAAATTAGATCTGGAGCTAGACGACTATGCCAGCGTGATTGGCCAAGGGCAGGGCGTAGACATTGATATTGATGAAGGTGGCATGAGCGGCCAACTCGACTTGGCCCGCGCTTATCTGGAAATTGACGATATCGACAGCGCCCGCGACCTGCTTAATGAAGCACTTGAGCGCGGCAATTCTGAGCAACAGCGTGATGCTAAAAAGCTATTACAGCGGCTCGATAAACGCGGTTGATGCTTACCGACCCCATTTATGGGGTCGGTTATTCAATTTTGTAGATTAACGAGTATAATCGCCCCCTTTAATCCCCTTGGAACTAATTTATGCGCATTGCCCTTGGCATCGAGTATGACGGTAGTCAGTATTTTGGCTGGCAACGACAACGAGACGTGACCAGTGTGCAAGCTGAGGTAGAAAAAGCCCTATCTAAAGTTGCTAATCATCCCGTGTTGGTACAGTGTGCAGGCCGCACCGATACCGGCGTGCATGGCCTGGGCCAAGTGGTGCATTTTGATACTCATGCAGACCGCCAAGCCAGTGCTTGGACCTTGGGTATGAATGCCAATTTGCCCAAAGATATTGCCGTGCGCTGGGCCAAGCCCATGCCGGATGATTTTCATGCGCGTTTCAGTGCCACCGCGCGCCGTTATCGCTACATTATTTATAATCACAATATGCGGCCCGCCATTTTGCACAGTGGCGTTAGCCATTATGTGGGTGAGTTAGATGCGGACAAAATGCACGCCGCGGGTCAGTGCTTAGTGGGTGAACACGACTTTACCTCGTTTCGTGCTCTGCAATGCCAATCGCACAGTCCGCAGCGCACCATTTTGCATTTAAACGTGCAGCGTTATGGCCATTACGTGGTGTTAGACGTTAAAGCTAATGCCTTTGTGCACCATATGGTACGTAATATTGCCGGCACCTTAATTAAGGTGGGCTTAGGTGATGCAGACGAGTCGTGGGTAGCCGAAGTATTAGCAGTGCGCGACCGTAGATTAGCGGGGCACACGGCTAAAGCCGGCGGTTTATATATGGTTGCCGTGGATTATCCTGACACCTTTGAGGTGCCTCAGCCTGCAGCAGGCCCCTTATGGCTGCCAGAGTCTTTACGCTAAGGCGCAGGCTTAAGTAGCAAGCCAAGCAAACTCAGGCCAAAGGATACAGCGACACCCGAACAAAGAATTGAGCGGTATAGAGAGCTAAGCTGAGCTGTATAGAAAATCAAGCTGAGTCGTTTAGAAAACTAAACAGCGCCTCTAACCGTCTTCGAAGTGAATTTTTTTACTCACCTTTTTATCAACCTAAAGGCTGATATATGGTTTAATGCCCGCCATCAGATGGTGGGCAGTTGCGGGGAATGAAAAATACCGGCAACCGTAAGCCAACAGCCTATAGATTAATGATGCAATCAAGCTAAGGATTTCCATGAGCTGGCTAGACAAAATTCTTCCTAAGAATAAAAACATTGGTATTCGTCGTCAGAGCGTCCCAGAAGGGGTGTGGAGCAAATGTGGTAGCTGTGAGCAAGTCTTGTATCGCGCTGAGCTCGAACGTCAATTAGAAGTGTGCCCTAAGTGTGATCATCACATGCGCATTGGCGCGCGTTTACGCTTGGATAAATTCCTCGATGTAGATAACCGTGTCGAACTGGGTGCCGAGCTTGAGCCACAAGATATCTTGAAGTTTAAAGACTCTAAGCGCTATAAAGACCGTATTACTGCGGCCCAAAAAGCCAGCAATGAAAAAGACGCCTTGGTTGCCATGACAGGTACCTTAAAAGGGCTGCCTGTTGCCGTGTGTGCATTTGAATTCTCCTTTATGGGTGGTTCAATGGCATCGGTGGTGGGTGCACGCTTTATTGAAGCGGTGAATGCCTGTATTGAAGATCGCCGCGCCTTGGTGTGCTTCTCTTCATCTGGCGGCGCACGCATGCAAGAAGCTTTGTTCTCCTTGATGCAAATGGCCAAAACCAGTGCTGCCTTAAATCGTTTATCAGCAGCAGGTTTGCCGTTTATTTCCGTATTAACCGACCCGACCATGGGCGGCGTGTCTGCCAGTTTAGCCATGTTAGGCGACATTAATATTGGCGAGCCTAAAGCGTTAATTGGTTTTGCTGGCCCGCGAGTAATTGAGCAAACCGTGCGTGAAAAATTACCTGAAGGCTTCCAGCGCAGCGAGTTCTTGCTGGAGCACGGTGCTATCGACATGATTGTGGATCGTCGTGAAATGCGCGATACCGTAGCCGGTTTAGTGGGCAAACTGATGAATCTTGAGGCGGCGGAAAGCAAGCCTTTAGATCATGAGGCGGTAAAAGCCTAATGAGCCGCCTGGTTGAGCCTGTATCTAAACTTGAGCAGCAGCGCACCTTAGCGGATTGGTTAGTGGTGCTGGAAGGGCTCAACATGGCTCATATTGAGCTGGGCTTAGCGCGCATGACTTTGCTGGCTGAGCGCTTAAACTTGCTCAGTTTGCCAAGCCATGTGATAACCGTAGGCGGCACCAATGGCAAAGGCACTACTTGTGCCTTGCTGGAGTCCATGCTGCGTGCGGGTGGCGTGAGTGTGGGCGTGTATTCCTCGCCTCACTTGGTCGATTATCGTGAACGGGTACGCATTAACGGCGACAGCCCTGCAGCGGCGGACTTCTGTGCCGCTTTTGCAGCGGTAGAAGCAGCACGCTTTGATGATGAGGGTCGTGAAACGGCACTCACATATTTTGAGTTCACGACACTGGCGGCCCTGTGGCTATTTCGCGCCGCTGCCCCCAAAGTGGTGTTATTAGAGGTCGGCTTAGGCGGACGGTTAGATGCCACCAATGTGGTGGCATCTGACCAAGCCGTGGTCACCACTATTTCTTTGGATCACACAGACTGGTTAGGCGATGACCGCGAGAGTGTTGGTTTTGAAAAAGCCGGCATTTTTCGACGCGCGAAACCGGCAGTGTGCGGCGATGCTAACCCACCGGCCTCGTTGTTGGCCCATGCGGCCAGCCTAGATACGCCGCTGTTTTGCACGGGGCGTGACTACACTTGGTCATTAGCAGAGCAACAGGGGCAAGCTGGGCGCGCGACCTGGTCGTTTCATGGCTTAGGCTTGGCATTGGATGATTTACCCACACCTGCGCTACCGGTGATGAATGCAGCCACCGCCCTTGCGGCACTGGCCTTGTCGCCGTTTGCACTGAGCGAGCAGGCTATTCGTAGCGGCTTGATGCAGGCCAATTTAACTGGGCGTTTACAGCAAATTAGCGCGCAGTTGTGGGTGGACGTGGCCCACAACCCTGAGTCTGCTGAGTATCTGGCTAGCCAACTCAGTCGCATTAGAAAGTCTGGGCGTTTATTAGGCGTGGTAGGCATGCTCAAAGATAAAGATATTGAGCACAGCTTAGCGCCGTTAGCGGACCAACTTGATGGCTGGTATTTAGCCAGTTTAGGGGGGCCACGCGGCGCCAGTGCGGCTGACTTAGCGCAGTGGCAAGCCGGTGCCTGTTTTGACTCTGTGGCTGAAGCTCTGGCGGCGGCAGAAATCGATGCCGAGGAGCAAGATGTGATTGTTGCGTTCGGCTCTTTCTTTACGGTTGCCGACATCTTGGCGAGCAAAGAGTGGTAATGAAAGCGTCAGCAAGCCATTAGTTAGAAAATAAATCAGTTAGTAAAAAACCAGTGGCAAATTAGCCATAAATTATGCCGGTAGCGGCGTTTAGTGAAGGAGCGGGCTTTGGCCACACAGTTTCAGCAGCGATTAATTGGTACCGTGATCATAGTGGCCATCGGGGTGATTTTTTTACCGGACTTATTGAGCGGTAAAAAGCAGCTCGAGCCTGACGAAGCGGTAACCATACCGCTGCGCCCGCAGCTCGACGCGCCTTTGCAGGCTATCACTCCACCGCCGCGCCCAGGTACAGAAGCGGCCGGTAGAGCGGCGGAAGCGGCGCAACAAGTGGCGGCGGCAGCGGAGCAACTGGCGGCCCAGCAAGCGTCTGCACAGCAATCAGTTTCACAATCAGCAGCGCCTGCTCAGCCGGTCGCAGAAGTGTGGACCATAGAGCAAACGCAAGAAGCGCCGCCGGTCGCGCCTAAACCCGCACCGCAACCTCAAGCTGTGATTCAGGCACCGGCACCGCAGCCTAAACCTGCGCCTGTCCCGCAGCCAGCGCCACAGCCAGTGACTAAGCCTGCCCCGCAGCCAGTAGCTCAGCCAAAGCTGGTAGCAGGGCAAATACAGCAAATTGAGCCCAGAGTCGTGACGCCACAGCCACAAACTCAACAAGCGGCGCCTCAAGCTGCCGCTCCACAAGGTCAATTTGTGGTGCAACTGGGTGCGTTTCGTAATGCGGCAAACGTGAATGCCTTAGTGCAAAAGCTAAGAGCAGCAGGTTACAACGCACAAACTACGCCCAGCACCCCCCGCGAAGGCGAGCTAAACCGCGTTTGGGTGGGCCCGGCGAGTAAGGCAAGCTTAGACCAGCAACTGCCGGCATTGCAGCGTCTTACCGGCCTCAATGGCAGTGTAAGGCCTAAGTAGCCAACAGCGCCGAGCGCCAAGAAAAATAAAAACCCGAGTCTGTAACACAGACTCGGGTTTTTTGTTTCTGTCGACCAGCGTAGCTGGATGTGTTTAAACCACGAGCAAGACAGTGGCGAATACTCTTTAAATAAAACAGGGCCACACTACAAGCTATTTATCTATAACAGGGCACCGATAAAGCGGTGCCTGTCTTTAGCTTGGTGCTAGGCGCTCGGTGTACTTTTAGGGATCTGCTGGGTAATGCAGTGGATATTACCGCCGCCGAGTAAAATTTCGCGCGCCGCTATGCCCACTACTTCAAGTTCGGGGAAGATGGCCTCCAAGATAGTTTGGGCTTCACCGTCGGTGTTAGGGTCGAGCAACGGAAAGATTAAACGCTGATTGGTGATTAAAAAATTCACGTAAGAGCCGGCCATGCGCTCACCGGCCACCCTAGGTATGGCGGATCCAGTTTGCACACCGGCGGCTTCTTGCTCTGTGATGTACAAGGGGCCAGGCTGGGGGAGCTTCCAGATTTTAAGCGCACGGCCTTGGGCATCTCGAGCTTCACTCAGCACTTTATACGCGGCTTGTGAGCGTGCGTATTGCGGGTCTGCGGCGTCATCCGTCCAGTGCAGTATCACTTCACCCGGGCGGGCAAAACAGGCCATATTATCGATGTGACCGTCGGTTTCATCCAGATGCACTCCTAATGGCAGCCAGATAAAATGGGTCACGCCCAAAGACTCAGCCAATACTTGCTCTATATCGGCTTGGCTTAAATTCGGATTACGGTTTTGATTGAGTAAGCACTCAGCCGTGGTGAGCAGGGTGCCTTCACCGTCCACATGAATCGAGCCGCCTTCTAAGATCAAGGTGTTATCTTGCTGGGTGATGCCAAGCTCACGCAGCATGGCACCGGCCATGAGTTGGTCTTGGTCCCATGACTCATACAGGCCTTCTTGCTCGCCACCCCAAGCGTTAAACACCCAGCTAATGCCAGCACGCTCGCCTTGGTTATTCAGCACCACGGTGGGGCCTGTATCCCGAGCCCAAGCATCATCACTGTCGATGGCCACGAGTTTGACGTGTGCGGGCATTATCGCCTTAGCCTTGGGCATGTCTTGCTTAGGCACGGCCATATACACAGGTGTCGCGACCGCGATGGCCTCAGCCAATTTGGCAAAGGTGGCCTGTGCGGGTGCGGCTTGCTCACGCCAGTTATCGGGTCTATGGGGCCAAATCATCCACACCGCCTCTTGTGCTGCCCATTCGCCGGGCATGTAAAAGTTAGCCATTATCGGCCACCTTCGCGTTTGCCGTCTGAGGTCTGTAAGGTCTGATACATAGCAGGGCGACGGTCGCGGAACAATCCCCAACTGGCGCGGGTATTGGCAATCTGCTCTAAGTCGAAGCTGTGGACGATAACGCTGCTAGTGGTTTTATCGGCTTGTTGCACCAAGGCGCCTAGTTCGTCGGTAATAAAGGAGGAGCCGTAAAAGGTGGTTTCAAGGCCCTCGATAAACTTACTGTGCTCGGTGCCAATGCGGTTGGACGCAATTACTGGCACCAGATTGGCGGCGGCGTGGCCTTGTTGAGTACGCGTCCAATGCGGCTGGCTGTCGATACTGGCATCTTGGGGCTCGGTGCCAATGGCGGTGGGGAAGAACATTAACTCTGCACCCATTAACGCCATGCTGCGTGCAGTTTCAGGAAACCACTGATCCCAACAAATGGCCACGCCAATTTTGGCATAACGGGTTTGCCAAACTTTAAATCCGGTGTCGCCGGGCGTGAAAAACTGCTTTTCTTGATAGCCAGGGCCATTCGGAATATGGGTTTTACGATAAAGCTCAAGCTGGCTGCCATCGGCATCGATCACCACCAGTGAGTTATAAAAAGCGGTACCGGCGCGCTCAAAAAAGCTCAATGGCAACACCACGGCCAGCTCTTTAGCCAGCGCTTGAAAATGGCGGATCAGTGGGCTGTTATCCACTTCTTGGGCCAGCGAAAAATGCTCTGGGCTTTGGTCGATACAAAAGTAGGGTGCGGCAAACAGCTCTTGAATAAGGATAATCTGTGCGCCTTGAGCGGCGGCGTCGCGAACTAACTGTTCGGCACGCGCGATATTGTCATCTTGATCCCAGCTACAAGCCATCTGGGTGGCGGCGACACTAACCATTGCCATGTTGAATTCCTCTGAACTGAACCATTAAAATAGGGAGCTATTCTTGTGCTGCATAACTTGGCTAACACAAGGGCCGGAGTGGTTAAGGCACTTGCAGGGGTTATTAAGCGGCGCTTTGGCAAATAAGGATAAACCCTGTATTGCCCTTAACCGCCATCCATGACTTAACAACTCTAACGTTGAGCCCGCAGTGTGCCTTTCTCGGCTAAAAGCCGCAAATAGATAGTGCAATTTTTTGAGCTGAGCAGGGTTTGTTCCAAGCGGTATTGATAAAAAAGCCGCCAGCCCCATGTGGGTTGACGGCTTTTTATATTTTATATTTTATGTTTAACGGATAGCGTAAAACGTAAGGCGTACAGCTAGCAGTTAAAGCACCATGGCTGCAAACCAACCAAAGGCAATTAAGGGAATGTTGTAATGAATAAAGGTCGGTACGACTGAATCCCAAATATGGTCGTGTTGGCCATCGGCGTTTAAGCCTGAGGTGGGGCCGAGGGTGGAGTCAGAGGCTGGAGAGCCCGCATCACCCAGCGCCCCTGCGGTACCAATAATGGCCAATGCTGCCAAGGGCGAAAAGCCCAGCGCTAGACACAAAGGCGCATAAATAGGCGCAATAATGGGAATGGTCGAGAACGAAGAGCCAATGCCCATGGTGATCAGCAAGCCTACGATCAACATCATAAAGGCGGCCAACGGCTTATTGTCGCCCATACTCATTTCCACGGCTTGCACCAAGCTACCAATGCCATCGGTGGCTTTAATCACGGCGGCAAAACCGGCGGCGGCAATCATAATAAAGCCGATCAAGGACATCATCTTCACGCCTTGGGTGAAGGCATCTTGGCTTTCTTTGTATTTAACGACGCCGCCTAGGGTGAAAATCACAAAGCCAACCATGGCACCTAAGATAATGGAGTTACTATAAAGCTGTAGGCTCAGGGCACTTAAGATGGCAATGGCGGCCACAAATAAGTGCGGCACGTGAATTTGGATATGCTCCGGCTCTACGGCAACAATTTTGCTTTCGTCGTAGTGGCGTGGTTTGCGGTAGGTAAAAAACAAGGCCACTAACAGGCCTAAAAACATGCCAAACACCGGAATGCCCATGGCAATTGGTAGCATAGATTTTGTCACTTCTACGCCATTTTCTAGCATGTTGGCTAACAATACGGTGTGCAGAAAAATACCGCCAAAACCTACCGGTAACATCATGTAAGTGGCGGTTAAACCAAAGGTCAGCACACAGGCTACGGCGCGGCGGTCAAGCTTGAGCTTCGCCATTACATGCAACAGCGGCGGGATCAAAATCGGAATAAAGGCGATATGCACCGGCACCAAGTTTTGCGAGGAAACCGCGACCAAGAGTATGGTCACTAATAGCAAGGCTTTGATCCACAGCATGCGGCCCGCACTGGCATTTTGACCGAGCGCTTTAATAATTTTAAAGGCCAGTAAGTCGGTAATGCCGGAGCGCGCAATGGCCACGGCAAAAGCGCCCAACATGGCATAGCTCAGGGCGATAGTCGCGCCCCCGCCTAAGCCACCGGCAAAGATATTGGCGGACTCTGTGAGTGATAAACCGCCCACCATGCCGCCGACGATGGCACTTAAGGTAATGGCGATTACCACGTTGATGCGCAGCAAGCTGAGGACCAGCATCAAGCTAACGGCGATAACAACAGGATTCATTGTTTATCCTTAGGGTTTTGTAATTAAAAAGAGATTTAGGGAGCTAGTTTGCGAATTTAGCACTGAATGTCGAGCTTTTTACGCATTTATTGCTTAAATTCGCTGAGAGCCTGTTTAATAGCCCCGTTAACCGTCTAATTTGTTCGTATTTATGTCCCAATAAGGCTAACCAAATCTCAACACGCACTTTGTCAGAGATGCTTCCTAATGTGCAGGTATAGCGAGACGCATCGCTTGGCGTGCCGCTGTGGATGGGTAAATTGCTGATATATTGTGCAAACAAACACTTGTCGTGACTTCTCGTCGCCTCTGCCCTTGGGTTTTGGGTGTGGCGCCCATATATTAACTAGTTGAACGACGAGGTTTGTGGCAACTCTATTGCGGCAAATCCATAAGTATATGTACTCACCAAGGAGATAGACATGAGCGTATTGGTAGGCCGTCAGGCCCCTGACTTTACCGCTGCAGCTGTACTGGGCAATGGCGAAATCGTTGAAAACTTCAACCTGAAAGAATTCACTAAAGGCAAAGCGGCCGTATTGTTTTTCTACCCGCTGGACTTTACCTTTGTGTGCCCTTCAGAACTGATCGCCTTTGACGATCGTTTTGAAGAGTTCCAAAAGCGCGGTGTTGAAGTGATCGGCGTGTCCATTGATTCTCAGTTCAGCCACAACGCATGGCGTAACACCAGCGTTGAAGACGGCGGTATTGGCCAGGTTAAATACCCACTGGTTGCCGACATTAAGCACGAAATCTGTAAAGCTTACGACGTTGAGCACCCAGAAGCCGGCGTGGCTTTCCGTGGTTCTTTCTTGATCGACAACAATGGCCAGGTTCGTCACCAAGTAGTGAACGATCTGCCACTGGGTCGTAACATCGACGAAATGCTGCGCATGGTTGACGCGCTGCAGTTCCACGAAGAGCACGGCGAAGTGTGCCCTGCACAGTGGGAAAAAGGCAAGCAAGGTATGGAAGCATCTACCGAAGGTGTTGCTAAGTACCTGAGCCAGCACTCGGCTGATCTGAAGCGTTAATTAGCGCTTAATGAGTATATTTGCTCATTATTAAAAATAAAAATGCCGGCAATTCGTTGTCGGCATTTTGTATTCGTTATTCTTTCACGCATCACGCATCACGCATCACGCATCACGCATCACGCATCACGCATCACGCGATGGCTGGCGCACGCAGCAGCGTCAACAAAGACTGAGCATGCAAGCATGCATCACGGCCTAAATCGGTTAAATAGCCGCCGTCATCTAAGGTAATTAGGCCTTTGTCATATAAAGATTTCGCGGCAGCCACTAATGTCGGCTCTGCATCCTTATGCACCTTAATACCTTGTTGTGTGGTGTTTAAGTCAAATTTCAGCAACAAATTAAGTTCGTGTAATGATGAAGTCTCATAGCGCATAGGGCGTCCCTCAATAATAAAGATAACACCTCTACGTTAGCCTGTTCCGCCGTCGCCAGTTGCGCCTTAGCTCACAGTTAGCCGTTTATCACTTTCTTTACGGTGTGACTTGCATCACAGGCTAGAGATGTTGATGATAGGATTTTTCTTTAAACTGACCGAAAAAGGACGTTTGCCTTCTATGACTGCTATTTCTAATGCCGCTATTTCTATCAATAGTGCCGAGTTCGCTATTAGTGACCAGCATCAATTGACTATTCCTCAGCTCGAGGTGCGGGCGGGCCAGTGTTGGAGTTTTGTAGGCGCCAATGGCAGCGGTAAAACCTCCTTGGCACGCGCCTTGGCCGGTGAGCTCACCTTGCTCAGTGGTACGCTGAATAATAGCTTTAACAGCATAGAGTGGGTGTCGTTTGAACAGTTACAGGCCTTGGCGGACAGAGAGCGCGAGCAAGATGAAAGCGACACACTGAATTATCAAGATCCCGGCCGCTCGGCACGAGAAATTATGCAAGAGCAGGGCGGTAATGCCGACCAATTAAGTACCCTTGCCGCACGCTTTGGTATTCGCGACTTGTTAGATCGCAGCTTTCGACTGCTCTCAACCGGTGAAACCCGCAAAGTACTGTTGTGTCGTGCTTTGTTGCAAAACCCAGAGTTGCTGATTTTAGATGAACCCTTCGACGGCTTAGACGTGGACGCCCACGCTGGTTTAATGAGCTTGTTGCAAGAGTTAGTCAGCGCAGGCCAGACCTTGGTGCTGATTGTAAACCGCCTAGAAGAGTTGCCGGACTTTAGCGATCAGCTCGGTATTCTCACCGAGTGCGATCTTAGTGTCACGGGCCCACGTACTGAAGTGAGTGCCTCCTTAGCGCTCAGCCAATTACGCCATTTGGCAAGCCTTGAGGGGACCCAGCAAGCCTTGCCACCGGCAGACCCCGCTGCGGTGCGCCGCCAGCTAGATGCAGACACGCCGCGGATCCAGATGCGCAATATGTTAATCAGCTATGGCGATAAGCAAGTGCTGGCGGGTCTTAATTGGCAGGTAGACCCCGGGCAGCATTGGCAGGTAATCGGCCCTAATGGTGCAGGTAAGTCCACGCTGCTGAGCCTAGTGACCGGTGACCATCCCCAAGGTTACAGCAACGATCTGACCCTATTTGGCCGTCGACGCGGCAGTGGCGAAAGCATCTGGGATATTAAGCAGCACATTGGTTATGTCAGCACCAGTATGCAGCAAGATTATCGGGTAACGGCCACCCCTAAGGCGGTGATTTTATCCGGCTTTTTTGACTCCATTGGTGTGTATCAACAGCCCGGCAGCACTCAATTAGCACTGGCCGAACAATGGCTCAGCTTGCTCGGCATGAGCCATTTAGCTAATGAGCCGTTTCGCCATCTCTCTTATGGCCAGCAGCGCTTGTTATTAATTGCCCGCGCCATGGTAAAGCACCCGCCGCTGTTAATTTTAGATGAGCCGTTGCAAGGCTTAGACAGCTTTAATCGCCATTGGGTGAAGCGCTGGATTGATTTACTGGTAGCTGAAGGTGGTACTCAACTGTTGTTTGTCTCTCACCATCAGCAAGATGCGCCTAGCTGCATCAGCCATCGTTTGGCTTTCGTGCCCGATGGCGATGGTTATCGTTATGATATTACGAAAGCGTAAAGCGATAAGTCATAACCTATAAAAACATCAAAATATAAAATCTATTTTTGCCACGGAATACACGGAAAAGGGCGTGAATAGCAAAGGGTGAAGAGCACGACATAAGCGAAAACTCATATACCCTTAAAATTTCGCCCTTATTCTCAGTTTTATCATTAGTTAGGTGCTGGGCGCTCGGCGCTGTTTTAGGCTTGACCCACAGGCGCGGGCAGGGGAGTATGAGCCACCCTCGTCTGTCGGGACATGAACCGATGTTAAATATGAATTTCTTAGAGTCCCTTTCCCTGCCTTATCACGCCGATCACTGGCAACCTTCGCCGGCGAACGGTGTGTGGCGTTATCCCCTTGAGCGAGAGCAAGCTGAAAGCGGCCATGTCACCAGCCTAGTGCGCTTTGAGCCCGGCGCGCGCTTTCCTGAGCATCTGCATCCCATGGGTGAAGAGTTTTGGGTGTTGGAGGGCGTATTTTCCGATGAAAATGGCGATTATCCAGCGGGCACTTATGCGCGCCATCCACCGGGTAGTCGCCATGGCTCCTTTACTGAACATGGCTGCACTATTTTCGTTAAGCTCAATCAGTTTGCCATTGATGATAACCAGTGGGTAACCGTGCTCCCGGAGCAGCAATTATGGATCAGCGGATCGGCCGGTTATCGGCGTCTTCCGCTCCATCACCATAATGGCGTGCACACCAGCGTGCTGCACTTTCCAGACGGCGGCACCTTTCCGGCTTGCTGTTATAAAGGCGGATTAGAGCTGTTGGTATTAACGGGCAGCCTGACTAACACTACGTTAGCTGCAAGGGATACGGAGTTTGCTATTGAAACCAGTCCTGAAAACAGCACTGAAAAAAATGACACTTTCGATCGCTTAAGCTGGCTGCGCTTTGCGCCCGGTAGTCAACCGCACTTACAAGTAGCGGCAGATACCCAATTGTGGGTAAGAACGGGGCATCTTTCGCCTCTGTCTTAATGCTTGGTTTTGACCTTGTAGGTGGCAATTTATTCGCCAATATCGATTACAAGGTAAGGTCTTACAAATTAAAATTACGACGAAAAAGCCGCAGACTCCTATTGAGTGTGCGGCTTTTTGTATAGCATATTTTTCTGTTGTCTGCTGAGCACGGCTTATGGCATGCCGCGCTTAGCAAGAGTCTACAGCGACTCGTTATCTTGAGCCGCCGCGGCTGTTTGCGGTTGCGTCAGTGTGTCTGCCTCGGTTACTTCGGCGCCGACGGTATCGGTTTCTATGGGGGGCAATGGCCAGCCGCCGAGGGCTTTCCAGCGGTTGACGATTAAGCAAAATAACTCAGTGGTTTTTTGCGTGTCATAGAGTGCGCTGTGTGCTTCTTTACCATCAAATTTCATGCCCGCCGCTTTACAGGCTTTCGCCAGCACGGTTTGCCCCAGTGCCAAACCTGCCAGAGCAGCAGTATCAAAAGTGACAAAGGGATGAAAAGGATTGCGCTTTATATCGGCACGTTCGGCGGCCGCCATCACAAAACCATGATCAAAAGAAGCATTGTGCGCCACCATAATGGCGCGCTGGCAATTATTGGCTTTTAAACCTTTGCGAATCCCTTTAAAAATCTGATCCAGTGCTTCACGCTCACTCACAGCACCGCGTAGTGCACTGTGGGGGTCTATGCCGGTAAAGGCGAGGGCGGCGGGCTCTAGGTTGGCACCTTCAAAGGGTGCCACATGAAAATGAAACGTTTGATCCGGCACGAGCCAGCCATTTTTATCCATTTTTAGGGTAATAGCGGCAATTTCAAGCAAGGCATCGGTTTTGGCGTTAAAGCCACCGGTTTCCACGTCGATCACTACCGGGTAGTAGCCACGAAAGCGTTCGTTAAGCTGCGTTAAAGTTGCTGTTGCCGTCATTATTGTCCTAATTCGCCTTAAAACTGGGCCGCTATTATGCCAGATTCAGTGACCATCGTCGCCTATCTCGCCTTAAGTACCCGACTATTAGCGTTAAAGTAGCCAAGTTGATGGATAAGTGCGCAAGTGATTCATTTTCATTAAAAAAAGGTTGCACCCAGCGCGTCGCTTGCCTACTATACGCCTCGCTGAACGGGCAAAGCTTGTTACAGCAGAATTATGAAGAGTGAACATAACACTCTTAAATAAAAATGAGTTCTCAGTAAAAGATGAGTGAACATGACACTCATAAATAAAATATGAAACAAAAATTTGGTGAGGTGTCCGAGTGGCTGAAGGAGCTCGCCTGGAAAGCGTGTATACGGCAACGTATCGTGGGTTCGAATCCCACCCTCACCGCCAAATTTATCGAGAAAGCCCCTGTTAGCTAACAGGGGCTTTTTTGTGCCCGCTATTCGCCAATACCCATTCAGATGACGAGATTGGCAGTAGATTATTAGGGTGAATATTCGCGCTCAGCGTTATCCGGCGCGCGTGAGCTGGCGACATAGCTGCGCAATAAGGTCACAAACTCTCCGGCTTCGCGATCCAGTGATGACTCGTGGATTAATAAGTCATAACCGTACAAGTCCCGTAAATGACCCATGCGATGGCCGAGCATGGCGGTAACGCCTTGGTAGTGCTGGCCGTTAAGCGAGCGATACTGGCTGTCTTCTATTAACCAATCTTGCAGTTCATGGCGCTCAATGGCGCCATAACGCAGTGCCATCGATAATAAAGGCCGTTGCTCGGTGAGTAAGTGCACCGCTAAGCGGGGCGTCATCAAGGGCAAAAACTCATCATAATCACGAATTTTCAGGCCGATATAAGGCAAGTCGACTAAGTCCAACCCGCGCGACAGCCTAGGTTGATCAACGCGTACTACATTACTCCAATGTAGGCTCCAACCGCCCACTTTATGATGAAAATGCAGATGCTCCGAGCTCAATGAAAAGCTGAATTCGGGCTCGCGTAATTTCAGCACACCCAGTAAAGCCATGATCATGGCGGCTAAAAATAAAAACACCATCACTAATTGCGCGCGACCATCCAGCCAATAGCCCACGACCAGCACCGAGGGCATTAACACTAACCCTGCTAATGTTAATGCCATGCCATTATGTCGAGACATGGGTGCTATGTGTTGCGTTTCACGCCCGTGTTTTGCCACTCGTTTTTCCATCCGCTGTGTTATTAAACTCATGATACACAAGGCTAAGCATATACACAGGCCCAGTGATGGAGAATCTCTGAGCTGCGTGATGAGAGTGGATCTTATGTGAATGAGGCTTAAGAGATAGGAGGTTTGGCTGCGACGGCCAGCGCATAACAGCAAGGTGAGTTAAGGCGCTACATTAAGGTTCGGTAGGATGATTATCCGACAGCTTGATCACTAACAGGTCACAGCCGTCGATGTCGAGAAAACCACTGGAATTAGAAAACAGATGGCCGAAAAAAGGGCGTTCTTGCTGGCGGCCGCAAATTAATAAGTCGGCTCCTTGCTGTTTAACGGCGTTTTGTACGGCTTGACGAATATCGCCATTGGGCAAAGAAATACTGCTGGCGTTAAACGCCTCTTTTTTCAGCATTTGCATGATTTCATAGCCATTTTCAAGGCGAAGCTTATTTTTAAGTTGGCGTAAATCCAAACTTAAGCTGCCAGTATAAATGCTGCCAAGCTCGGGCGAGACATGAATAATATGCAGCTTAGCTTGATGACTTTCGGCCAGTTCCACCGCCCGTTTTAACAGTGGCTTTTCGCGGGCGTTAAGCTCCAGTGCCAGCAATATATTACGATAGGGCATCATGACCTCCTTGGTTTGGGCGCTCAGGTGACCACCGGCTTATAACCAGGTTGTTGCTAACAGAGTCACTATTAGGCCAGTTATCATTAAATGCAAGGTAACTATTCAGCTTCCGACTTGGCGTAAAAAATGCTCGGAAGCTGATCGTTGAATAATAACGTCAAGGCTGAGCTCGCTGACACGGACTGTTTTCGACACGTCGAGAGATAGCTCCTGATTAAACAGAACATCTCAGCACCTTGCATACTTCTAAAACAGCCGGATATCTTTTGCTGAACTTTGGTCATCCGGATGTCATTCTCACCCTGATTATTGGTAAACGGCACCATTACGTCAGACACCATAAAGCGCAAGACATCATCTTGATAGTCCCGTAATCGCTCTAATAATGCCCGTGATTTGGTGCGTTTTAGCCGCCCTCGTTGGCCCTTTTTTCGAGTGCTTTCATCTGGTGGCGGACAATGGGTATCGCCCCTCGCTAAGATGCCCTGATACTCTTTTATATACTGCTGCTGGCTGAGCCCGTCTAACGCGCCCTCATCAATTTGCTGTTTATTTATCGTTTTTAATAAGGTTTGCAGCGCTTTGGCCCATTCCATGCCGTCCTGCTCCCAAGCACGCTCAAGTTCGCGCAGATGATGCGCATTGCACAAGGCATGCTCACATTGCGTGTATTGGTAATACGGTTTCCAATGGTCATGACACAACACACCGGTAAAATAAGGTAAAACACCCGCCTCATCCATGGCGAGCTTCCCTCTGTTTTTATGCGGGTAAAAATACGTCCACTGAGTGGTCGATGCACCATGAAGCCAATGGCGTACGCCATCCACATTGATGCCCGTTTCATCGACGTGCAGTAACGGCGACTGCGCTAAGGCGTGCTGGATGGCATCTTGCGCACCTGATGAACGCACTAATGTTGCGGCTTGCTCATTGAAGTTAAATAAGCTGCCCGCACTGAGGGGGATACCGAGTTGATCGTTAAAGTACTCTTCAATGCGGTTGTAAGGGAGTAGCTGATATTGAGATAAGTACACAGCATGGGCTTTCAGACCGGCGCCATATTGCACAGGGCGAGTTACACCGTGAGGAAACTGTCCCATGAAACGGATACCGTGCTCGTCTTCAAGGATCTGAGCTTGATACTCGGTGACGACTTTACTGATATCGATATCAACCACTTGGCGCTTTTGAAAGCCAACTTCGTGGTACCGGCCTTTCGGCAAGGAATCTCGCTCCACATATATGATATTGATTTCATCAGGGGAGTCGGTTTGTAACAGGGTTTTTCCGATGCGGCCAGGCTGACCACCGGGCTTCAATTCAGAGCCGGGAGTGGGGGATTTCTTGCGATTCGTGTCTTGAGAAGGAGGAATGCTGCTGTTTTTACTATTAAGGCCAAATTTTTGAGCCAACAACGTGACGATCATCAAAATGAGCTCAATCGACATTTTGAGAGAAGGCGTAATCGTTTTGTCTGCCATCAGTTGCTTTCGTGTTTGCTCAACAACGTCTTGGATATTGATGTCTTTTAAGTTCATTATGCACGGAGTTAGCTGGCTTAGGACTAGCATGACAGACTGACAGGATCGGTCAAATGATCCTGAAAAAATAGTTGAGAAAAGGGATAATTTTCTCAACTTCGATTTCTAAGCTGAATAGTTACAATGCAAGAACAGTATTGCCCCCAGCATCATGGGTTTCCAGCCTACAGACTTCAATTCACTCAAATGGCTGCTTAATTCTCAAGCCGCCATGGCCATGGTGAGTACCCAGCGGTCTGGGTGCTTAATGGCACCAATCCAGCTAGGTGGCAAGGCGATTAATGAGTTAAGAGTCACGATTAAAATAAAGCCATAAGCAAATCAAGGCTGGGGAACGCGTAGGGCTTCACCGCCTTGTTTACGGCTAAGCCAATGGCCTCCAGCATCAGCACGCGGGTGAGCTTAGTGATCACTGCACTTTGCGCGACTATTTGCGCCACTATAGGTGTATGGTCACGGCCGTATAAATGCTCATGGCTTCTGGGCTGAAGCATGATTTATTTGATTAAGATGGCAGATGATAGCGCTGAACTCAGCATAAAAATCGTGTTAATATTGGCCAATATTGGAGACTCTTTTATGATTTTTATGTTAATCCTCGCCGGCTTACTGTGTGGCGGGTTCTGTTATGTCGGCGCACTTTATAGCGCATTACCGCCACGGCGGTGGGCATTATTGGGGGCGATATTTGGGCCGGCTATTTTTCCGCTATTGATGGCAAAGCGGCGCTGGTCACTGGTATGTGCCCGTGGCTTGAATGACGACTTGTTTTTGGCGTGATTACGTTAGCAGTCTTTAAGTGCTGGGAAGCTTGAGTAAAAATGCGCTTAGTTAGTAGATGGTTAGCAAATATTGGGGTAGCTGGCGGATGGAAATAGTACAAGAAGTCTTTTGGGAGTTGCTGGGCGATTTGGCCACTCCTGCATTGTTTGTGGCAGGCTTTATCGGCTTGGCAGTGGTGAGCTGTGTGGTGCTAATGAAGCTTGAAAAAAAGCGCCATAATTAATTTGATCTTCGCATTCTTTGATTGAGATCATAAAACCAGTCGAGTGAAAGGCGTAGGCTGAACTTGCTTTGCGATGGTTCAGCGTCGCTGACTGTGTTTTCAGCTAAGCCGCTGTATTTTTTAATTAAGTATCGGGCCGAGCCGTAAACAGTTTTATGTTATGCACCTAATATGAGTTTTTAACTGGCCGCTTGGCCAGTTTTTTTTGCTTTATTTCTTGCTGCGCGATTCAGTCATCACCAAATCGAAACCCAAGCGTCACCAAGGCGTCACATCACTATTCTAGAATATTGTTCCCCTTTACACAGACGAGTCTGGCTATACTGCTAACTATACTAAAGCGTCACTGGAGCCTGTCATGCATCCTTGATGTCGCTGTGGGTTTTGGCATAGCGAGCTTTGGCATAATGAAATTATTTCGTGAGGGCGATAAATTTTTTTGTAGTGCTTTTTCAGTATTTTTTGCAGCAATTTCGGGAGCTTGGCCGTCAGAGCGGGATCAATGAACCGCAAATCGTGAGCCAGCTCCTTGAGCCCAACCCGATGCAGGGGTATGATGCCCGCCGTTGAAAAGGCGGGTTCGCCTGAAAGTGAGGTGGAGATGAATATCTTTGTCATGCGCCATGGTCAAGCAGCGCCAGAAGCATCTACTGATGCGTTACGATCGCTGACCGAGCAAGGAAGAGACGAAGTTAGTTTAATGGCGCACTGGTTAGCGCCCCAAGTCACATTGTTCGATCTGGTACTGGTTAGTCCGTATGTGCGTGCCCAGCAAACCTGGCTGCAGTTATCGAAAGACATACCGAGCTTGCACGTAGAAACCTGCGAGCAGCTGACACCCAGTTGTGACGCGGACTTGGCAGCGAGCTTAATACTGGCTTACGGTGATAGGTATCCAAACGGGAATATTTTGGTTGTCAGCCATATGCCCTTGGTTGGGTATTTGGTCGAAAGCCTGTGCAGCGGCATAATGGCGCCCATTTTCGTGACCTCAGGCATCGCCAAAGTGACGGTAAATAAAGGCGCGGGCGGTATGCTGGCGTGGCTAGAAGGCCCACATAATATTCAGGCGCATTACCGACCCACTTTTCAAGCATTGAGATCATTAGGATAGTCGCAGGATCAGCGGCAGTAGACACATCATCGCAACAGCAAGGAGTGCTAAATGCGTACGTTTCAGAAGTATCAGCCGTTATTAGTGGCGAAACATGTAAAGGGATTTTTCAGCGGGCGAGTATATATTCAGGGCCGCGGCGATTTTAGTTACGCTAAAGGCATGCTCATTATGCCGGACGACGCTAAGCCAGAGCACCAAGACACGGTACAAGAAATTAACCAGCTGATCGTCGAACTGCAAGCCAACGCCATGGCAGCTTAACCTCAGCGTTAAGCCTTAAGCGATAGACTGAAGCCCTTCACATAAAACACCGAGCCTGAGCTCGGTGTTTTTGTATCTGTACGTCTGTATGTTAATTCTGTGCGTTAGGAAGACAGCAGGAAAGAAAGCCTTAAGCCGTCATGCCTCGGTATCTGCTGTGGCACAGCATCAAATCTCTATCCTTAACAACACCAGCAAAGCGGCATCGCCGCCCCAGGCGCGGGTGGCTTGATGAAATGCCAACACTTGCGGGTGTTGCACCAACCACATGGGCAGGCGTTGCTTTAAAATATTCTTACCATGGCCATGCATGATGGACACACACTGCACGTGCTGGCGCTTAGCGGCCAACAATAGCGCCGATAATTCGTCTTTGGCTTGTGCTTGGGTTAAGCCGTGTAAGTCTAAAAAGAACTCCGGCACATAGTCGCCGCGGCGTAGTTTCTTTAGCTCATAGGCCGAGGTATCGGGCTCGCGATAGCGCGTGGGGCCTTCTTGATCTAAATAAGGTTCATAAACATCAGAAAAAGGGTGCGCTTGCGCCCTGTCTTTGCGTACCATTTGTCGCTGGGCTTTTACCTTGACCGGTGCCCGATGCGGAATTATGGTATCCTGCTTTATTTTGCGGACACCCTGCACCGCTGCTTTAAAGAGCGCTTGATCGTCGTCTTCTGGGAAAGGGGAGGGGGTCATGGTGATTGGTTCCGTGGTCTCTGAATATTTAAAAATAGCTATCTTAGCGAGGCGGAGGGGTTTTGGACACGCTTATTAATGAAGAAGCGCTCATAGAGCTGCATACAATAGGGGACTGGCTGCGTTTTTCCGTCAGCCATTTTCAACAAGCCGGCTTGTTTTATGGCCACGGCACCGATAATGCGTGGGATGAAGCCATACAGCTGATACTGCCTTTGCTGCATCTGCCACAAGGTTGCCCGCCACAAATCCAAAATGCCCGCTTACTGACCAGTGAGCGCAAATTGCTGCTGGACGCACTAAAAGTGCGCGTCGAGCAGCGCATTCCCACGCCTTATATTACCCATACTGCTTGGTTTGCGGGTTATGAATTTTATGTGGATGAGCGGGTATTAATCCCTCGCTCGCCCATTGCTGAGCTGATCGATGGTCGCTTTGCGCCTTGGTTGGCCCTAGAGCCCAAACGTATTTTAGATATGTGTACCGGCTCTGGCTGTATTGCCATCGCCTTGGCGCACAGTTTCCCGGATGCAGAAGTGGATGCTCTGGATATTTCTCGCGATGCGCTGGATGTGGCGGAAATCAATATCCAAAACCACGGTTTAGAGCAACAAGTGACGCCCATTGAGTCTGACATCTTCTCCGCGCTGCCTAAAGGCGATAAATACGACTTGATGGTGGTGAATCCGCCCTACGTCGATGAAGAAGACATGAGCGACTTGCCAGAAGAGTTTCAGCATGAGCCAGAATTGGCGCTGGCCTCCGGCTTTGATGGTCTGGATTTCACTCGCCGTTTATTGGCCGAGGCTTGCGACTTCTTATCAGAAGATGGCTTACTGGTGCTAGAAGTGGGCAACAGCCAAATCCACATGGAAGAAGCCTATCCTGAGTTGCCGCTCACCTGGATTGAATTTGAAAAGGGTGGCCATGGCGTATGCGTGATCAGCCGTCGCGATCTGGTGCCTTTTCAGCAGCAATTTAATAATTAATAAAGGAAATCATTATGGCAGGGAACAGTATTGGTACCCTTTTTCGCGTTTCAACCTTTGGTGAAAGCCACGGGATTGCCTTAGGCGCAGTCGTGGACGGTGTACCGCCCGGTATTGAGCTATGCGAAGCGGACTTACAACAAGATCTCGACCGTCGTAAGCCCGGCACCTCGCGCTTTACCACCCAAAGACGGGAAGCCGATGAAGTACGCATTTTAAGCGGCGTATTTGAAGGCAAAACCACCGGCACCTCGATTGGTCTCTTGATTGAAAATACCGATCAGCGCTCTAAAGATTATTCCGATATTAAAGACCTGTTTCGTCCGGGGCACGCGGACTATACCTATCACCAAAAATACGGCATTCGCGATTATCGCGGCGGCGGTCGCTCTTCGGCTCGCGAAACCGCGATGCGCGTGGCAGCCGGTGCTATCGCTAAAAAGGTGTTGGCGAAATACGGCGTGTCCATCTTTGGTCATCTTACGCAGCTCGGCCCGATTAAAGCCGAAGCCTTCGATAAAAGCGTGATTGAAACTAATCCGTTCTTTTTTGCCGATGCGGGCAAACTGGAAGAGCTAGATCAGTACATGCGCGACTTGAAAAAAGAAGGCAACTCCATTGGTGCCAAAATTCAGGTGGTGGCGCAAGGTGTACCTGTTGGGTTAGGCGAGCCGGTATTTGACCGCTTAGATGCAGATATTGCCCATGCATTAATGAGCATTAACGCGGTAAAAGGCGTGGAAATTGGGGATGGTTTTGCAGTAGTCGAGCAAAAAGGCTCTGAGCACCGTGATGAAATGCAGCCCGATGGTTTTGCGAGCAACCATGCCGGCGGCATCTTGGGTGGCATTTCTAGCGGCCAAGACATAGTGGCCAGCATAGCGCTGAAACCCACTTCCAGCATTATGGTGCCCGGCAATACCATTAACACGACCGGCGAAGCGGCAGAATTAGTGACCCGTGGCCGTCACGATCCCTGTGTGGGTATTCGTGCGGTACCTATCGCCGAAGCCATGTTGGCCATCGTGTTACTGGATCATCTGTTGATGCACCGTGGGCAAAACGCCGAAGTGTTTACGCTGACGCCCAAGCTCGTTTAATACGCGGTATTTATTAGCCGCCTTTGCTTAGGCTAAGTGGCAGGGTAGAATAACGGTCCTTAATTGAGGGCCGTTTTTTTATGTCATTTTGCTATGGGGATCTCATTTCCCTGTTTAACCAATGCTTTGCCGCCAGTCACAATACGCGCCTTGAGTTGAGCGATGGCGAGCCTATTTATTTGCCCGCCGACAGCCAGATTGATCATCATCGCATCTTGTTTGCCCATGGCTTTTTTGCCAGTGCGCTGCATGAAGTGGCACACTGGATGTTAGCCGGTGACGCACGTCGCTTACAAGAAGATTACGGTTACTGGTATTGTCCTGATGGCCGAGATGGCACACAACAAAGCCAGTTTGAAGGTGTAGAAGTGAAACCCCAAGCTATTGAATGGGCATTGTCACTGTGCTGCGGCTTTCATTTTAATGTGAGCTGCGACAACTTAAACGGCAGCGTTGAGCCAGACCGGCACGCTTTTAAGGCGCGAGTGCGTGAGCAAGCGCTCTATTATGTGGAGCAAGGCTTTCCCGAGCGCCCCCAGATCTTAATGCAAGCATTAGCGAAGCACTATGGCCAAGCGTTACCAACGGCGGCCAGTTTTAGCTTATGAGTGGTGGGTAAAGACGGGGCTAGTAGGTACTCCTCATTCCTTAACTTATTACCCCTCACGTTTTGTTTCCAACGAGGCTTATGTTCAAAATTGGCTTGATTATCAATCCGCTGGCGGGGCTCGGTGGCAGCGTTGGCCTAAAGGGTAGCGACGGTTTGGCCGAACAAGCACTGGCCTTAGGTGCCGAGCCACGCGCCTTGCAACGCACGGGGCTGGCGCTGGCCGAGCTTGCGGCTGTGCATCAACAGTTTACGGTGTACACCGTGGCCGGTGATATGGGCGAAACCGTCTGCCAAGCGCTGAAGTTATCTTATCAAGTCTGTTATCAACCCCAAAGCGGGCTTACTACGGCAGACGATACAAAAGCCGCCGTGAGCCAGCTAGTTGCGCAGGGCATTGATTTATTATTGTTTGCCGGGGGAGATGGCACGGCACGAGATGTGTGTGCCGTGGTACCTAAAAATCTGTGCGTGTTAGGCATACCGGCCGGTGTTAAAATTCATTCCGGTGTGTATGGCGTGACGCCGGCCGCCACCGGTCGCTTACTGGCCAAGCTAATTGCTGGGGAGCCGGTGAGCTTATTGTCCGCTGAGGTGATGGACATAGACGAAGCGGCGTTTCGAGCAGGTCTAGTGCAGGCCAAACGCTACGGTGACATGCTAGTACCCAATGATTTAAGCTATGTGCAGTCGGTAAAAGCGTCGGGCGTGGAGTCTGATGAACTGGTGCTGCTTGATATTGCCGATGATATTATCGAACGTATGCAAGAAGCGCCGGACCATTACTATATTATGGGCTCAGGCAGCACGGTGGCGGCAGTGATGGCTCGACTTGGGCTACCTAATACCTTGCTTGGTGTGGATCTCGTGCATCAGCAGCAGGTAGTGGCGAGTGATTTGGATGCACAGCGTTTATATCAACTGATCCATGATAAGCCGACTAAATTGGTGATCACCTTAATCGGTGGTCAGGGTCATATTTTTGGCCGAGGCAATCAACAGCTTAGCCCTCAGGTGATACGCAGCGTAGGGCAAGAGAATATCTGGCTATTGGCGACTAAACGTAAGCTTAATGCGCTGCAAGGTCGCCCGTTGCGAGTAGACACGAACGATCCACAATTAGACCAAGCATTGAGCGGGCTAATGCGTGTGGTCACAGGTTTTAATGATGAAGTTTTGGTGCGGGTGGCAAACCCGGAATTTGAGGCGTAATAAATGAATATTTTTGAATTTGAACGACTGCTGTTAGCTGAAATTGACGACAATATCGCCACCGCAACCGACGATCAGCTGTTTGCCGGCGGTTACTTGCGCGGCCACATTACCTTATCGGTGGCTGGCTGTGATATTGACGGCCGCACCCATTTGCGTGACGTTAAAGCGCGGGTAAATCGCAGCCTGCATGACGCCATTATGGCCGGCGAGCTGAACGAACAAGATCAAGCGCTGGTAGAAGGCTTTTGGGCGGATCTTATCGATAAAGTCGAGCAAGCCAGCATAGCGGAGTAGAAGCAGCGGTCGGCACCGAGGTTTTTGTAGGCTAGCGCTTTAGCTGCAAGTCCCGCCTCAGCGGGATATTCAAATCTCTTGCTCCGCAAGACCGACAGCTAAAGCGTCGGACTACAGGCACGTTGGTTTGTAGTTAACGTAAGGCGTACAGCTGTGTGTTACTGGTGTGAACCAGAAAAAAGGAGCCTTGCGGCTCCTTTATCTATTACGGTTCATAGCTAATTAGCTTAGCCGTGAATAATGCCGCGTTTGCGTAGCTCAGCGATAACCAAATCTGCCGCTTCGTCAGCACTCAGCTTAGCCGCATCCAAGTGGATTTCTGGCGCTGCTGGGCGTTCATAAGCGGAGTCGATACCGGTGAAGTTCTTTAACTCACCGCTACGAGCCTTCTTATACAAGCCTTTTACATCGCGCTCTTCAGCGACGGCGAGCGGCGTATCAACAAACACTTCAATAAACTCACCTTCCGCCAACTGCTCGCGTGCCATACGACGCTCGGCAGTAAAGGGCGAGATAAAGGCGGTGAGCACGATTAAGCCCGCATCCACCATTAACTTAGACACTTCACCAATACGGCGAATGTTCTCTACCCGGTCTGCATCGGTAAAGCCCAAGTCTTTGTTTAAGCCGTGACGCACGTTATCGCCGTCCAGCAGGTAGGTGTGACTGCCAAGAGCATGCAGCTTTTTCTCTACCAAGTTGGCAATGGTCGACTTACCGGCACCGGATAAACCGGTAAACCACAACACACTCGGCGTTTGGCCTTTGGCCTGTGCACGTACTTCTTTATTCACATCCACATGTTGATAGTGAATGTTTTGGCTGCGGCGCAGTGCAAAGTGCAGCATGCCGGCGGCGACTGTGGTGTTATTTAAGCGGTCGATTAAGATAAAACCGCCGGTGTCTTTGTTGGTTTGGTAATCATCAAAGGCAATGGCGCGGTCGAGATTGATATTACACACCGCAATGCCGTTCAACTCTAATTGCTTGGCCGCCGTGTGCTCCAACGTATTGACGTTTACCTGATATTTAATATCGGTAATGCTGGCGGTCACGGTTTGGGTGCCAATTTTTAACAGGTAAGGGCGACCGGGCAGCAGGGCATCTTCATGCATCCACACTATGGTGCTTTCAAATTGGTCAGCGGTCTCGGCAGGTGCCTCGGCTATGGAGATCACATCCCCGCGCGAGATATCAATTTCATCTTTCAGCGTTAAGGTAATGGACTGGCCGGCGACAGCTTGCTCAAGATCGCCTGAGTAAGTCACGATACGTGCCACTTCACTTTCTTTGCCCGAAGGCTGCACCCGAATGCGATCGCCCGGCTTAACGACGCCACTGGTAATGGTGCCCGAGAAACCGCGAAAGTCTAAGTTAGGGCGGTTTACCCACTGTACGGGTAAACGAAAGGGTGCGCGCTGCATGCGAATATCATCAATTTCGACTGTCTCTAAGAAATTCATTAGCGACTCACCATGATACTGAGGCGCAGCGTACCAAGGCATGCGTGGGCTAGGCTCAACTATGTTGTCGCCTTTAAAGGCCGACAGCGGTATATAGGTGACGTTCTGCAAGCCCAGTTGTTCAGCAAAGGCGGCGTATTCGGCTTGGATTTCATCAAAGCGTGCTTGAGAATACTCCACCAAGTCCATCTTGTTGATGGCGACGATAATATGGCGAATACCCAAAAGCGACATCAAATAGCTGTGACGGCGAGTTTGCGTCAAAATGCCTTTACGGGCATCGACCATTAGAATGGCGGCGTCTGCGGTAGAAGCGCCGGTCACCATGTTACGGGTGTATTGCTCGTGGCCGGGGGTATCGGCGACGATAAACTTACGCTTATCGGTGGAGAAGAAGCGATACGCCACGTCTATGGTGATGCCTTGCTCACGCTCGGCGGCTAAGCCATCCACTAACAGTGCGAAGTCGATCTCTTCGCCTTGGGTACCCCATTTCTTGGAGTCCGCTTCCATGGCAGCTAACTGGTCTTCAAATAGCATCTTGGATTCAAACAGCAAGCGCCCAATCAGGGTACTTTTGCCGTCGTCCACACTGCCACAAGTGATAAAGCGCAATAGACTCTTTTGCTCGTGCGCCTTCAAATATTCTTCAATATCCGTTTCAATCAGAGATGATAAATTCATCAAAAAGTACCTTTTTGAGCTGTAGTAAAACACCGTGAGGAGTTAGGCGTGAAGAGTGAGGTGTAACTCAGCATTTGCTGATTGATATGTCACCCTAACGCCCCACATCTTTACATTTAACTGAACGCTGGCAGCTTAAGGCTGATAGCGGGTTATTTCGCGTCTTAGAAATAACCTTCTTGTTTCTTCTTCTCCATGGACGCTGACGAGTCGTGATCTATCATGCGGCCTTGGCGCTCTGAGGTTTTGGTCAGCAGCATTTCTTGAATAATTTCCGGCAAGGTGGTGGCTTCTGACTCCACAGCTCCCGTTAACGGATAACAGCCTAGGGTTCTAAAGCGCACATTCGTGATCATGGGCACTTCGCCTTCTTTTAACGGCATGCGCTCGTCGTCAACCATGATCAAGGTACCGTCGCGCTCTACTACTGGACGAGGTGCGGCCAGATACAAAGGCACAATGGGAATGTTTTCTAAATGGATGTACTGCCAGATATCCAGCTCGGTCCAGTTTGAGATTGGGAATACGCGAATCGACTCACCCTTGTGCTTGCGCGCGTTATAGAGCTTCCACAATTCAGGGCGCTGATTTTTCGGATCCCAACGATGTTGCTCGGTACGGAACGAGAAAATACGCTCTTTGGCACGAGACTTTTCTTCATCACGGCGAGCACCACCAAAGGCGGCATCAAAACCATAGTGATCCAAAGCCTGCTTCAAGCCCTCGGTTTTGGTAATATCCGTATGGATAGCCGAGCCGTGAGTGAAAGGGTTAATGTCTTTCTCAATGGCTTCCGGATTAACGTGAGTCAGCAACTCAAGACCGAGTTTTTCTACCATCTGGTCACGAAAGGTATACATCTCGCGAAACTTCCAGCGCGTATCCACATGCAGCAAAGGAAAAGGCGGCAAAGAAGGATAAAAGGCTTTCATCGCCAAGTGCAGCATAACGGCGCTGTCTTTACCGATGGAATACAACATAACGGGGTTGTCGGCCTCGGCCACCACTTCCCGCATAATGTGAATACTTTCGGCTTCAAGCCGTTGTAGGTGCGTTAGATTCATTAGTGATTCCGCTCTCAATTATGGATTATGCTAATAACCAAATGTTATAGATGATCTATGTATCAAGTTTATTTGATATAACGGTACAATGATAGCCCTGCTAAAGAGCGAGTGGTTATATATGACAGCATATTGGGTATTAGCATCGATTGGCGTGCTGTTGGCTTTGCTGATCCAGGGGCGGGTGGCGCCTGCCGTTTTGTTTACATCTTGGGCGGTCGGTTTCGTACTGCTCGGCATTACCGAGCAGCAAGCCTTGCTCAATAGTTTCTCGAATTCCGCACTCATGACGTTAGTGGTATTGATGCTGGTATCTTTGGCGTTGGAGCGCTCGCCGCTGCTAGACCGACTATCGGATGCCTTATTAAAAGGCCGCGAGTCCATGGCCAGCCTGCGCTTAATGGGGGTGACCGCTTTTATGTCGGCGTTTTTAAATAACACCGCCGTGGTGGGTTCTTTGCTGGGCGTTATCTCTCGCCAGCGCTATATCCCTGCTTCACGCTTACTGATCCCACTTTCTTATGCGTCTATTCTTGGCGGCATTACCACTTTGGTGGGCACCTCCACCAACTTGGTGGTGAATTCCTTTGTGATTAATGCCGGTTTACCGCCGCTGGGCATGTTTCAGTTTACGTTAGTCGGCCTGCCGGTGGCGCTAATTTGTATTGTTGGGTTGATGTTTAGCGCGCGTTTATTACCGAAGAACCGGGTGTTGGATCAAGAAGTGGCACAGTCTTACTTTCTCGAAGCACAAGTGATGGCAGGCTCGTCATTGATTGGCCACAGCATCGAAGCCAACCAACTGCGTAACTTAGATGGCTTATTCTTACTGGAAATTGTGCGCCACGACCGCTTATTAAGCCCAGTTACCCCAGAAGAAGTGATTGAAGAGAATGATGTGCTGGTGTTTACCGGTGAAGTTGAAAAAGTACAAACGCTGCAGCGTTTTTCCGGCCTGCAATTATTTGGCACTCAAGCTGACCGCTTATTGGCATCAAATTTAGTGGAAGTGGTGATCAGTCATGAGTCGGAGTTACCAAAACGTACCTTGCGGGAAGTGGACTTTAGAACCTTATTTAATGCCGGTGTGGTGGGCATTCGCCGTGGTAAACGCCGGTTAACCGGTCAATTGGGTCACATATCGCTGCGTGTAGGTGATAGCTTATTATTAGCCGTGGGTCCGGACTTTAAAGAGCAGCGCAACATTGATCGTAACTTTCATATCCTCAGTGGCAGCCTACAAAGACCTAAGCTGGCCACCCAACAGAGCTTATTGGCTTTTATTGGTTTTGGCGCTGTGATTGCGTTATCAGCCTTCAATCTAGTGCCGTTACTAAACGGCCTGCTGATGCTGCTGGCGCTATTACTGGTGACTAAAGTGCTGACGCTCAGCGAGTTACGCCGGCGCTTTCCGTTTGAATTGTGGCTAATTATTGGCTCGGCGCTCACCGTGGCCAAGGCATTAGAAAGTTCAGGCGGGGCGCAATTGGTGGCCGATGCGGTGCGCAGTGTGTGCAGTGGCTATGGAGTGTACGGTGCTTTTATTGGCGTGTTTTTTATCACCCTTATTTTAACGGAAGTGGTGACCAATAATGCGGCGGCGGCCTTGGTGTTTCCTATCGGCTTATCCACCGCGACCGCCTTTGGTGCGGATCCCATGCCGTTTATTATGGCGGTGGCCTTTGGTGCCAGCGCTTGTTTTATTATTCCGTTTGGCTATCAAACACATTTGATGGTGTATTCACCGGGCCGTTATCGCATGGTGGATTACTTTAAAGTCGGCTTGCCGGTGAGCATCTTGTATTCAGCGAGTGTGCTTACGCTGGTGCCCATGGTATTCCCGTTCTAATGCTTGAATGTGCCCATGAGGCCGGTATTTGGTCTCATTTTTTGCTTGTTGATTAATAAAGCCGCAGTCAGTTTACAGGGCATTGCAATCAGGCCCAGCTTTGGTAAACTGGCTTTTCTATGGTGACCCCGTTGGTCCTCTCGCATCAGAATCTTGTTTACCAGGCCAGGCCCGGAAGGGAGCAACCAAAGCAGGAACCTCCGAGTGCCGGGATGTGGCTGGCGGGCGTCACCACCCAAATTTAGTTTTTCTTATCATGAGAAAAGCTCTGCAATAACAATCAGTTACCATATCTTTTATAAAGCCTCCCTGAGTTAAGCATTCAACCTACAGATACCACTTAAGTATAGCAATTTAAGATATGCTTACCGCTCGTTCTCTAAAAATATTTTTATGCCACGCCTAACAGCACCACTCTTGTAATATACATGCGCTCACTCGCGATAACGGGAGCAGTGCTAAAATCTCAACACTTCTCCCTGTTTACTGCAGACTATCAGCTCGCAGCACAGTCACATCCAGCATGACTGCAGCCTTTGCCTTCGGAGCATTCTTGGCAACAAAATATGCCGGTTGCTGTTTTGAAATGGGTTTCATCATCGGCAACTTTGCAGTTACATCCCTCAGCTGCGCACTGATAAGTGCCATCGGCACTGACATTAGCCATATTTATTCCTCCAGAACGAGTCTCTAAAAAGGCCCAATCGGGCCTTTTAGTTTTACAGGGCGAGCTACCACTTATATTTATGGGTCTTTTCCCAGTCGGAAACTTGCTTTTCAGCTTCATCTTGAGCAATGCCAACACGCTCTTGCACTTTGCCTACCAGCTGTTCGCGTTTTCCGTCAATGACATCAATGTCATCATCGGTTAGTTTTCCCCATTGCTCTTTCACTTTTCCTTTAAACTGCTTCCAGTTGCCTTTAGCGATGTCTTCGTTCATAACAAGATCCTCTGAAAGGGAAGTGAGTGCCGTAGCACGGATAAAAGTATAGTCCTGTTTCTGGGAAAAACATTGCCGTATTAAATCTCTTCATCAAGGTGGTTGCTGACCCGAATAGCGAACCCACATCCACACCATTCCTTGCCTACCTACCTACCTACCTACCTACCTACCTACCTACCTACCTACCTACCTACCTACCTACCTACCTACCTACCTACCTACCTACCTACCTATACAACTACCTGAGTAACGACCTAAATAACTAAGCGTCAATGCTGCTATGCAGCTATGGCTGTTGAGTAGTGGGCGGGTTGTCGCTCTGAAAGTGTCTTCTTCAAAATGAGTAGGTAGCAGGTTTCTTGACGAAGGTAATAGTGGTTGCATGAAATGATACCTAAGTCACATTTAGTGTTATCTGAGCAAACATTAAATTAACAACTTGTTGACATTCTTAGGCCGTTTCTCTATAAATGTTACCTAACATGTTAGTTGGCATGTTTGATTGTGTGATGTTAGTTACTCCGTATTTAACACTCGGTATTAAACAAGGATTGGTCATATGAAGCACATCAATAAAGCAATTTTTACACTTTCTGCCCTTGCTGTTTCAGTATCTGCTCACTCTTTAGAGCTGCGTTTAGGACATACCGGAGCGCCGACGCATCATTATCAAACGATAAGTGAAGAGTTCGCGAAAGAAGTGAATGATAAAACCAATGGAGAACTCACCGTAGTTGTATATCCTTCAGATCAATTAGGGAATCAATTGGAGTCAACCGAAGGTGTGATGATCGGAACACACGATATGGTGCTCTCTTCAGATACCGTGCTTTCTAACTGGTTCCCTGATATGGCGGTTTTGAATCTGCCATTTCTACTAAATTCAGGCTCTGATTACCTCAAGGTTGTTAATAGTGAAGTAGGGAAGCATCTAGAAAGCCAAGTAGAAACCCAAGGTGCTGTGGTTCTTGGCTGGTGGGAAAATGGCATCCGTCATGTGACAAACTCTAAAAAGCCAATTGAAAAGCCTGAAGATTTAAAAGGTCTTAAGATCCGAGTTCCAGAAGGTGAGATCTACGTTGATACCTTTAAAGCATTAGGTGCGGGTCCTACCGTGCTCTCTTTTGGTGAGCTTTATTCGGCACTGCAATTAAAAACGGTAGATGGTCAAGAGAACCCGGTTGCGCATATCGTTACGCAAAACTTTAATGAAGTACAAGATTATGCTTCTAAAACTGGGCATATTCATATGGGTTCTCCATTGCTTATCAATAAAGGTCTGTTAGAGAGAATACCTGAAGAACACAGAAATACCCTCGTTGAAGTCGCCCGTAGTTTTGGCCAAAAACACGTAACACTCGTAGAAGAACTTGAAGCTAAGCAGTGGAAAGAGCTTGAAGAGAAAGGTATGAAAATTAATGAGGTTGATACCGCTCCTTTTAGAATGAGTGTGCAAAGTGTATATGATAAAACAGAAAGTAAAGTTACGCCTGGTCTAATCAGTAAAGTTGAAGCGTTACTCGGTAATTAAATTTACTAAGGCTGCTCGTTGTGCAGCCTTACTTTTACATGGAAGCTTATTATGTCAAAGCGCAACGTTGTAGATATTTTTTTTGAATGGGTGACTATAATCGCCATTGCTTTAGTTATGTTTTTAGTGTTGCTACAGGTTTTTTACCGCTATGCATTAAATGATCCTATTGGTTGGACGCAAGAAATATCCGTATTTTGTACCATGATTGTGGTTATGCTGGGTGCGGCAATCGCATTCAAGCGCGGCGATCATATATCAATTTCATTTTTCGTAGAACTGTTTCCTGTTAAAGTTCAAAAAGTAATAACAATCATCGCTAATTTAATAACAATTATATTCTTAGGAACCTTGTCCTATCAAAGTTGGTTGTTATCTAAAAGAGCCATGATGCAAGTTTCACCGACCTCAGGCATACCTCTGGGATATATCATTCTTTTCGTTACTGTTGGTACTGCTTTATCTGCCATTTATTTGATACCTCAATTGTTTAATCCGAAGTTACATAGAACAGAAGATGAAGCCTTATCTGAAATTAATATAGAAAAGTAAATATATATAAAATAAGGGTGTTTATATGCTGACAATACTAGGCTTGAGTCTGTTAGGGTTTTTGTTAATTGGGGTTCCGGTTGCAATTGCATTGGGTGCTTCTTCAATGCTGGCGGTTGCGTTGGCAAGTCATGTACCGCTGCTGGTTATCGCTCAAAAAGTCTTTCAAGGAATGAATAACTTTTCATTTTTAGCTATACCGTTGTTTTTACTTGCGGGAAGCTTAATGTCTGAAGCTAAAATTTCAGAGCGATTAGTCGCATTAGCTAACTTGATGCTTGGGCGCTACCCTGGAGGGCTGGCAAACGTAGCGACCACTTCATCTGCTTTTTTTGGTTCTATTTCTGGCTCTGCCCCCGCTACTACAGCGGCGGTGGGTTCAGTCATGATCCCATCAATGGTTAAACGTGGTTATCGGCCAGAAGATGCGGCCGCAACGGTAGCTGCATCAGGGGCGTTAGGTTTAATAATACCCCCAAGCTTAACCATGGTTATTTATGGAGTAATATCAGGCGTCTCCATTGGTCAGTTGTTTATTAATGGCATACTGCCTGGCATCATGCTTACTTGTGCATTGATGAGCTTAAACTACTTCTTAGCTAAGCGTAAGCATCGTAAAAACAATACCGTACAGGAAGTGGTTGAAGATAAAGGTAAAGCTAAAGAAATTATACGTAGCAGTTTATTGGCTTTGTTAATGCCAGTCATTATTGTGGTAGGTATTTATTCTGGCGTGTTTACCGCTACTGAATCCGCCGCAGTTGCATGTTTATATGGCTTATTGTTGGGTGTGTTTGTTTATCGCACTTTATCTTGGAGAGGCTTGTTTAATGCATTTAAAAGCACTGTAACCAATACGGCTGTTATCATGTTTCTCATGGCTTGTGCTAATGCATTGGCTTACGTTATTACCGCTGAAAGAGTGCCACAACAATTTGCAATGTGGATAGTCGGTGTGACGGATAATCCTGTATATGTAATGTTGCTTATGTTGGGCTTGTTGTTGGTTGTGGGCACCTTTTTAGACAACGTATCAGCACTTGTGCTGCTAGTGCCGACACTGATGAGTATTACCGCCGCGGTTAATATCGACCCGTTATACTTTGGTGTGTTTGCAATTATCGCGTTAGCAGTAGGTCAGTTTACACCTCCAGTAGGACTAAATTTATTTATAGCCGCTAACATAGCAAAACAAAAAGTAGAAACAGTCTCAATAGCCGTTTTACCTTACTTGTTTGTCTATATCGCTATGCTGTTACTGTTTGTTTTTGTACCTAGTCTGCTTGTATTTACTCAATGGTTTTAAAAGGTGATTTATGACTAATAATATAAAGTTACTCTCAACAGGTGGAACGATAGCGAGCACTCAGTCTGAGGACAACAGAAGTAAGTCTGGCGAATTAACAGGGCAAGACTTAGTCGGCAAGTTATGTTTGCCAAGCACTATCAATGTGCATACGGAGTCTGTGTTTCAAAAGCCAAGTAATGCGTTGACCTTTAATGATATTTTGTCGTTAAGAGAAAAAATACTAGCGATAGATAAAGAAAAAAAGCATACAGGTATTGTGATCACACATGGCACAGATACGCTAGAAGATACGGCTTTTTTTCTTCAGGCGAGTTTGCCACCTTTAGATACGGTTGTGGTGATTACCGGCTCACAAAGAGCACCACAATTAGAAGGAACCGACGCCTATAAAAATTTAATGGCAGCTATTATCGCTGCCTCATCTGAAAAGTTAAAAAAACTAGGAGTGTTGGTCGTATTTAATGACTCAATATACAGCGCTAATCATATTAGAAAGGTAAATAGTTTTCAGGTGAATGGCTTTGATAGCCCTGGCTTTGGTCATTTAGGCTACGTGAGTGAAAGTAATGTGCATTTATTACAACGACCAGAGTTACCTCAGCCGTTTACTCCTGTAACCGCATTACCTAGGGTCGATATTATAGTCGGCTGCTTAGAAGCCAGTCCTCAGCAGCTGATCAGTTCAGCTGAGTCTGGAGCTCGCGGCATAATTTTAGAGGGCATAGGTAAGGGACACGTGCCTCCTAGCTGGATCCCAGTAGTAGAGAAACTTGTAAAAGAAGGAGTAAAGTTTGCAGTGGTAACAGGATCATTAATGGGCTCTTTAGAGCCGACCTATGATTTTAATGGCTGCCTAAAAGATTTACTCGATTTAGGCGTGATCCCTGTATCAGACATGTCAGCTCGAAAAGCACGGATAAGATTAATGTTAGCGCTAGCATCAGCAGATGTGGAACAATCACTATTAACTATGGAAATAAGTCGCTAATAAGACTAAGTGATCACGGTAAAATTAGAACGTTAATTTAAGTGGTTGCATATTTTTAATACTATGATCGGGAATAAGGCGAACCCTAACTGGATCCTGATCATAGTAAGGCTGCGGATAATATATAGCTTTAAACGAGAGCAGTAAATTATGGCACGGCTATTGATTTTGACAGCTAAACAGCTAATAGCTGAGTCCCTTAAAATCTATTTTAATTATTTTTATAATCTCATTTGTGTAAAAGATGTACGATAAATCTGACCTTGAGTACAAGTTTTTTGATTGTTGATACTACGGATGACCAGCTTCTCAATTTATGAGCCAGAGTACATGAAAAAGGTACGGCAAAGTTTTTCATTATGCTATGATCCTAAGTCTGATGTTACAGCTTAGGATGAAGATAAAGCTAAGTTTGATTTAGCTTGTCAATATATTATGAAACTAACCGCCGCTACTTTTTTAAATGGATTTAAAATGGTAAATGAGCCTAATACGATTAGTGTTTTCTTTTGTCCATCAACTATTGAGATGGCTCCCGTTTTTATCAAACTTTTGATGGTTAATCACCATGACTGAAAAACCTACCTCACTTGCTGAACAGGCCTTTAATTCCATCCGAGAATTATTACGCGATAATATTATTAAAGCTGGCCAACTTATCTCTATGTCTTTCTTGTCGGAACTGATTGGTCTTCCTCTCGCTCCAGTACGAGAAGCGGTACAAAAAGCCTCTGCATTAGGTTTAATGAAATCAATCCCCAAAAGAGGGGTTCTTATCATAGATGCTGATAGTGACCATGTTGTAGAATGCCTAGTTATCCGGCAGATCTGGGATAAAGAAGGAGCCAGAGTATTAACTCGCTCGCCAGATAAAGAATACATCAAAAAACTTATTGTTAGGCACCAAATTGTTATAGAGCAAGCAATCAATTCTGAAATAAGTTTAGCGTTACAAAAAGAGGCGACATCTCTTGATTGGGAGATGCATGAGCTTCTATCTTCTAGTATAAATAATGCTGAAATAGATAGGCTCTATGCGATCAATAGAGATAGAATTACCGTCATGTTCAATGCCAAGCCGATACACCCAGTACGCCTGGTGCCTGCATTTAATGAACATATAGCCATAATGACAGCAATAATAGAAGAAGACGAACAAAAGGTAATGGATCTACTGGATTACCACTACCAACAAATATTCAAATGGCTTGAAATATAATACTTTCTGTATCAATACTATGCAGTTTAAGCTTGAATATACTTGTATAAAGTAGAGCTGTATCCAGATGCAGGAGGCGATAATGAACAAGGATGGCTTTTTATCCACAGTGGTGTGTATGAAAGAGTTACGCAGTGCTTGGTTGCTTGTAGCTGTTGTTTTATTAACCGGCTGTGCCAGCATGAGCAAGCAAGAGTGTTTAACGGCCAATTGGCTAGACCAAGGGTTTCGTGATGGTCGCAATGGCCAACCCTTATCTCGCATTGTTGATCATCGCCAAGCTTGTACCAAAGTCGGCATTACGCCTAACGATACGCTTTATTTTCAGGGCCGTGACCAAGGCATTGTCCATTACTGTACCTCCGAAAATGCGCTAGCAGTAGGGCGCCAAGGGCTGCCTTATCGTAATGCTTGCCCAGCGGCATTAGAGCACGAATTTTTAGTCTCTTATAAGCAAGGAAAGCAACTTTATGAGGCAGAGCAGCGTATAGAGGCACTCAGCCAGGACTCGCGTCAATTTGAACTGTTATTAAGAGACGAAGACGACCGAGAGCAACGCCGTTACTTGCGCCAACACATTCGAGATCTAGACTGGGAACTGCAACGAGCCCGTGATGAGCAACGTTATCTTGAGCGAAACTTAGAGAGGGAATTCGACAACAATCTAGAGCGAACGGTGGGTGATTGAGTTACTAAAGCGTATTTCATAGGGGCTATTAGCACACATAGTTCTGGCTGGGTGCGTATGGCACTTGTGAGCGCCGCTGCAGTTCTTGAGCGTGAGGGCTAGATTGTCTACAATAGTTCACTTTTTACTTATGGCAGATCAAACATGAACGACACGACTTCGCTCCCCGCTTTACCGGATCGTCTTTCGGGTAATCCTCGTAGCCCACACCATGTGGCAGCAATTTTTGAGCACAATATTGGTATTCGCTTCAACGGTAAAGAGCGTACGGATGTTGAGGAATATTGCATCAGTGAAGGCTGGGTGAAAATAGCTTCGCCTAAAGCGCTAGACCGCCGCGGCCAACCTTTATTGATCACGTTAAAAGGCACGGTTGAAGCTTATTATCTTTAAGCTGTCTTAATGATGATTGCAGCTTAGTGAAAGATAGCCTACTGCTGAATTGGTGTATGATTTGGCGTATGAATGAGTGCAGTCGTTGAGTAATTTCAACGCAATTCACGGCTTCCTCTAAAAAATTCAGCTCAACAGGGTCTAGAGAAATCTAGGCCCTGTATATTAATCCTGTGTTAGCAATATATTCCGGTGCGCTATGTTTCAGGCGCTATTTAAAAACAGCTTTCAACTAGCAACAAGGTGCGGTCATTAAATTAGGGATGCTTGCCAGCGCTTGCCAACTCTAGGAGGTTATTGCTTATGTCAAAGGAAGCGCGCCCGCTACTTTCTGTTATTGTACGAAGGTTCCCGCCGCAGCTAGAGTCTGAAATTGAGCAATCGCTTGGAAAAACCCAGCGGGCCATGGCCAATCAGCCGGGGTTTGTGGGGTTGCAAAACAGTCTGTCTCACGAAGAGGGTTACTGTGAACTGGTCACTGTGTTCGCTTTTGATTCAGAAGAGAGCTTAGACAGCTGGAAACGTTCGCCTATTCGCCAAGGCTTCGTTAGCGAACTCGATATCTATTCGCAAGATAGCGTAACCCATGCGCAATTTGGTGATCTTGGGCAGCTTTTACACCCGACGGCGCAGTTAAGAAAAATCGAGACGGTGGCAATACTCATTTTTTGGATTTTACTGCTAGGGGAGTCTTTGCGTTACCTCGCCGACTGGCTCTTGCCTGGTATTTTTACTGCTTACTGGCGCAATCTACTGTTGGTATTAGTTAATGTCATGCTGATCAGTTATCTTTTTCTACCTTGGTCGAGCATTATCGTCACCAAAATTAAAACCAATATTTCTAGAAAAATAAAAAAATAAGTGAGCTGAGCCAGTCGGTATTATTTTTAATATTGACGGCGTTAAATACAGTCTTAAGCCTTACGAGCGTTGATTGTAATGACTTAGACTGCAAGCTGATAGTGCTAAAGAAGCATAATTACTCCTCTGGTTTATCAATCAACGGTTAAGCAGACCAGCATTACAGTAAGTGGAAATACGGAATTTGAGGAGTGATAAGAGAGCAACTAAAAATTAGAGCCAGAGCCATTTTTGCCACGGAAGAACACAGAAGGCACGGACACAGTTCACAGGCGACAAAGCCAAAGTTTTTATGGTAAGAGCTCGGTTTATTCAGGTTCTAGTGTTAGTCCTTACCAATTAGAGGTCCTTTCAGATCTGATCTCTATTGTTCCGTGTTCTTCCGTGCGTTCCGTTGCAAATAGTCTTGAGTGTTTGATTCTTTATGAGAAAAGGGACCAAAAATCCACGTTGGTTTCGCAGTATTACTTAATCAAATAAGGCATCAATAGGCTTGCTGTGAACGCGCGAGCTTTTAAACATGGCTTTATTGCCGGTATCGGTTTCTGACCAAAAGTTGATGTTAAATTGCGCATCATCACTTAACTCTACACGATGCCAATATTGGGGCGGGCTAACGGCAAACTGGCCCGCTTGGATGACCACCGTTTTTTCTGGCGCTGTGGCGGCTTCATTGGCGAATCCGTAAAAGGTGACCGTGCCTTGCATCACACAAATTTGACCAAACACGCCTTCGGCGGTGTTGTGATGGGTTAACAGCGCCTTAGGAATGTTATTTTTAGTGAAAAAATGTGTTGAACGTTTTATTTTCCAATGGCTCGGGATTATCACATTATTCATGATCACTCCTTGGGTGAGTAGGGCGGGTGTATGTTAGCCCTGTAGCTTAATTTGCAGCGTAAACGCTTTGCTGCACTTGGGTCAACTCAGAAGCAACTATACAGTAAAATATAGGGGGTTATTCAGATACAGCCCAGCTAAGCGGTTGTTTAATTTAGGCTTATCACTTGTTTTGAGACCAATAACATAAAGGAAAAATTAGATGTCCGGAATTACTGCTTTGGCTGAGTTATTGGCATCAATGAACCCAATACTGATTGATGATGAGTTTGTATTCTGCACCGTGCCAGGCAGTTTGGCTCAGTATTTGGAGTTAGCCCCAGTGGCGAGCTTTGTTGAAGCTGAAGGGCTTACGCTGGTGGTGAGCAAAGCGGCTGCGCTAAAAGCGAATTTAAGCTTTGACGGCGCGTTTCGCCAAATTACGCTCACGGTGCATTCCAGTTTAGCCGCGGTGGGGCTAACTGCGGCGGTATCTACCCAGCTTGCGTCTAAGGGCATCAGTGCCAATGTGATAGCGGCCTTTTATCACGACCATATTTTTGTTCCTGCAGCGAACGCAGAGGCGGCGCTGTCCGCAATACAAGAACTCAGCGCCTAGCTGTGTACAAATAGCTGTGCAGCAGCACTGTTTTTTACTCAATCGAAAAGCTCCAAATGAGTTGTTTGGTTGTGGTTTTGAGTGCTGAGCTTTAACCTGAATTGATATTGGCGACAGAAAAACCACTGAAATTGGCAGTTATCTTGCTGCTAACCATGTAGAATGCGCCGTTCAATGATCATTCAGCCGTTGAGTGTTGAATGCAGCGTTATAGCAAATCCCAGTAGGAATTCCATGAAAAAGACATTCGCTTTAGCTCACCCTAAATTACCACTTGCGCGCAGGGTCGACTCTATTAAGTATGAAATTAAAAAGTACCTTAAGAGAGAGCGTAACAAGACCTTGCCTAGCGGCATGAACTACTGGGCGTTTGATTGCCGTTTTGGTACCTCAGCAGAGACTGCGACTGACGTTTTCCCTTCTGAAATCAATAAGCATATTGATGCAGTGGTGGCGCAAGAGTTGCCAGAGTTCTATGTAGAGATACTGGCCAGAGCCTGTAAGCACGATCCTCGTGCGATGGCGAACACTGAAGATGATCAAGCGTAAGTAGCCGGCTCATGCCTGATTAAGCATGGTTGGGTGTTCCCGCTTGTGAACGGCGTAAGAAGAGCGTTGCTTTTCTTACGCCGTTTTTGCTGATACTGCTGGCCGTGAGTGATTGGATATTCTGACCTGCGGTCTTATCCCCACGACGGTTATTAACCCAGTTAAATCTTTACACAGCTAAAAATAGCATTGCCAGAAGACTGACCCCACGGCACTATTTTCTCATAATCATGCTCAAAAATATGCACCTCGAAGTAGGGCGCTAAGAGCGCGGTTAGCTCATCGAAACTCACGGCTACCATGGGATGCTCGTCATGCCACACTTGCGCTTCTTCGCCGGTGGTTTTACCAATGCTGAGCTGCAGTGATTGTTGCTCGCCAGTTCCAGAATAATGCCACCCCGAACGAAAGGTAAAGACACTGTTTTCTTGAGTTGCGGTGTGACTCACAAAGAGTGCGTTATCAATTTTGTGCTTGTCGACCACGTTAAAGCAGAACACGCCCTGTGATTTTAACGCGCTATGTACACTGGCTATGCATTGTTTAAGTTTATTAATGCCATCGTTGTAATGAATGGAATATAAAAAACAGGTAATCAGGTCTACCGGCTCGGCAATCTTAAACTCACTCATGTTTTGCAAAGAAAATTGTGCTTCAGGGCAGCGCAGTTGTGCGATATCTAACATAGGTTGGTTAAGATCAAGGCCGTTACTTTGATAGCCCAAATCAATGAAATGCCGCACGTGCGGGCCAGTACCACAGGCTAAATCCAGATGGGTGTTACCCCCGTTGCCAAAAATTTGCTGCAGCCGATCAATGCTGCTGCTTTGCGCCTGATAATCAATATCGAGACACATTAAATCGTAATAACCAGACAAGTCGGTATAGAGTGCGTTGGCGGACATCTTGGCCTATTTTTTGCAAAGATATTTTGGGGTGGCGCATAGTAAACTAATCGGCCTGCTTTGCAAGATACACAGGGGCTGGCGCAAGTTTTGAGATGAGTAAACAGAGACAGGTAGACCAAAGGTCTCGCCGGCTCATTTATGGGTAGGAGTCTTATCGGTGGCATAAAGGTCAACAGCCCCTAGGACGAATGGCGGGCTTAAAGGCTCGCCGTTGAGTCATCACTGCTCTTAACCGCCAAAAATGATATCCTGTTTCACACAAATACCAGATACAGACAGAGCGACCTCGTAAAAACTATGATTGATAACCAACACGACTCAGCAGGTGGCCTGTGAAGACACCAAAACGCCTACAACCTCTCGTTGAAGAGGGGTTGATCGATGAAGTAATTAGCCGCCTCATGAGTGGCAAAGAAGCTGATGTGTTCGTGGTCCGCTGTGGTGAGCATATTCGTTGTGCGAAAGTCTATAAAGATGCGATAAAACGCAGCTTTAAAAAAGCGGCACAATACCAAGAAGGGCGCCAAGTACGCAGCGGCCGTGAAGCTCGCGCTTTAGCCAAGCGTTCAAAATTTGGCCGTGAGCAAGAAGAAAAGATTTGGCAAAATGCCGAAGTGGATGCGCTATCTCGGTTAGCCCGCGCCGGGGTGCGCGTGCCTGAAACCTTTGGCTGCATCGATGGCGTCTTGTTGATGGAGCTAGTCACCGATGACTTCGGCGATGTGGCGCCACGGCTTAATGACGTGAGCATGTCACAAGAGCAAGCCATTGAAGATCACGGCGTTATGATGCACTACATCAAGCTCATGCTGTGTGAAGGCATTATTCACGGTGACTTATCCGAATTTAATGTGCTGGTGGATGCCTATGGCCCGGTCGTCATTGACCTACCACAGGCGGTGAATGCTGCCGCCAATAACAGTGCCAAAGCCATGTTTTTGCGGGATGTGAATAACATGCGCCGCTATTACGGAGACTTTGTGCCGGCGTTAATGCATACCCAATATGGCAAAGAGATGTGGGCGCTGTATGAAGAGGGCAATTTAACCCCTAGCTCAGCCCTGACAGGCGAATTTGAAGACTCGGGTATTAATGCTGACGTAGGCTCAGTGCTGGACGAGATAAATGCGGCCATGGAAGAAGAGTTTGAACGCCGCGATCGGGTACGAGACGCAGAACAAGGCGGCGAGTGAGTTCAGGCTAAAATGCTTAAGTTAAGATGCTTAAGTTAAGCTACGTCTGGCTGGGTCTTAATCGCACCCAGCCAGTAGCCATAACGTTAAATCATGTTACTGATGAGTCACCATGTTTAAAAAGTTCACGTTTAATGAATTCAGGTTTCAAAGTCTCAGGTTGAAAACGTTCACCTTTAAAAGTGCCTTGCTTAGTGCCATGGCCATCTTCACGTTAGCGGCCTGTAAAGAGCCGGCCGCAGCCAAAGAGCAGGCTATAAGCATCGACCAAGAGCAGCTTTGTGAAGTGCAGAACTGGCAGAAAGATGCCACGGCTTTAGCCTGTAAAGTGGGCCAAAAGGTCCTGTTTCTGCCCACTACCTTTGGTAATGAACAACTGCCGGTCTTGTTTGCAGCGGTCAATTGCGACCATCGCTTTAGTATTGCCCTGACTAAGGGCGGCGTTGCTTGTATTTATACCCCACTCAAGATGACGGCAGCAGAAGCGCGAGACGCCATCGGTAAAGATGAAATTATTAAATAAGTGCTTGTCCGAAACATATTTTATTTAACGCGCCTTATTTTTAATAAGGCGCGTTTTTAGTATCTGAGTACGAGCGGGCCGAAAGTGAAACGTAAGAGGTCAACAGACTCTAATCATGACCAAACAAGATAATAATGAGATCTATTAAATGGAACTTGGAATAAACGTGGTTGATGCGTTCACCGATAGGGTTTTTAAAGGTAACCCTGCCGCGGTGATCATCACAGATAGCTGGTTAGCTGACGAGTTAATGCAATTGATTGCCATGGAAAATAATTTGTCTGAGACGGCTTTTTTGGTGGCCGATCAGCATGGCAATTATGTAATTCGTTGGTTTTCTCCGCTCGCCGAAATCGCCTTTTGTGGCCATGCTACCTTGGCCGCCGCTTTTGTGTTGTTTGGTCATCACCCTGCACTCAAGGTACTTCATCTTATCGCCAAGGCAGTGGGTCCCTTTACGGTGGTAAAGACTGATGCGGGTAAATTGCAAATGGACTTTCCTAATACCCAGCCAGAGCCGGTCAGTGAGATACCCGCGGCCTTGCTCGCCGGGCTTTCGGTGGCGCCAGTGGAGGTGTATCGCAACGCCCAAGCCTATGTGGTGGTGTATCAGTCGGAGTCTGAGGTGCGCTCTGTATTACGTGACAACGCAGCACTAAAGCGGCTCGCGCCACGGGATGTAGTAGTGACTTGCCGCGCTGAGTCCTCAACCTATGACTTTATCTCCCGCTATTTTTGGCCTGCTAACGGCGGTGATGAAGACCCAGTTACCGGCTCTATTCACACCGGGCTCGCACCATTGTGGGCCGAGCGATTAGGTAAGCACAAGTTAGTGGCTTATCAAGCTTCGCGACGAGGTGGTGTGGTGTATTGTGAGGTACAAGGTGACCGAGTATTAGTCTCGGGCCATGCCAAGGCATATATGAAAGGTGTGATTACGCTTTAGCTGGCCCACATATCTTGCCCCAGCCCTGATTAAAGCGAGCGTTTATTTCGTGGGGTGAAGGCTGAATTACAGGTTTTTCGTTTTAATAATATAGTGATTACGTTGGTGTCTGGGCACCTGTGAACTGGGCCGCGCCGTGGGGCTAACGGTAATACCAAGTTGCTGCATGTGTTGGCGCGAGCCTGCCAATAACGGATGCCAGCTCGCTAATGGCTCGCCTTTGTGTAGGCGGCGATAGGCGCAGGAGTCGGGTAGCCAACTATATTCAGCAACATTTTCTGCGGTTAACGGATGGCAGTGAGGCACTTTGCTAAGGCGATGTTCATAATCACTGCAACGGCTGCTACTGACATCCAGCAATTCACAGCTGATATTAAAGACGGTTACCTTATGCTCACTCACGTGGCGCACTAAGCAGCATTGTCCGCAGCCATCGCACAAGGCTTCCCATTCTTTAGTGTTTAATTCAGCGAGCTGGTAGCGCTCCCAAAATTTTTCCCGCACGTGGTTTACTCTTCAGTCGTTTAGTGGTGCATCCATTAAACGCCACTTGGCAAAGTTAAGCCAATTTTCGGGAGTTATTGCCATTTTTGCTGCCATTTGGCGATGTTCTCTCCAAAAGCTGTGCAAACCCTTACTCATTCAACAACATTAACGCTCAGTGCCTTCATGGCTTTCAGCACTGACCTGCTGAGGGCTGGCGGGCTTAACCCCAGGAAAGCGCGCTGATGCATAACGCACCACGAGCACGGCGATGGCTAACAAGAGGATGGCGCCAGAGATATACACCACGCCCATATCGGGGGCATCGTGGTGCGAAATATCTGAAATCATCATTCTTGTTAAGGCGGTAATGGCCACGTAAATCAAAAAACGCACCGGCATGTGGTTGGTTTTAAAGTAAATACCCACCATGGCGCCTAACTCAAGATAGATAAACAGTAATAAAATATCATCGATGGAGGCGGACCCTTTCGCCAGCATATCGAGAGCGGCCAGCGTACCGGCCCATGCGGTCATGCCGCCGATGGCAAATAGCGCCAGATAGTGAAAAATTTCCACCAAGAGGTTGCCTGTGGACTCTGCATGCTGGTGTATATGGCTGCGCCATCTATTTGCTTGGTTTTGTTTCATGGTCAAAAGTCCTAAAGGTATGCGCTACGTCTGTTAGCGATGCTTACTGGCCATTATTGGGTTGCCCACTACGAGATTTGCGAGAGTGACATTGCTTTCTATTTAAGCGCTAATGTTATCACTCTTACCGCATTTAATTGCGTTGGAGCTAAAACAGATTGAAGATAAGTCACCGTCATCATTAAGTATTTACCGGTTCAGAGAAAGGAACAAGTCAATGAACAGCAGCAAACGAGTAACAATTGTCGGAGTATTGCTGGCGCTAACGCTCACTGCCTGTGGCCACCCACCTACGGCAGAAGAGCAACTGGCGGTGTCCCTTGCGGAGTTTACCGAGCAAGCAGATCTTGAATATCAGCATACTTTTGTAGATTTAAATCATGATGGGGTAGAGGATGCGCTGGTGTTATTAGCGGGCACTGACTGGTGTGGCTCCGGGGGCTGTACGCTGTTGGTGTTAAAGGGCCAAATGTTAGGGCAAGCCGCCGAGCGGCCAAGTTTTGAAGTTATCTCGAGAAGTACGGTGACGCGTACCCCCATTCGTGTTGGAAAATCCGAAAGTGAAGGCTGGCGGCACTTAATCGTGCACAGTGACGGCAGCGAAAAATTACTGCCGTTTGATGGCAATCGTTACCCGCCCAATCCGTCGATGCAGTCTAGTGCCACTGCCGAACAACTGGATGGCGCTAATATTCTATTGCCGTAAACAGGGAGTGCCGTAAATATGCGTTGCCGTAAATGTGTACTATTAGATGGTAGCCGGTGAGCAGTCAGCTAGATGTGCTTTTTACAAGGATGAATAATAAATGAACACCACCGCTTTGCTTAATAAAGACGCCGCGAGTACAGATGCCATATTAAGGGCCATCGCGCACATGCCCACCGCCAGTCTTGAAGTCTTAATGGATAACGAATTTGCGCGCAGCTTAACTGATGCAGACTTTATGCGTATTGCCGTGTTCTTGGCAGAAAAAAGCCTGCTGGAAGGCGGCTGCCCAATAGGTGCGGTGATCGTCAATAATGCGACCCAGCTGATTGTCGGCAAAGGGCACAATACCTTGGTGCAAGACAACCACCCCTATAACCACGGTGAAACGGCCGCGATCAAAGATGCGGGGCGCCTCGATTTTAGCCAGACGACCCTCTACACCAGTCTCAGCCCTTGTGTGGTGTGTGCAACCTTGCTTTATATGCGTGGTTTTAACCGCGTGGTAGTAGGCGACACGACCAATGCCTCGGGTACGGAAACCTTGTTGCAAGAAAAAGGCGTGCAAGTAGAGGTATTAGAAGACGCTGACGGCGTGGCCCAATACGCGCGTTTTCGCCAACAAAAGCCCGAGCAAGACTTAGAAGACTGGCAAGGGCTAAGTGCGGTGTCACACCTTGCTTAGTTTCAAGACACTGATGAGTCATCGGCTACAGTCTTAGCTAAGACTGTGGCTTATTATTGACGATAAAGCTTTTTGCTCATCAGCGCTATTGACGCTAGGAGCGAATGATTTAAGGCCAGCGAAGAAGCTAAGTTTACCGTGCTGCTCAAAGATGGCAGTTTTGAGGTGCGCGAGTATGCACCGCATGTGGTAGCAAAAACATTGCGGCTGTGCGTTATTCGGGTTCATGGTCTGAACAAGCTTATCTTGAGCATAAGCAGGCGTTACAAGCATGGTTGCAAACGCAAGGCTATCAAGCAACAGGTGAGGTCATGGGCCCGTTATAATCCGCCTTTTACGCTGTGGTTCTTGCGCCGCAACGAAGTGTTAATCCCCATTACTCGACTCAGTGAACAAGCTCGCGATTCTGTTTTCATTCAGATGGGCTTTAACCATGATCTGTACGCCAGCCAGTTTGGCATCAAGAGTTGGCTGCTAACCATGGCCTACACTGGTACAGAGCAATGCATTGTCGATGCTATTTTCTATTACCGATAAAGATGATGCGGTAGCAATAACCACACTTTTAACGATGTACGCTGGGCAGAGAAGAACAGCGGTTGGCGAACTGCGACTGGATAAGGAGCTCCGTTATTGGTCATGGGCTGAATATAAAATGGAATTTATTAAAGCGAGGTATGCCATGAAATTCATATGCAGTTGGCTGTTAGCCATGTTAATCGCACTCTCCAGCAGCCTAGCTTGGGCAGACGGCAAGACCATGATAGTGCTGGATGGGTCTGGCTCTATGTGGGGCCAAATTAATGGTCAACCTAAGTTGCAAATTGCCCGTGATGCCTTGGCTACTGTGCTTGGTGAGGTGCCCGCTGAAATGGAATTGGGCTTAATCGCCTACGGCCACCGAGAGAAAGGCAACTGTAAAGATATTGAAGTGGTGATAAAACCCGCCGCGGGAACGGGATCTGCCATTACTCAGGCTGCGGCTGATATGAAGTTTCTGGGTAAAACACCCTTGTCTGCAGCCGTGCTCAAAGCGGCAGAAGAGCTGGCTTACACCGAAGAAAAAGCCACCGTGATCTTGATTACCGATGGCCTAGAAAATTGCCAAGCCGACCCCTGTGCCGTGGGCGCCGAGTTAGCCAAGCAAGGCATTGATTTTACCGCACACGTGGTGGGGTTTGATTTAACTGATGTTCAAGGTAAGCAGGTGGCGTGTTTAGCAGAAAATACCGGTGGTCGATATTTTACTGCCACTAATGCAGATGAGCTTCGCGATGCTCTGTTAAATACCGTTGTGGTCACGCCTGCAAAAACTGCCGAGGTAGCGCCGCTGGTATTACCTGAGGCAAGCTTGGATCCTGATAAGAGCGTGGCCATAGGTGCGGATATCACGGTGAGTTGGACAGGACCCAATGGCGAGCATGATTATATTGACTTAGTACCACTGGATTATAAAAAGACCCACGGTGAACTGGCATATACCTATACCAAAGCAGGCTCGCCGCTTACCGTGCGCGCGGCGGGTAAGCCGGGCGCTTATCAAGTGCGCTATCTTTGGCGGGGCGTTGATAATCAACGCCATGTGTTGGCAACTGAAACCCTTGAGCTTACCGATACGGAGGTGGCCTTAATTGCGCCAGATAACGTGCAAGCCGGTGGCAGTATTCCTATCCAATGGAAGGGGCCAGCCCATAAAGATGATTATCTGGATTTGGTAGCGCAGGGTGTCACGCGCACCAGCGGTGAGCTGGCTTATGTGTATGTTACCGCTGAATCTGAGCCAGAGCTTGAGTTACGTGCGCCCACCAAGCCTGGCATTTATCACATTCGCTATATCCTTAAAGGCTCAGATCAAAAGCGGGTCTTGCACAGTATTCCTATTACCGTGACGCCCGCTCAGGCGAGCGTCTCGGCGCCAGAGCAGGTAACCGCGGGCTCAGTGTTGCCAGTTTTTTGGACCGGACCTGCCAGTAAAGATGACTATGTAGATATAGTTGCAAGCGATCATAAGCGCATAGGCGGTGAGATCACCTATTTTTATACCCGAGACTCAGCGGATGGAGAGTCTTATGAGCTCAAGGTGCCGACTAAAGCCGGTAATTATTTAGTGCGCTATATCTTACGCGGTGCAGGGGCCGCTAGCATCTTGGCCACGCAACCCTTTAGTGTGACTGCCGCTGAGGCCAAGGTATCGGTGCCCTCAAGCGTGGCCGCAGGCTCAGTCATAGTCGTGGATTGGGCAGGGCCCGCCGGTAAAGATGACTATGTAGACATAGTACCGAGCGATCATAAGCGCATAGGCGGGGAGCTGACGTATTTTTATACGCGGGATGCAGTAGATGATGAGCCGAGTGAGCTTAAAGCCCCAGCTAAAGCGGGAGAGTATCAAGTGCGCTATATTTTGCGAGGCTCCGGCAGCGGCGAGGTACTGGCCAAACAAGCTTTTAGCGTTACTAAGCCAGACGCCAGTGTGGCCGTATCCCGCAGTGTACTTGCGGGTTCTATTCTTGATGTGACATGGACCGGCCCTGCTGGCCATGACGATTATGTAGATATAGTGGCCATTGACCATAAACGCATTGGCGGAGAGTTGGCGTATTTTTATACACGAGATGCGGTGGATGATGAGCCGGGCCAGCTTAAAGCTCCAGCTAAAGCGGGAGAGTATCAAGTGCGCTATATTTTGCGCGGCTCCGGCAGCGGTGTGGTACTGGCCAAGCAAGCGTTTACGGTGGTAGATAACTGATTCGTTTGAGGGGTGCTTTGCGTTGTTGAGGGTAACAAACTTATTTGTTTGAACTTAAGTAGTAAAAGAGGCAGCCATATGGCTGCCTCTTTTACTTATCTACTGACTTAAATCTGCATATAAGCTTACTGCTTCTGGACCAGTGCCGTGCCCACGCCGTGGCGCTTAGACTCACTGACTGCGGTGACAGTACCGTCAGCGTTAAAGACGATGCCATTGGCGGCGCCTATTTGGTCGGTCTCGGCAAATTTATGGCCCTTTGCTGCGAGCGCCTTGGCTTGCTCGCTATTAGGAAAGGCCAACATAGTTTCTACCAAAGTAGTGTCGCCATTGCGCTGGCTTAAGCGCGGTGCGTCTATGGCTTCACTCAGTGACATGCCTAAATCAATGTGATTGACCATGGTTTGCAGCACGGTAGTGATGATGGTGGAGCCACCGGGTGAGCCGATGGTAAAGGCGGGTTTGTTGTCTTTCAGCACTATGGTGGGGCTCATGCTGGAGCGCGGGCGCTTAAAGGCTTCTGCCACGTTGGGATGGGGCGCACTAAAGTCAAAGTCGGTCATCTCGTTATTCAGCAAGAAGCCGCGGCCGGGCACCACTATGCCGCTGCCACCCCAATCTTCGATAGTAAAGGTGTAAGCCACCACATTACCTTCGCGGTCTGAGACGGCTAAGTGCGTGGTATGCAAAGACTCAGGGCTTAAGGTGGCGCTCGCTGGGCGCAGTGGCACAGATGGGTCTTCTTGATAGACAAAAGGATCACCGGGTTCGCTCTTGCTCAATGCTTGACCGCTCATCAACTTGGCGCGGTGCTTGGCATAGTCTTTAGACAGCAACCCCATAGTAGGGACATCCGTATATTCACTGTCGGCGACATACGCATTGCGATCCGCAAAGGCGAGGCGCGAGGCTTGTAGATATAAGTGCTCCACCTCTGCTCGTGGCAGGTTGGCTAAATCAAAGGTCTCCAACATATTAAGCGCTTGGGCGATGGCGATACCGCCACTGGAAGGCGGCGCCATGCCATATACATCATAACCGCGATAAGTGGAATGGATGGGCTGGCGCAGTCGTACCTCGTAATCTTTAAGGTCGTTCAAGCTCATTTGGCCGGAGAGCACTTGCGTACCCTCGGTGATCGGCGGTTGATTAACGGCGGCCACTATCTCTTTAGCAAGCTCACCTTCATAAAATGCCTTAGCGCCGCCCTGGGTCAGCAGTCGATAAGTATTGGCTAAATCTGGGTTACTAAAGTGGCTGCCAACGGCATGGGCTTTACCGTCAGTTAAATACAGCTGTTGGGCGCTCTCAAAGCGAGCAAACTTTTTCTCGTTAATTTTGCTGATGCGGTTAAAGTTTTCGCTGACGGCAAAACCGTCGTCGGCCACCTTAATGGCGGGTGCTAAGAGCTGCTCAAAATTCATGGTGCCATAGCGGGTGAGCGCCTCTTGCCAGCCTAACACTGTGCCGGGCACGCCCACGGAAATGCCATTGGGCACGGCTGCTTCCCATTCCAGCGCCACACCATCGGCTAAAAATACCGAAGGGGTAAAGTAAGCGGGCGCGGTTTCTCGGTGATCTATGCTGATCACCTTGTCGTCTTTAGCGGAATAAATCAGCATAAAGCCGCCCCCGCCAATGCCGCAACTAAAGGGGTCGGTAACGCCCAGTGTGGCGGCGGCTGCCACCGCCGCATCGATGGCGTTGCCACCCTTATCTAAAATCTGCAGTGCGGCTTGGCTGGCTTGTTCCGATACAGTGGCCACGGCACCCCCATGGCCAGTACTCACGGCGGGGGCGGCGTATATCTGAAAGCAACTGAGTAACAACGCCGTTGCGAGGACGGGTCGAAAGTCCTTTTTCATGTTTAACTCTCCTTGGATCATAGTGGTAATAGATAAAAACTAAACACCCAGTTAGGGTTTGTTGATATCGCCAGCCCAGCTCATATTGCGCCTTGCTGTTTTTAGTCAGCTACCAAGTCAGCCATTGGTAGCGCATCAAGAGTGTAGTTTATATTCAAATGAGTCAAATTGTTAATTTTAAGATAAATAGTTGTTATTTTTAGCCATGTGCCGAGGCAACCATAATGCTAAAAAGCAGGCTCGATCCATGAGCGTGTTAAATGACCCCTGAGGGTGTAAAGTGCTGGGGGAGTGATTATTTTTCAGGAGCCTTAAACATGATCAGTTACGTTACGATAGGTGTCAGTGATTTAGACGCAGCCAAAGCCTTCTATGGTGAGCTACTGGCCGAGCTGGGCGGTAAGGTGTTACTGGACATGGGGCGTATCAGTTTTATTGGTGAAACTATGGCACAACCCATGCTGGCGGTGTGTATTCCATTTAATAAAGCGCCCGCAGAGCCGGGTAACGGCAATATGGTGTCATTTTCACCCGGCAGTAAAGCCGCGGTAGATGCCATGTACCACAAAGCCATCGCCTTGGGCGCAAGTTGTGATGGCACACCCGGTCAGCGCGTTGCTGATAAGTTTTATGGTGCTTATGTGAAAGATGCCGACGGCAACAAATTGTGTTTCAGCCATTTCGGATAATAGTCAGTTGAACAGCGACCTCAGCTAATCTCTGCTCACGGGGTCGCTGTCGCCACTTTTATGTGTTTTCTTTGTTTATAATATTATTTCCTACTGCTGTGCCCTACCTTGGTTTTTGTTAGTGGTGTTAGGGCTGTTGCCTTTCGCGGTTCAGTTTTGTTCGAATTAAACGCATTTAGCCGAACCCATACTGCTGCAAAAACCATCTCAAAAGGTCAACAGATCCTCGCCGTTGTGCGTATGGTTAAGGGGCGTAAGCTTGCATGATAAAACTGATAAACATCCAATGGCAGCGGGAGTGGTGATGCAAATTAAAATAGGGTTGTTAGCAGTCGCGGTACTCGCTTTAGTCGGCTGCTTTGATAATAGCGGCGAGCCGCAAGTAAGCCAAAACGAGGAAGCGGGTTTAGTGAACTCAGCGGTCATTGCCGATTTTCAAGGCTGCTCAAATGACTGGTACCAGCAAGTAGACAGCCAAGTCGTTACGGGTGATGGCCAAGGTCATGGTCCCGACTTAGGCTCCAATGAATGGCGCTCTGTGGTGGAGTTTAAGTTGGGTATTCGCGGCGACAGTGCTTTAGCGGATTTGAACCGTGAAGAGTGGTGTCATTATATCTATGCGCATTATATTCAAGATAGTGACTGACAGAGTCAGACATTGAGGTTCACCGATGCACAATATGTTCGACAACATCCCGGCCGATTTAACTCACGAGCATTTTTTAGACTTGCTCAATACACCAAATGTACGCATTGAGCGGATCCTGTCTAAAGGGCATAGCTCACCTGAGCAGGGTTGGTATGACCAAGAGCAAGATGAGTGGGTGTTGATGCTGCAAGGCGAGGGCAGTTTAGTGTTTGCCGATGGCCAAGCTGTGACGCTTAACGTCGGCGATTTTTTGCATATTCCTGCTCATACCTTGCATAAAGTGAGTCATGCTAAGCCTGATGATCTTACGGTGTGGCTGGCTATTTTCTTTCAACATGCCGATAGTTCTTAGAACACACAGTTATGCTGGCCGCTAAAAGGAACATTACGGCCTAATAGTCACAAAGTATGCAATATACTGAAATCAGTAACACAACATGAAAGGAAGCGTGAATGGAGTTACTGTTTCTGGGTACGTCTGCGGGCACACCCACTAAAAGCCGTAATGTGACAGGGTTGGCGTTAAGAAAGGTCGACGCTAAACCTTGGATATTAGTGGATTGCGGGGAAGCGACGCAGCATCGAATTCTGCGTGCACCTATATCATTACATCGCTTACAGGCAATTTGTATTACCCACTTACATGGCGATCACTGCTATGGCTTGCCGGGGTTGTTGGCCAGTGCCAGCCTAATGGGGCGCACGGCACCGCTCACCATTATTGGGCCTAAAGAGTTACCAGAATGGGTGCGAATTACGCTGCAGCTTACTCAGGTTACCTTAGGTTATGAACTGGATTTTATTGATGTGGCCAGTTTAACGGCTCCTGTGGCGCTGGACGATTTTTTGGTATCAACGATACCGCTGTCGCATCGGGTGGCGTGCTTTGCTTATCAGTTTGTAGAAACTTATGTGTTGCGCAAACTTGATAAGGCTAAGTTATTGGCGGACGGCATTGAATCAGGCGAGGTCTGGGGGCAATTGCTGCGCGGTGAAACCGCCACTTTTCCTGATGGACGCATCATTAATAGCGAGAGTAGTCGTGAAGCATACCTGTTGCCGACTCGCCCGCCCCATACCGTGATCATTGCCGGCGACAATGATAATCCCGCCTTGCTGGCACACAGCGCACAATCGGCGCAGTTGCTGGTTCATGAAGCCACTTATACCCAAGATATTGCCGATAAAGTGGGCGCCGAAGCCCAGCATAGCTCGGCTAAAATGATTGCCGAATTTGCCCAAGCGGTGGCCTTACCTAACTTAATACTTACGCACTTTAGCCCCCGTTATAGAAACGGCGGCAAAGGGCACACCATTCATGAAATCGAGCAAGAAGCGAGGCAGCACTACGGCGGCACCTTGTTTTTGGCTCAAGATCTCGCGCTGTATTACTTGGATAATTCAGGCAAGCTCAGTAAACGCGACGCCCGAGGCTAGTGAACGCGGTGGCTTAATCGTCATAGGTTAATGGTGGATACGGATATGGCAGATTCTTTTTTAGCGCAATTGGGTATTCAATATCCGATTATTCAAGCGCCCATGGCGGGCACGGCGACGGTGGCGTTAGCGGCGGCGGTGTCTAATGCGGGAGGGCTTGGCTCGTTAGGCTTAGGTGCCAGCGATGTTGGGCAGGCGCGACGGCAAATCCGTGAGCTTAAGCAGGCCACGGCTGGGCCTTTTAATGTGAACTTTTTCTGTCATCAAGCGGCTCCCGTCGAACCTGTGCGTAATCAACAATGGCTGAACGTGCTGGCGCCTTACTTTACTGAGTTTGGTGCCCATGTGCCTATTGAAATAGCGCCAGCATACCCGAGCTTTAATGATAATCCCGACCTGCTCGCCATGCTGTTGAGTGAACGGCCTGCGGTAGTGAGCTTTCATTTTGGTTTACCGAATCAAGCCAGTATTGAGGCACTGCAAACGGCGGGCATCAAATTATTAGGCTGTGCCACGAATGTCGATGAAGCAGAGCTCATTATTGAGGCTGGGCTTGATGGCATTATTGCCCAAGGCGTAGAAGCGGGCGGCCACAGAGGGGTCTTTGATCCGGCACAAGATTTAGAGCTGGGCCTGTTTGGTCTATTACAGTTATTAAGGCGCCAATGCTCGCTGCCGATTATTGCCGCCGGCGGCATTATGAATGGGCAGGGCATTAGGCAGGTATTAAGCATGGGCGCCAGTGCCGTGCAATTAGGCACGGCTTTCGTTTTATGCCCAGAGTCGAATGCCAGTGCGGATTATCGTGCCCATTTGGGCAGTGCCAAGGCCTACCATACCGGTATTACGACGATGATTTCTGGACGGCCGGCCCGGGGGCTGGTTAATCGTTGGCATCAAAAGCTTGGCGTGTATGGTGCCAAATTGGCCGCTTATCCGACGGCCTACAGCGCGGCAAAAGCCTTGCATCTGGCGGCCAGCCAACGGGGTTGCCATGACTTTGCTGCCTATTGGGCCGGACAAGGGGCGCCATTAGTCCGCGCCTTACCCGCCGCTGAATTAATGAAGACGCTAATAGCAGAGCTCGCGAGCGACGAATAAGATAAATGCTAATAGGTTGAAAACACACTGAGAAATTGAATATTTAAGCGGGCATGGAGGAGAGGTGTGCAACACTCGGTGCAACAGGCTGCTTTGAATAATTTATACCAATCGAAGTAAAAATATGTTCTATCTCGTCCTTTTGGTAAAGAGGACTTCAGCACGTTTTTTGTTTTTACTTTGTAGCCGTCAACTTGTTCGACGGGCCAGCTTTGCTGGCTATTTTAAAACATAAAACCGTGGCGAAGTCCTCTTCGCTGAAGAGACGGCCACACTACAAAAAACAGTCTTGCGAAGCAGGATGGTATGATCAGTTAGATTTCCTGAATGGTATTAGGTCGTTCTTGCTAGCCAGCAATCAGCAATCAGCAATGAGAAATTGCACTCTTTAGTTGTACTAAAGAGTGCAATAAAAGGAGCAATAAAATCGGCTTGTGAAGCTGAGTGAACGCCACCCTAGCTTAATGCCAGGTGCCCACACTCAGCCAAGGCCTTACTCTGCCTGCTCGCTGACAATATGGGTACCTGCCTGACCGGCCAATAATGCCAAGGCTTCAGACAAACGACCAATGGCACTAAAACCGCCCGACTCAGCAAAACTGCACGCGGCCTTGATTTTTGGCCCCATGGAGCCCGCAGGAAGATTAAGCGCGACGCTTTCAGCCACTGTGAGTGTACTCAGCGGCTTAGCTTCTGGGGTACCAAAGCCATGGTATACGGCTTCAACATCCGTCAGTAGCAAGAGCGCATCGGCACCCAGCTGCTTAGCTAAAAATGCGGTAGAAAGGTCTTTATCGATCACAGCTTCAATGCCTTGCAAGCCGTTATTGGCATCCCGTACCACTGGAATACCACCGCCGCCGTTGCAGATCACCACCACGTTTTTTTCCACCAACAATTGAATTACTCCTAAATCAGGAATATCCAAGGGTTGAGGAGAGGCCACCACACGCCGCCATTTATTGCCATCTTGGGCAATCTGCCAACCGGCTTTAGCTGCGCGCTCTTCGGCTTCTTCTTGGCTGTATACGGGACCAATAAACTTAGTGGGCGTTAAAAACGCGGGGTCTTCGGCATCCACCACCACTTGCGTCAGCAAGGTGGCAATGGGGCGGCTGTTTTGCAGAGCATTTTCTAGCTCTTGTTCCACCAAGTAGCCAATCATGCCTGCCGTTTGCGCACCCAACACATCAAGCGGATAGCTTTCTGCGGCGTTATAGGCTTCTGCTTGCAAGGACAATAAGCCCACTTGTGGGCCATTACCATGAGTAATCACCAGCTGATGGCCGGCTTTAACAATTTGGGCCAAAGCAAGCGCGGCCACTTTTACGTTCTCGCGCTGTACTTGAGCCGTAAGCGGCTCACCGCGCTGTAATAAGGCATTACCGCCTAGTGCTGCTACAACTAACATAATTAAGATCTTAAATTTGGCCACATCAGGAATGCTGATATGGATAGGACTTTTTGCTTGAGAAATCACCGGCCTAAGCCTGCGCTCAAACAGCTCTAATAATAATGCGCTTCACGGATCGAATCAGTGAGGGCTGGCTGTTTTACTATCCAAGTCGGCTCGAGATAACCCAAACGGCTTGGATGCCGCCGCGCATTCTACTCATTTAGCTCAATAAAAGCAGCAAATTCTGCCTTTTGTAACGAAGAGTTAAGCCAAAAAAATCAGGGTACGAGTGCTTGCTAGACAGAGGCGGGAATGGTTGGTCATTTTTTGAATGCAGAGTGCGTATTTTGCGCCAGACTATCGCAACGCTAAGATTTCAATTCCCCTATAATACGCAACAACTATTGCTAATTTTTATTCACCATTACATTACATTAATTTCAAATAGCTCATTATTAAGTGTATTTTTTATCTTCAGTTGAAGGTTATTTTGGTGTGTTCGGTATCTTTTGTAATGACCTTGTGAATGATTGTGAACGGCAATAATAAAGATAACTTTAGGTTCAAGTTTTGGCTGCGGTTGCCGCTATAGTATGGCGTCTTTTTTACCCGTGTCGGCGTATTTTGATGGCAATAGCCCCAGCAAAAGGCCACAGGAAAGAAGATGAGCAAAGGTGTAAACCAGAGGTTCTGGCATTTGCACTCAATACTTTGGCCACTGGAGCAGCCATGCAAAAATTTAAATTACGAACGGTTTTTATCGCCTTTGTCGCCTTGGCATTGGTGCTATTGACGCTCGTATCAACGCTGATTAACGTCAATCAATTTTCAGGTCTTTACTACGGCCAAACAGAACAAGAGTACCTGCCCAATAGCGTGGGGCGCATTGCCGAACAGGTGCGGGCCGAGTTGATGCCGGCGATTATTTTATCGGACGACATGTCCAATAACAGCATGCTGCATGACTGGATGAAGGGTGGCGAAGAGGCGGGCGCTCAACATGGCCAAGTGCTGCGCTATTTTAAGCAACAAAGAGCCAATGCGAACGCTAATACCTTGTTCTGGGTGTCAGGGTTATCGAATACCTATTATACGGATGCCGGTGCCTTCAAGAAAATCTCTACCTCGGATCCTAGAGACAATTGGTATTACAACTTTTTGAACAGTGGCGCCAAGCAAAGTTTGTCAATTGACCCAGATGAGCGTACAGAAAAGCTCACCTTATTTGTGAACACGCAAGTTTCCATAGATGGCAAAGCTGTGGGTGCTGCAGGCTTAGGTTATGACGTATCCTCAGTGGTCGATATTATTTCCGACTACAAACTGGGCGAGCAGGGTTACCTGTTTTTGGTCGACCAAAATGGCATGATTGCCGTGCATCCCGAGATGGCGCTAACTCGGAAGAACATTGCCCAGCTTGAAAGGTATGCTCCTGTGAATGGGTTGCTGGCGGGTCATAGCTCGGGCTTTTCCTTTGAACGCACCGAGTTAGAGGGTCAAGATGTATACATGGCGGCACAAGATATACGGGATACGGGTCTAACCTTAGTTGCGGTTTTGCCTTCGGCTGAAATCAGCGGTGCCATCAATAGTGTGATTTCCTCCTCGGTGTGGGTCAGTATCTTATTGACCGCCGGCTTTATTGGGCTGACGGTGCTGTTTGCCAACTCACTGAGCAAGTCCATTCGCCGAGTGGGTGATGACCTATTAAGCATGTCCGGCAGTGGTGGGGATTTAACCACCCGCTTAGATGATCGCCATGACAATGAACTGGGCCATTTAGCTAAAGGCTTTAACGCCATTATTGGTAAAGTGCGAGAGTTGGTGGCCGAGATCCAAGAAACGGAAACCGCCATGAAAACCGGTATTGAGCAGTTAGCGCAGCTGGCCAACGATACTTTTACCTCTACCGATATGCAGCGTGGGCAAACGGATCAGGTGGCCACCGCCATTACCGAAATGGGCCAAACCATTACTGAGGTCTCTAGTATTGCGCATCGTACCGCGCAAGATACCGAAAGTGCGGTAGCAGACACGCACAGTACCAATGACAACATGGCGCTGACCTCACACACCATGCAAGAGTTGACGTTGGTGATGAGCGACATTGAAAAGACCATCATCGACTTTGCCAACCAAGCGGGCGCCATTAACTCGGTTGTAGAAGTAATTAATGGTATTTCTGAGCAAACTAACTTATTGGCGCTTAACGCGGCCATAGAGGCGGCGCGAGCCGGTGAGCAAGGTCGCGGATTTGCAGTGGTTGCGGATGAAGTCAGAAGCTTGGCGCAACGTACTCAAGCCTCGACGCTGGAAATTCGTGAGCAAATTACCCAGTTACAGCTCACAGCGGAGCAGTCCACCAAGGCCATACAGCAGGGCACGGCCAGTAGTCAACAAGTGGCGCTAAACACTGAGCAGTCGGCGGCGGCTTTGGTCAGTATCAAGCAAAAATTTGAAGCTATCAGCGCCGGTAACCATCAAGTTGCGGCGGCAACCGAAGAGCAGGGTGCAGTGGCTGAGCACATTAATGAATCGGCGCACTTGATTTCAGACAGTGCGGCCAGTATTCACCATAATGCCGAGCAACAACTGGCAGCCATTAAGGTGCTACAGACACGCGCCGAGCAGTTACGCAGTTTGGTAACGCAGTTTAAGGTGTAAGTGTGCGTAAGGTGTGAGGGGTAAAGAGTAAGGTGACAATGACACCAAACACTCAGCACTCAGCACCCAGCACCCAGCACCCAGCTTATGATGGCAGTTAATATTCAAACACCTTCACACCTTGTGTGAAGGTGTTTTTGTTTGAAGCAACCATTTTTAACCGTCGCGATAGATGCTGAAGTTGTATGCCGTGAATCAAAAGTGGTGGATGTGCTAATATAGCGGGCTGTCAGCCAGACTGACGTGGCTAATTGATATAAGGAGATGGGCTTGTTTAGCGAATTTATTCTTAATGATGGTGCTGAATTTAACTCAGATCTCAATGTACCTTTTGTGCCCTCTGATGAGCTTATCGTCGAGAGTATGCTCGACTTAGCGGCAGTCACCAGCCAGGATCTTCTTTACGATTTAGGCTCGGGAGACGGCCGTATTGTGGTGTCCGCCGCCATGGGGCGAGACACGCGCGGCGTGGGTGTCGATATGGATCCGCTGCGCTTAGACGAAGCCCGTGAATTTTCCGCCTCTATGGGCATGGATCACTTGGTCGAGTTTATTGAAGACGACTTTTTTAATGCCGATATCAGTCGGGCCACCGTGGTCACTATGTATTTGCTGCAAAGCATTAACCTTTTGTTGCGACCCAAGCTGTTAACCGAGCTAAAACCTGGCACGCGCATCGTATCGAATTCGTTTGATATGGGTGAATGGGAGCCAGACGACCGTTGCTTTGCGGCGGGCTCACATATTTATAAGTGGGTGATACCGGCTAACGTGGCGGGAGTTTGGCAATGGCATACCCAAGATAATCAACAATATAAAATCGCACTCAGTCAGACGTTTCAGCGCCTTAGCGCTAAGGCGTGGCTGAATGGTGAGCCAGTGGAGGTTATCGCTACGGATTTGTGTGGTAGTCGTTTAATGCTGACCTTAGGTGATGCAGATAACGCCCGCACTTTTTATTGGCGCCTAGTGGGCGAGCAGCTGCAAGCACGAGCGGGCGAAACCGGATATGTGAGTGCCACTCTTATTTAACGGCGGTTTTTGCGCGGCCCAGCGTTACTAATGCCACGCCGCTGCCAATTAATAGTGCGCCCAGCAATAACCCTTGCGGTGGCGCCTCGCCCTGCAATAACACGGCAACAGGTACACCCACTACAGCCCCTACTGCACCCAGCAAGCTCAAGAGCACGGGGCCACCGATTTTTTGTAGCGTAAATAACAACAAAAATTGACCAGAAAACACTAAGGCTTGGGCACCAATTAAGGCTAAGGGCAGGGCTTTTTCTTGCGGTAAGTGCAAGGGTAAGTCGGTAAATAAACCAGTGGCCAATAACATGAAGGCTGCCGCAAGCAACATGCCGGGCGCTAACGCCGCAGCCGCCACCCCTGGCGGCCAGCGTAAAGTACGATAAAGATTACCAATGGCCAGCAACACCGGGCCCAGTAACGCCACTAAAATCCAAAAATTATCTGTATTAGATGCGCTTAGCTTATTAATGGCTAAGACGCCCGCACCCGCTAAGGCGGCCATCACCCCTGTGGCCCGCAAAATATTAAAGCGCTCCATGCCTAATGCCAAGGCGCCCACATAAGTAAGCAAGGGCGGCAGGGCAATAATGAGTGCCACAAAGCCAGCACCCACATGAGGCACGGCAGAAAAGAAAATAAAGTTAGAACCTGCCACTCCCACCAGTGCCGATACGCCATAGTATTCTAAGGTACGGCGGGTAAGCGGGGGCAGGGTATTGCGCAGGGCGGCGATGCCCAACAAAATAATAGCCGCAGCACTAATGGACCAGGTTAAAAACGCCAAGGGTGCCAGTGCTAATTCTCCGGCTAACTTGGCTAAGTTCGTCGACAAGCCCAGTAAAGCACCGCCACATAACAAGCATAATAACGGAATTAACCAAGCTTTATGCCCAGTGTGAGAAGTCGTAATAGCAGAGGGCATGAACTTCCTTATTAAAAATAACCGATAGCAAGTTAAGGTAATAAAAACATTACCTTAACATTAAATCAACCGATGTATTGAGCTCGGGTGTAGTGCATAAGAATTGCGCACGAGAGTTGAGTACGAGAGCTGCGGATGAATGTAGAACTCGCATGATAAACCCAAGAGTGGGCGAGAGTATTCAGCGTGAAACACTAAGCCGCAAAGCTCAGGTGTTGTGAGGCCTGTGCAATACTGAACGCTCGCACAGGCCTACTATAAAAGACGCAATGAGTCGCGTTATTGAGTCGCGCTCACCACCTGCTGCTCGGCTAACAGGTCGGTAAACAGATCGGTAAATACCAAGCCATCACGCGTCACCACGTCACCAATCTGCACCTGAAGCTCATGTTTGAACATGGGGCCATCAAACACAAAGGTATGGTACTCGCCGTTTTCGCCGCAGGGGTCTACGCCATCGGGCAGGGCGGCCAATACTTCAGTGCTGAGTTCTGCGCCGGCAAAGTGCGGCGGTACTTTTTTAGGATCCAAGCAGGTGATTAGGGCGCGTAAGCCGGCATTAAACATATCTTGGGGTAATAAGTGCGTGGCCAGCCCCCACAGTGGGAATATCGCTTCCAGCCCTGCCTCTGTTAACTGCTGCTCTCGAAAGTTACGCACATCTTCCAGCAATATGTCGCCGAAGGCCATGGCGGTAATGCCCCGAGCTTTAGCGTTCTCCACAAAGGTCTGCATCAGTTGGCTATATTGTTCATTGTTACAAGGATTAGGCAGACGAATAATGTCTAGCGGTAAGCCCAGGCTGTGTGCTTGTTGCTGTACTAATTCAACCCGCACCCCGTGCATGCTCACTCGCTCAAACTCGTCGTTAACAGTGGTAAATAATCCCACTACTTCAAACGCAGGGTTTTGTTGTAAACAATACAAGGCCCAGGCGCTGTCTTTGCCACTGCTCCAAGACATTAAAATTTTCTTGCCCATACTTTCCTTCTTTTATTGGTGGTCCGTCCAGTGAGATTCACATTGGCTGGCACTATTTAAAGCGTTGGCTGAGGCGGCTATCGCTTCATTTAACAATCGCCTCTGAGAACAGGTCGTTGTGAGTCTGCACGCTATCTTAGCATTGTCACTTATTTTACTTTGCAGCTGGAGAGAAAATTTAAGCTTGACTAGGCTTTACATGCAGTATCAAAGGCCAAGCAGGGTTTCTTGATTTTCTCAGTAAAGAAACCATACTCAAAAACGTAATATGCATCCCATATAAATCAATAGGATTCATTATGACGCCTACCATAGCAGTCTTGCTTATCATTACATTTTTGCTGTCAACTGTGGGTTTGCTGCTATTGATTTGGTCAATTGCCACCAATCAATTTAGTCAGAGCCAAGCGGCAGCGCGGACCATTTTTACCCCCGGAGAAGAAGGACACAGTGAAGACCCTGCGCTAGAAAGCACACCAGCTTTTTTGGGCGACAATCAAGAACAACATGAAGCAGTAACATCGCGCTGGATAGCCGACCATTCATCCAAAACGGCAGTGCTCACTTGGCTAACTTCCGCTGTGGTATGGCTATTGATAGGCTCCCTTTATGGCCTCTTCTCTTCTATTAAGATGCATTATCCTGAGTTTTTAGCCGATAGCCAATGGTGGACCTTTGGTCGGATCCGACCCATGCACTTAAACGCCGTGACCTATGGTTGGGCGTCGATGGCGGGCATTGGGGTAGTGTTATTTTTAATCCCCAGACTATTTAAAACCTCGTTGCATGGGGCTAAGTATGCGGTGACGGGTGCCGTAATCTGGAACATCGGCATGATTTTGGGGATCGGCGCCATTAATATGGGGCTCTCCGATGGCCAAGAATGGCTAGAGTTTCCTTGGCAAATAGACATCTTGTTCGTGATTGCCGGCGGACTATGTGCCGTCCCTTTATTGGTGACTTGTGCTCGGCGTAAGGTTCAGCATCTGTATGTGACCAGCTGGTATTTTCTCGCCGCTTTGGTGTGGTTTCCGTTCTTATTTTTTGTTGCTAATGCGCCTTACTTGTTCCCAGGTGCGACCGGTGCCACCGTTAACTGGTGGTTTGCTCATAACGTACTGGGTTTATGGGTCACGCCGTTAGGCCTAGGTACTGCCTATTACCTGATCCCAAAAATTATAGGGCGGCCGATTTATTCATATAAGCTATCGCTGATTGGTTTTTGGGCTTTGGCGTTGTTTTATAGCCAAGTGGGTATTCACCACCTCATTGGCGGGCCTATTCCTACTTGGCTGGTGACCTTGTCTATTGTGCACAGTGTCATGATGTCGATTCCGGTGATTACCGTGGCCATTAACCACCACGGCACTATGTGGGGTCATTTCTCTATGTTGAAAGACTCCCCTACCTTACGTTTCGTCTGGATTGGCGCGCTAATGTACACCTTTTCTTCCTTACAAGGCTCTATGGAAGCGTTACGCAGCATCAACGTGATCACTCACTTTACCCATTACACGGTGGCGCATGCGCACTTAGGTATGTATGCCTTTTTAAGCTTTATTTTATTTGGCGCTGTGTATTTCATTATGCCCCGGTTAACCGATTGGGAATGGCCATGGAGACGTATGATCAGCTTGCATTTCTGGCTGGTGGCCATCGGGTTCTTAATCTACTTTGTGGCACTAACCGCGGCCGGTTGGTTGCAAGGGGTGGCGTTATTAGATGCTAAAACGCCGTTCCTGGAAATTGTACAGATGACGATTCCTTACCTACAAGGTCGTTCCGTGGGCGGCGCTATGATGGTGCTGGGTCATGTGGTGTTTGCCGTGCACTTCTTTGCGATGCTGAAACACCGCGGTAGCGTTAAAAATGAGCCGACTCTGTTCCGCGTTAATGCCAAGGAGGTCTCATAATGAAACGTGCTCTCGCAATCATGATAGGGGCGGCCTTTATTTTACTGCTTGCCACCTTAACCTTAGTGGTGCTGCCCTATATCCAAATGTCGACTGAGGCGGTGCCGCCCGATCTTAAACCTTACACAGAGCAAGAGTTGGTGGGCCGTCAGTCTTATATCGCCAATGGTTGTGTATATTGCCATAGTCAACAGCCCCGAGATCCCAGCTTTGCAACCGGTGACCGAGACCGAGGCTGGGGTCGACCAGGAGTGCCTGGGGATTATACGTACGACAGGCCGCACTTGCTGGGTACTATGCGTACCGGTCCGGATTTATTTAACATTGCGGCCCGTCAACCCAGTGAAGACTGGCACCTGATCCATTTGTATAACCCCCAAGCGGTGATGAAGGGCAGTATTATGCCTCCCTATCGCTTCTTGTTCCGCCAGGTAGAGAAAGCGGGACCTGAAGATAAAGTCGTGAATATGCCGCCGCCTTATGGCCCTGAGTCGGGTCAAATAGTGGCCACCGATGAAGCCATGGCACTGATCGCTTACTTGCTGTCGCTAGACCATACCTATCCGGCTCCTACTTTGCCGCAGCCATTAGAGCCCGCTACCGAGCAAACCCAGACCGATAAGGAGTAGATGATGAGTCAAAAAGAACATCGCGCGCAACGGCGTGAAGCTCCCGAGCCAGAAGAAGGCGATCGCGGAGTCCCTAAAATCGTCATCGCTTGGATAGTGGTACTGCTGTGCTGGGGGTGGGTTATTACACTTGGCAAATCGGCAAGCCCATGCTGGGTGGTGACAGTCGCAGTGCCCCCGTACAAGTGGTGGCCAACACCGAAGGCGGAGCAAGTGCGGTTGATGGCGGGGCTATTTACAGTGCTCAGTGCAGTGCTTGTCACCAAGCTAGTGGGTTGGGTATTCCCGGTGCTTTCCCGCCGCTTGCGGCCAGTGAATGGCTGCTGGCGGATCCGGCCATTGCGGTGTCTATCGTACATGATGGTCTACAAGGTGCGATTGAAGTGGCCGGTGTGAGCTATGCAGGTGTAATGCCGCCCTTTGGCGCTACCTTGTCTAGCGCTGACATTGCCGCAGTATTAACCCATGTTAGAAGTGAGTGGGGCAATGCGGCGACCCCAGTAGAGGCTTCGCTAGTGGATGAGCATGTTGAGCGTTTTGGTGAGCGCGGCCCTTGGTCAGAAGAGGAGCTAATAGACGTCTTTGGAAAACCCTAACCTGATGGCTGCCACTGCGCCTTTCTCAGTCGACGCAGAAAGTGAGATCCAGCAAGAGCAGGCTCAACAAAGTATGATCTTGATGGTAGAAGGTATGCGCTGTGCCAGCTGCGCCATCGCGGTGGAAGCCCGATTAAAGAAACAGCTTAATGTCAGCGATGCGGCGGTTAACTTTGCCGCCGACATCGCCATGATCAGCTGGCAGGGTGATAAGCCAGACATTAACCACCTCAAGCGTGCCGTGGCGCGTTTGGGTTATCAATTACATACATCACTCTGCCCGGAGCGTAGTGCCCGTCTTGCTGAGAAGATGCGCAAGCAATTGCAGCTACGTCTTGCGGTGGCCGTGGTGTTTGGTATGTGGAGCATGATGCCGGCCATCTTGCTTTATCTTGCGCCAATGGGAGCTGTAGAGCCCGAATTTATGTGGCCGCTGGCCTTAGCCAGTGGCCTGTTTGCCGTTCCTGTGCTGCTCTATTCGGGCAGCCATTTTTATCGGGTGGGCTGGCGTACGCTAATAGCGGGCTCGCCGGGGCTAGACAGTCTGATCACCTTAGCGGTGTGGGCGGCGGTGCTGATTTCAGTGTGGCAACTTTATCTAGGTTTAGCGCACGTTTATTTTGATGCGGCTGTGATGCTCATTACCTTTCAGTTAGTGGCGCGCTTGCTCGACACCAGCGTGCGCCGCCGCGCCTCAGAAGTAGTTCGACGCTACTTTCAAGATATGCCAGATAAAGTAGCCGTGCAGGACGAAGCGGGTAATATCAGCCAGCAAGCAGCCAGCAGTGTGCGCTTGAGCCAGCGTATTATATTAATGAACGGTCAGCAGCTGGCGCTAGATGGCGTGGTACAAAGCGGCACCGGCCAAGCGGACTTATCTCTGCTCACCGGTGAGCACGAACCGCAAACGCTGATTGTGGGTGATGAGTTGCTAGCGGGCTGTAATCTGATAGAGGGTGAGCTTACCCTAATCGTCACCGCCACCCTTGGCGAGCGACGTATTGACCGCCTCTCGCACTCTATCAACAAGGTATTAAGCCGTAAGACGGCGCTACAACAATTAACGGATCGCATCGCGCGATTATTAATCCCCATTATTTTAGTGGCCGCAGGCCTAGCGGTACTACTGGCTTGGTTTCAAGGAGCCGAATTTACCTCGGCCATTGGCCGCGGGGTGGCGGTGCTCATCGTCAGTTGCCCTTGCGCCTTGAGTTTGGCCATTCCCTTGGTGATCACCATGGGTCATGCACGCATGATCAATACCGGTATTATCTTACGGGATCCGGCGGCATTAGAGACAGCCGCCGACGTGAAAGTAGTGGTGTTTGATAAAACCGGCACCTTAACCACGGACACCCCCAGCATTAAACAGCTATTACCTGCCTCAGGTTGGAGCGAACAAGACTTGCTGCAATTGGGGCTGAATGTTTTGTATGAAGGCGCGCACCCCGTTGCCAAGGGGCTGGTGGCCAGCGTGACTAACACTGCGATGGCCGAGCAAGTCACGCCTAATACGCAGGGTGAGAGGGAAACTATTGTTGGCCAAGGCACCTATTGGCGCGGTGAGCACGGTACCGCTTTGGCGGGGCGCGCGTCTTGGCTGCTAGCACAAGGCATTCCCATGCCTGAGCTAATTGATTCTGGCATGCAGGTGCACTTGGCTTTTCAAGGCCAATATGCGGGCAGTATTAGTTTTCAAGAAACCCTGCGTCTAGAGGCTCTGCCCACCATCACTAGCTTGCAGCAGCAAGGCTATGCCATCTATTTGCTCAGCGGTGACAGCAAACAAGCATGTCATGACTTGGCCTCAAGGCTTGGCATTGCCGCCACACAGGTCTTATCTGAACGTAGCCCTGAACAAAAACATCGCTTTATTGAGGCGCTTGAGCGCAAAGATAAGGTGGCATTTGTAGGGGATGGTCTTAATGATGGGTTGGCATTGGCCGGCGCTGGATTGGGAATTGCTGTGGGGCAGGCTAACTCAGCCACCGGCATGGCGGCCGCCGTGTATTTACCTGACGGCGTGCAACAGGTGCCCACTACGCTAAAACTGGCTAAACGGGCACGAAAATTAATGTATGAGAATTTATTTTGGGCGCTAGCGTACAACAGCTGCGTGATCCCACTGGCGATATTTGGCTGGATCCATCCGGTGATTGCCGCCGTCGCCATGTCGTTAAGCAGCTTATGTGTGCTACTCAACAGCGTGCGCATGCAAGGCAAAGCACCTACGCAGGGCAAAAAAACCTAGAGCTATTTTAGCAACGGAAGAACGCGAAATCCGCGGAAAAATTAACATGGGATAAGTTCGAAAAGTGACAAGAAATTTGGATGGCAAGAGCACGCCCTTTGATGAGCTGGTGTTTAGATCTTACTATAAGAGTCGTTGATCAAGGCTTTAGTTTTTTCAGGCCTGAACACTTTTTTTTCCGTGGGTTTCGTGGATTCCGTTGCAGATCAGTCTTGAGTCTTTAAGACCTCTGCCTTGCGCACGGCGCAAACCAAATACCAGAAAGCAAACAGCCAGCGCTAAGGCTGACTGTTTGCTGTGCTTATTACACTGCTACTGATGCGTTAGGTGGGTAAATGATTAGAAGTTATAACCCATACCTACAGTGTATTCCCAGCTGCCGTTAGAGGAGTTGTCTTGGGCACTATTTTTGCTATCAAACAAGAAACCATATTCAGCACGAGCTTGTACGAAGGTAGAAGGCAGTACGTAGTACTTAGCACCTAATTCCAAACCTGCGACACCCGTGTTTTTGGCGTGGTTATAGTATTTAACACCTAAGTTAGCACCCACGAATGGACGGAACTGGTTCTGACCAAAGTGATAATCGATATAACCTCTGGTGCCACCTGACCAGTTATCATTACCGTTATCTACTGCACCCCAAGCTACGCTTTGACGAACACCGGCGACGGTTTGGTCATTAATATACCAACCCATGTCACCAGACAGACCCATGCCACCGTTATCGAAGTTCTTATCGCTTTCACCAGAACCACTGATGGAGAACTCACGATCGCCTTGTTTAGGGCCAAAACCATCGTAAGTACCTTGTGCCTGTGACAGTGTAGGGATTAATAAAGCGCTGACCGCTGCTGCCAGAGAAAGCTTTTTAAATGTTTTCATGGAAAAAATCCTCATATCAACTAACAGGTTTATCGTAAAAATAGGGTGTACAACATGCGACTTAAAACACAAGTTGCCATGATGAACGTCGTCTCATCAGTTGAGATACACCCGTTGCGATCACCATCTAGGTTTAAGCATCGAGTGCCCGAATGTCAAACTATGAACCCAAAAAAAGTCTGTTAGCCAGCAAGTTTTAACTATTTATTACTCACTCATCTGTTAAAGAAACGGTGAAAATAACAGCGACTTATGACAGTGTTTTTAACGACGAGTGGTTGATTAGGTCGCCAAATGAGCGTGTTGAGTGGGAGCTAGTTCAAGTTTAGACGCTGTCGTTACTTTCGCCAGTTTTAACGGTAAAGGACGCAAATCACCTAAAAAAATCAGTAATCAGCCGTTTAGTTACTCGCGACGCAAGGTGACGCGAGTTCATACAAATTAACGGGGGAGAGTAAGATCATGAACAAGCTTAAATAGCTGTATAGGGCTGCGCTTTGGAAATGTTTATCCCGTAACGAATAAGCCAAACTGGCCATGCTTAGACTCGTAACGGTAGCGCTAAGTCTTTATTATTCCCTCAAAATTTGGCATCAACCTCGGTCTTCACATGCTGGCGCTGATAGGAAATAGCTTAATTAGCGATAAACGATGAAATTTTAAAGTATATGCTGTTGGCGTTATGCGTTGGCATTCTATCGGCTGGTAATCATGGCTTTGAAGACGAAATACAAAATTAAGGCCGGTTCAAGCATTGAGGTGTTGAATGAATTATCGGCATTAATAGGTGTAAAAAATAGCTAAGGAGTGAGGTTTTGGTTTATGTTAAAGGTCTGCATAAGGTGCTGGGGCTGCTGATGTTATTGCCGATCTTAGGCTGGGTAGTGACGGGAGTCTTGTTTTTTATGAAGCCCGGTTATCAGGCCGCCTTTGCACCGTTAACGGTGAGAACGTATCCGTTAGATGCAGAGTTACATATTCAGCCCGCGCATGATTGGCAAGAGCTGACTCTGTTGCACACCGTCTTGGGCCATCATTTATTGGTAAAGCAGCAAGATAAGGGATTGCATTTAGACGCTATTAGTTTGCAGCCGTTTACGGCCACGCTTGAACAGACCACTTTGTTAGTCAATGAAGCTATTGCCGAGAATCCTGAGCGTTATGGGCGTTTGACCGAGTGGGACGGCAGCCAAGGCCTAACCAGTACGGGAGTGGTAATCAACCTTGATTGGCAGCAGCTGGCATTGCGTCAATTAGGGCCTGATACTCAGCGCATCAATAGCTGGTATAAAATACATTATTTACAATGGACGCCCTTTAAAGCGGTGAACGATGTGTTAGGTATAGTGGGCTTAGGTTTTTTATTGCTGCTCAGCCTGTGCGGCGGGGGGTTATATTTGCGACATCAATGGCATTTAGCACTCTCAGATAAAGATTAAGCTCGCTGGCCGCTATATTGAGGACGTGCGCAAGTCATAACAGCGCCTAGCGCTAAGCACCAAGCGCCGAGCTAAAAGACCAACACTGCCCTTATATTGAGCTTGGTGTTTGGCGCTGCCTTTAAGACCACTATTTTTCCTTCAGTTGTCCGTGCCTCTCGTGGCCGATAGGTTTTAGTTTTTAAGACAAATTGACCGAAAATTCCACAGAAGTTATGAGCTATTACTTAGCACCAATACAAGGACGTATTTCATGGCGACATCAAGTTTTACTTTATTGTGGGAACAGTTTGAAGAAAGTTTACAAGACACCAGTAATGCCTTGGGCATGAGTGGTTTGAACTGGCAAGAGCTGATGGTCGCTGGGATTGGGCAGCTATTGGTGTCGCTAATGATACTGCTGCTATTTGGTGTTTTTTACTGGTTGCTGGCCAACTTGCTTAAGCTAGTGTTGGGCCGAACCCGCTACGGCGAAAAACCCTTTATTGCCGCCAAAAGGGTGCTGCGCTATTTAATTGGCTTGGCGGTGATCATTGCGATATTGGCACAATATAATGCCCCCGACGCCGTGCTAAAAGGCGCGGCTCGCGCAGGGCTAATGGCATTGGCTTTTTATGTGTTATGGCTATTGTTATCGCGAGGGTTAACTTCCAACTTATCGCGGCATCATATTGACTCGTCGCTAGAACAATTGTGTAAAAATACCTTGTCGGTAGCCTTGATTGCCATGGGCACCATCACAGTACTGGCGCAGTTTGGTTTTGATGTGCTGTCGATTGTGGCGGGTTTAGGCATAGTGGGTATCGCCGTGGGCTTTGCGGCGCAGTCGACTTTGGCCAACTTTATCGCCGGCATTACCTTACTGATTGAGCGGCCGTTTCGCATCGGCGATTGGGTAAAAATTCACGGGGAAGAAGGCAAGGTGATCCGCATTGCCTTTCGCACCACTTGGCTGCGCACCCGCGATAATGTGTTCACCATGATCCCCAATGAAAGAGTGGCCACCTCAGATATTATTAATTTCAGTGTCGAAGGGCCCACGCGAATTCGCATTCCTCTGGGCATTGCCTATAAAGAGTCGGTTGCCCATGCCCGAGAGGTGATCATGCCCTTGTTGTCGGCTCATCCTATGGTGATCACCAATGAGCAAATGCAGCCACGGCTGCAGTTGCGTGAGCTGGCTGACTCGTCCTTGAATCTCAGTGCTCAGGTGTGGGTGCATGCGAAAGATATCGAAGTAAAAGGGCGCATTTCTTGCGAGCTGTTAGAGACCATCAAGCTGGCGCTGGATGATGCCAACATTGAAATGCCATTTCCGCATTTGCAGTTGTTTATTGATGAAGCGAAAGGATTGGAGCCTTGGCTAAACTCAGAGTTTAAGCGACCTGCGGCTAACCTTAAGCCTGATGCAGAGCACTAAGAGTAAAGTACCGAGAGAGGGCGCAGTGCCACGCGCTGCGCCGATTTTATTGTGTTGCCGGCATCTAGTGTTGTTTGGTCTGCATATAGTTTTGTAGGCGCTCTTGTTGCTCGGTAGTTAGCACCAAGCCCAGCTTAGAGCGGCGCCACAAGATATCATCGGCAGTATAGGCCCATTCATTCTTCATTAAGTAATCCACTTCTTTTTGACTTAAGCCGCCACCAAAATCCGTACCCAGTGCCTCAAGCGCGCTGCAACCATGTAAAAAATGATGGCAAAGCGTGCCGTAACTGCGAGCAAAGCGCGCCAGCGTCGCTGACGGTAACCAAGGGTATTGGTTTGTTAGCTCCATGATGAGCGCAGGCTGTGAACTAAAATGGCCGCCAGGTAATTTGGCGGTGCCGGTCCACGGGCCTTTAATGTGCTTAAAGAAAGGACTAATGGCGTCAGTGGCGGCCTCCGCCAGCAGCCGATAGGTGGTGAGCTTGCCGCCAAATACCGATAATAGCGGCGCTTCACCAACCGGTGCATCCAAGCTAAAGGTGTAATCGCGGGTCGCCTTTTGTGCCTGACCTTGGTGCTGCTCTGGTTGTGCACTTGCTACGGGGGCGTTAGCCGTTTTCTCATGGCTCGCATGCTCATCATCCAAGAGCGGCCGCACCCCTGAATAGCGCCACACCACATCTTGGGCACTAATTTGCTGTTTAAAGTGTTCATTCACCACTTGGCACAAGTAGTCGATTTCAGTGTCGCTGATCTCGACCTCGCGCGGGTCGCCTGCATAATCCACATCCGTGGTGCCAATCAAAGAGAAGTGCTGCTCATAGGGCGTCACAAATACGATGCGCTGATCGCTGTTTTGTAAGATATAGGCTTCGGGCTCGTCGTGGATGCGCGGCACTACAATATGACTGCCTTTCACCAACCGCAGTTGTTTAGGCGCAGGCAGGGTAATTACCTCATCAAACAAGGAGCTGGCCCAAGGGCCGGCGGCATTGACTAAGGCGCGACTGTGATAGGTTTGTAAGGCGCCGCTGTCGGTGCTTTGCAATGTTATCTGCCAAATGTCGCCGTGGCGTTCGGCCTTAATGCAACGGGTGCGGGGCTTTATCTCGGCACCTTGTTGTTTTGCCGCCATGGCGCACAATACCACTAAGCGCGCATCATCTACCCAGCCATCTGAATACTCAAAGCCACGGCTAATACTGCTGACGAGTGGGCTATCAGCGTTAAAGCGAATGGCGTTAGAGCCCGCTAAGCGTTCACGTTTGGCTAAATTGTCGTATAAAAACAAGCCAATGCGCAGCATCCAGCCCGGGCGCAAGTGCGGTTGATGGGGCAGGCGAAAACGCAGTGGCCACATAATGTGTGGCGCATTGTTGAGTAGCCGCTCTCGTTCGGCCAGTGCTTTCTTTACTAAGCAAAATTCATATTGCTCTAAGTAGCGCAAGCCGCCGTGAATAAGCTTGCTGCTCGCCGATGACGTCGCCGAGGCTAAATCGTGGCTTTCGCACAGCGCTACCTTTAGACCACGGCCTGCCGCATCCATGGCGATGCCGACGCCATTCACGCCGCCGCCAATCACCAGTACATCTACTTCTGTAATGCCTGCAGGCATAATTTGTCCTTAAACATATTCAAGGTGAGGCGTAAGGGGATAAGAGTGAGGCGAAAGTACCAAGCCTGAGTCTTGGTTTACGCCTGCTCCCTGGAATGGCCCTGAATAAGTAGACACTTCTTCAGAGTGAGGAAGTGTATGCAATACCGAACCAAACGTAAATTTAGTAATGAATTTAAGCGGGAAGCCGTTAAACTCTCTGTTTCATCACCTAAAACATTAGCTGAAATCTCCAGTGAGCTGGGGGTGCATCCGAACGTATTAAGCCGTTGGCGTCGAGAGTGGATAATGGACAAACCAGATTCGAAACAGGATAAGCCCGTTAAAAATGAAGGGCCAGATAAAAGCCTGCGTCAGTTAGAGCAAGAGAATAAGCGTCTTAAGAAAAAGCTAGAGCGCGCTGAACTGGAACTCGATATCTTAAAAAAGCTGGAAGAGTACGCTACCAAGACACGGCGATAAAATTTTCCTTCATCGACCGGTATCGCAGCATGAGCTGGACGGTACTGGTGATGTGTCGCGTACTCCAGGTATCTCGTGCGGGTTATTATTGTTGGAAGCAGCGCCAACGAGAGCCTTCGGTTCAGGCGGAGCGTCATCGCAGTCTGCTCGCCTTTTTATTGGCTGAAGCTGAACAGCAACATGGTATTGCGGGTTATCGGAAATTGTGGCGCGAAGCGGTTGACCAAGGCTTTGCTTGTGGTAAGAATCAAGTGCAACGCCTATTACAGAGTGTGGGCTACCGTTCTTGTGTCGCGCCAAAGCCCGGGCATCGTAAACATAAGCCAGGCATCGCTGCGACGCCAAATCTGTTAAACCGACAGTTTACGGTTGCAGAAGAGAACCGTGTTTGGGTGTCAGATATAACTCAAATACGCTGTGAAGAAGGCTGGCTCTATCTGGCGGTGATAATCGATCTTGCTACCAGACAGGTAGTGGGCAAGGCTCAAGGGCCGGTTAATAGCGCTGAATTAGTGATTAAGGCCTTAAAGCAGGCTTGGAAGAAGCAGAAGCCTGATGGCCGTGAGCTGATGTTCCACTCAGACCAGGGCAGCCAATATCATTGTCTGGCGACCATGACGTGGTTGAATAAACGTAAAGTGACTATCAGCATGTCTCGCCGGGGAAACTGCTGGGATAATGCGTGTTCAGAAAGCTTTTTTGCTTTACTGAAAAAGGAATGGACCCGCCGTTTAGGGCTTTTAACTCGTAAAGAGATGGCAGAAGAAATACACTTCTACATCACGCAGTATTACCACAAAGTAAGACAACACACTGCGCTGGGAGGATTAACCCCCAACGCATATGCGCAGCAACTTAATGCTGCTTAAACTGGTGTCTACTTTAGTCGGGCCATTCCACCCCTCACTCTTTAATCTTTACTCTTCACGCTTCACCATTGCGATTAACCAACCCAGTGCCGAGAGCGGCTGACCGCTTTTTGCCAGCCTTGATAGAGCGCCTCACGTTGGGCTGGCTCCATATTGGGCGTGAAGCTTTGTGCGGTTGAGACAAGCTTGGCAAGCTGCGCGGTATCTTGCCACATGCCAACCGCCAACCCTGCTAAAAATGCCGCGCCCAAGGCGGTAGTTTCCAGTACTGTGGGCCGAATGACCTCGATATGACTGATATCGGCCTGAAACTGCATTAATACTTTATTAGCACAGGCACCGCCGTCGACTTTAAGCTCACTCAAGGTCACCCCCGCATCTTGTTGCATGGCATCTAATACGTCGCGACTTTGGTAGGCGATGGCTTCTAATGCGGCTCTAATAATGTGATTGCGATTAGCACCGCGGCTTAAGCCGATCAAGGTGCCCCGCGCATACGGGTCCCAATAAGGGGCGCCTAACCCCGTGAAGGCCGGCACTAAATACACGCCATTGGTGTCGTCCACTTTAGCGGCAAAATAGGCGGTGTCTTCGGCTGAGCGAATTAAGCCCAGCTCATCACGCAGCCACTGAATAATGGCGCCGCCCATAAATACCGAGCCTTCTAGCGCATAATTCACTTCGCCTTGTGGGCCAATGGCCAAAGTAGTCAGCAGACCAAACTGGGAGTTCACCTTCTGTTGGCCGGTATTCATCAGCAAGAAACAGCCAGTGCCATAGGTATTTTTAGCCATGCCTTTGTGTACGCACAATTGGCCAAACAAGGCCGCTTGTTGATCGCCAGCCACGCCGGCAATGGCTACCTTGCCGCCTTGGCTACCGCCTAACTGTACATGGCCGTAAACATCGCCTGAGGCTTTTACTTCTGGCAACAAAGACTTAGGGATATCCAGCGCCGTTAATAAAGTGTCATCCCACTGCAAGGTATTAATATTAAACAACATGGTGCGCGAGGCATTGGTGAAGTCGGTGGCGTGCACGCGGCCTTCGGTTAGCTTCCAGACCAGCCAAGTGTCTATGGAGCCAAACAGTAATTCGCCGCGTTCTGCTTGCTCACGAGCACCGGCCACGTTATCGAGCAGCCATTTTATTTTGGTGCCTGAAAAGTAGGCATCTATCACCAGCCCAGTGTTTTCTTTTACATAGTCGCTCAAACCTTGTTTGCTGAGCTGCTCGCAAATTTCGGCGGTGCGCCGACATTGCCAGACAATGGCATTATGAATGGGGCGCCCGGTGCGTTTATTCCAAATTACCGTGGTTTCACGCTGATTAGTGATACCAATAGCGGCAATCTGTGCCGGTTTAATGCCGGTTTTGGCTAACACCTCCGTTAGCGTGGCACGCTGGCTGGCCCAAATCTCCATGGCATCGTGCTCTACCCAGCCCGTTTGTGGGTAAATCTGACCAAACTCCCGCTGGGCGCTGCCCTGTACTTGGGCTTGATCATCAAAAATAATGGCCCGCGATGAGGTGGTGCCTTGATCGAGGGCGATCACATAACGAGGCTGGGTCGACATAAATACTCCTGTTTAGCCAATACAAGTTGAACACCAATAACTCGCGATCAGTTAATAACCCGGTACCCAGGACTGACAGCGGGGCGGCAACGCTGGTCGAAACGGGGTGGTGCTGCCACCGCCGCTCAGGGCGCCAGTTTTATCTTTCAGCCAGCTATGCAACTCGCGGTCACACCCAGTGCCTGCCGGCACGGGCGCTTGTGGCACACAGTGAATGTCTGCTTTAGGGCACTGCAAACGCACATGAAAATGGCCAGAATGGCCATACCAAGGCCGCAGTCGGTTAAGCCAAGGCGCATCTCCATAGGTATGGCACATGGCTTGCTTGATTAACGGATGCACAAATATGCGACTCACGCGCTCATCTTGGGCCGCCAAGGCAATCAATTGGCGCTGCTGGTCTTGAAAGTGACTATTAAGGATATAAAGCTTGTGATTGACCATATCAATTTCCGGCACCTGCTCAAGCTGGCTGGAGCTCACGGGCTTAGGTGGGGTGCGCAGCCAAATGTCTGCATCCAAGCCGGTTTGATGGCTGCGATGGCCAAAATTAAAGGGGCCGCCGCGCTGCTTGGCCATGTCTGCTACTAGCATGGGCGGCAGCTCGGCTCGTTCGACTTTTTTACCTAAATTATGTAAATAATCGATTAACACCGGCTGGCCATAAAAACGTTCACGACTGGCGCGGATCACATGAAAGCCCGTACCCGTACCAGGCAAAGCTTGGCTACTAAACTGGCAACCCGCCGCATAGCCGCCCACCGCTTCAGCACTTGTTATGTGCGGTGCTAACCCGACCATTAAAGCCAACCAGACCGCGCCTTTCCATTTGCTCATAGGTTCTCCTGACCATAAGGCCACATTAAATAGCGAGTAGACTGCTTATTGAAAGCTGGTGGATGCAGGTTGTCAGTGGCATCCCAGAGAAATAAGCAGGTCAATTAAAAATGACTCATATGATGACCTTACAATAAAACGCATGGTTAGGCTTTGTTTTGTTAGCGGGTTTGGCTGCTTTGTTTCTCCATTGAGTTTGTTGACGCTGAGCCGCGAACTTACCTCTAAAAAATGGCCGTTGGTGAGGGTCATTGCTTACTAAGCGCGAGATCTAAAGGCACCCGCGAGTAGGCTAGGTTTGGGCAGAGCTGAGACCTTTATTTATGCCGATGCAATTTTTTGCTAGGGTAGGGCACTTTTTGCCAGATGGAAGATGTTATGTCAGTGCAGCGCTTACCTTTAGAGCAGGTATTAGCACAGCCGTTAAGCTTTGTGTTAGCCCCGCCTGTGGTGCGATTTTATTTAACCCATACCTTGGCATTATTGGCGAGTCTGGCGGTGGTAATTTGGGCCCTGATTGATGGCCAAGCCGGCTTTGGCTTAATCCACTGGGTAGGCGTAATTTTTGGCGGTACCTTATTATTGATCAGCCTGTGGCCGTCCAGCTGGAACCGAAAGTTGCTGATCAATCTGGCTTTTGACGAACAGCAATTATATCTGGTGAATGGCCTTACCCAAGAAGCCGTAACAGTACCGCGTGAACGGGTGCGGGCCGTCAATCACAACAAATTGCCGGGTCACGACGGCGCTATTATTGCCTTTACCTTAGATCTCACCTTAGACGACGCTGAGCTGGCTCTGATCCAATACACGCTAGACGCCAAAGTGGAAGAGCGTTTTCAGCTCGATGATAACGGCTATCGCTTTGGTTTTGTGGCGAACTGGCAGCGCAGACGTGCTTTGCTGGCGACCATAGCGGTACTCGCCCCAGCAGTAGTGATCCCAGAACCGGTTGATGAAGATGAAGACGACGATGATTGGGGATAAATAAATAGCTGAAGAGTGAGGCGTAAAGTGTGAAGGGGCTCTGATTTAGCCCCCGACTCTATGCCGTCCTGCAGGGCTTGCCCTGATATCTCGCACTTAGCCCTCACTATTAAAAAAATGAGATCCTGAATCGAGTTCAGGAAGACGGCATTAAAAACCCTGTTTTCTGTTTAGCTTTGTGCTGGGCGCTTTATTATCGCAAATAAGGATTATGCAGGCGTTCGTGGCCAAAAGTACTCTCGGGGCCGTGGCCGGGGACGAAGGTGATGTCATCGCCGAGCGGCAGCAGGGTGTCCTTAATGGAGTTAATTAAGCTGCTATGACACCCCTGCGGAAAGTCACTGCGACCCACGCCACCATTAAAGATAACATCGCCCACAAAGGCCAAACGCTGAGTCGGGTGCACAAATACAATATGTCCTGGCGTGTGGCCGGGGCAAAAATACACATCCATCACTTCTTCACCGACCTGCACCTTATCACCGGCTTGTAACCACAGCGTTGGGGTAAAGGCGAGAACAGGGCTTAAGCCAAACATCTGGGCTTGTTGGTCGAGGCCATTTATCCAAAACGCATCCTCGCGACTTGGCCCAATCACAGGCACAGATTTAACGGCCAGCAGCTCGCCGGTGGCGCCCACGTGATCTAAGTGACCGTGGGTCAATAAAATCGACTCCAGTGTGAGGCCGCGTTTCTCGATTTCGGCCAATAGGCGCGGTGTTTCACCGCCAGGATCTATTAAGGCGGCTTTGTTGGTGGCGGAGCACCACACCAGACTGCAGTTTTGGGCAAAGGCCGTGACCGGCAGCGTGATGCGATTAAGCATGATGTTGTTTCCTTAAATTTTAACCTAAAAGAGAAAGAGTATTTTTGCCACGAAATACACGGAAGAAGACAAATGTACGAAAATATAAAGTTATGAAAATATAATATTTCTAATAACGATATTTATTTGGCTTTTATCCGTCGGTTCCGTGTATTCCGTGGCTTGAGAGTATTTAGTCTTCACACTCTGTTTAACATAATCAGTAAGCTGGCGCAGTGGTTTAAACTTGCTGCTTTGCCAACCAATGCGCGAGTTCTTCTTCATTGCCGCGCATGACTATGCGGTGTTCTTTACTGTCTTGATGGCGCAGATAAATAGGGTCGTAATAACGGCCTAAAAGATCGGTTATCCACTCTTGATGACCGTCGCAACCGTGGCCTAACAATTGCTGATTAATAGCGCCGGTCATTTGCTGGGAGAGCTGGCGCCAATCTCGATCCCCTAAGCGTTTGTATAAGCGCTTTAAGCTGTCTTGCAAATATTCACTTAAGCGTGAAACATCCCCATTAAAGCGCACCAGCATGGTTTCTACATAATCCTGCTGAATTTGGCGTACTCGCTGCTCAAATGGCACTTCTAATAGCAATACGGGGACTTGCTGCATCCGCTCGTACACGCGCTTGGGCAGTGGGCAGCGGCCTATCATGGCACTTTCATCTTCCACCAGCCAAGACTCAATGCCAGCACGGCGCTGTTGTAAGCGGGCAATCGCCAAGCGGTTTTCAAAGTCGATGGGGGTGGGTTGTGGCTCAGCCCAGTGGCCAAAGCTGGAGCCTCTGTGATGGGCATAGCCTTCCAAGTCTAATGACAACGGGCTGCGCGCCAGCCAATCTGTTTTGCCGCTACCAGTAAAGCCTGATAACACATAGCCTGGTTGCTCAAAGCCGGTTTCAATTTCTTGCAATAAGCGTTGGCGCAGCGCTTTATAGCCGCCTTCAACGCGGGTTACCGGCCGGCCAGCTTCTGCCAGCCATTGTTGTACGGTTTGGCTGCGCAGGCCCCCTCTAAAGCAATAAATCATGCCGTTAGGGTGCAAAGTCAGCCAGTTTAGCCAAGCCTGCAAGCGTTGCTCACGCAACTCGCCGTTTACTAACGAATGGCCGAGGCTAATGGCCGCTGCTTGGCCTTGCTGTTTGTAACAGGTGCCCACTTGGGCGCGCTCGTCGTCTGTCATTAAAGGCAGATTGGTGGCGAGCGGAAAGGCACCTTCACTAAATTCAATGGGGGCGCGCAAGTCCAGTAACGGCACATCGTCCGCTAACAACTGGTCGTAATCTGCCGTTAATTTAACGGTTTTGTGCAATGCAATGCTGTTTTTCAACTCACTCACCCAGCACCTCGATGCGATGGGTGCTGGGAGCGGTCAGCTCGCCAATGGCGTTTAAGTGTAAGTCGTGTTGCTCAGCCAACTGTAAGAAATCATTAACTGCCGCAGGGCTCACTGCCACTAGCAAACCGCCACTGGTTTGCGGATCACATAAAATCTGTTGCTGGCGCGGGGTTAAGGGTGCCAACTTATGGCCGTAGGCTTCAAAGTTACGCAAAGTGCCACCCGGTGCGGCACCGGCGGCTAAATAATGATCCAGCTCAGGCAGCAGGGGGATCTTATCCATGTGCAAAACGGCACTGACATTCGCGCCATCACACACTTCCGCCAAATGCCCCATCAAACCAAAGCCGGTGACGTCTGTCATGGCGTTCACGCCGGCTAAGCGGGCAAAATCTTGGCCGGGTTTATTTAACTGACACATGACTTCAGCTGCCAAGGTGGCGTGCTCGGGCAATAACAGGCCTTTTTTCTGGGCGGTCGATAAAATGCCAATGCCTAACGGTTTAGTCAGGAATAATAAATCGCCGGCGCGGGCGGTGTTGTTGCGTTTAACTTGATCAAGCTGGATTTGACCGGTTACGGCCAAGCCAAAAATAGGCTCAGGCGCATCTATGCTGTGGCCACCGGCCAGTGAAATACCTGCGTCCATGCAGGCCTGACGGCCGCCATCAATCACTTGCTGGGCAATTTCGGGTGCTAATACATTGACCGGCCAGCCCAAAATGGCAATGGCCACAATCGGCGTGCCGCCCATGGCATACACATCGCTAATGGCGTTGGTGGCAGCAATGCGGCCAAAGGTGAAGGGGTCGTCGACGATGGGCATAAAGAAGTCGGTGGTGGAAATAATGCCCATGCCATTGCCAATATCGACCACGGCAGCGTCGTCCCGGCTGTCGTTACCCACGATTAAGCGCGGGTCATTAAAGCGTGGCAGTTGGCTGTGTAAAATGGTGTCGAGCACGGTGGGCGAAATTTTGCAGCCGCAGCCGGCGCCGTGGCTATATTGAGTGAGGTGTATGGGTTCCACTTGGGCTTCCTTGGGTTCACTGACAGAAAGCGGTCATACTACTCCTAACGGGCAGGGCTGTGAATAAAGAACACGGGGTTTGTGAGGGCAAGCAGGGTGGCTGGGCGTAAGAGAAGAGTGGTCAGGGCTTGATTTGGGCTTAAGTTTCCCATAAAAAAAGGCGCAAGATGATGACATCTCACGCCTTAGGTCTCACCCCTCGCTTTTTATTGGGTGCTGTGTCATCGACAACTTCCGCCTTCGGCGAAATGCGAGAGCAAGCGTTCGCCTACAAAGACTGTGCATCGGTTTGGCAAGGGTGTGCTTCACGCCTCACAGCAAAGCGATTACCAAGCTTGTACCACTAGGCCTTTTAAGTAATGACCTTCTGGGTAAGCGGTGCCAATCGGGTGATCCGCCGCTTGGTTTAAACGCTCCAGAATTTGCGCATCGCGCCCGGCATCCAGTGCCGCATCGGCCACCACTTTTTGGAACAAATCTTGGCTCATCAAACCCGAGCAAGAGAAGGTCAGCAAAATGCCGCCAGCATTAAGCAGCTGAAAGGCCAGCATATTAATGTCTTTATAACCGCGACAGGCACCATTGAGCTGGGCTTTGCTCTCGGCAAATTTTGGCGGATCCAGCACTATTACATCAAAACGTTGACCTTGTTCGCGATAAGTACGCAGCAACTTAAACACATCGGCTTGTTCAAATTTAACGCGGCTTAAGTCCAGCTTATTGAGGGTTACGTTCTGCTCGGCCAAGGCCAATGCGGACTCTGACATATCGACGTTGATAACTTCTGCAGCACCGCCTTTTAGCGCGTATACGCCAAAGGTGCCTGTGTAGCTAAAGCAGTTTAATACGCGCTTATCTTTACAATAACGGGCGGCAATGCGGCGGTTATCGCGCTGATCCAGATAAAAACCGGTCTTATGACCGTTTTCAACGTCGACCAAGATTTTTACGCCTGGGTTTCCTGCAGTTGCGTTTTCTTCAATCACAATCGGCTGCTCGGGCAAGGTGCCAGACAAGACGCCTTTGCGCTCGGCCAGGCCTTCTTTCTTGCGCACAGCTACATCAGAGCGCTCATAAATACAGGCATCGGGGTACAAGGTATTCAGTGCGGCCACTATGGCTTTACGCCAGCGCTCGGCACCCGTGCTCAATAGCTGACACACCACCACTTGGTCATACACGTCTATGGTGACGCCGGGCAAACCGTCAGACTCAGCGGCGCATAACCGGTAACCGGTTAAGCCTTGCTCATCAATCAATGGCTGGCGGCTGTCTTTGGCACGGGTTAAGCGCCGTAAAAAAAAGGCCTCGTCGATCACTTCGTCTTTATCAAAGCTCCACACGCGGGCGCGAATTTGCGACTGGGGAGAGTAAAAACCTCGGGCGAGCCATTCGCCTTTTTGACTAACAATATCCACCGTATCGCCGGCGTTTGGTTGGCCGAGTACCTTATCTACGGCACGAGAAAACACCCAAGGGTGGCGACGTTGTAGGGACTTTTCTCGTCCGGCGATCAGAGTAACTGTGATGGTCATGGGCATGCTATGTAAAGGAAGCGGGCAGTGATTTTAAAGGGTTGCGCCACTAAGCACAAATAAGCCGCGAAAATAAATATTAAAACGGCGAATGCCGCTCATTTTTACTACCTCACGCATCGGATATTGACATGCGTTTAATCATATATATGATTATTCGCATGTTTGATTATTTGTATGTGTGGGAGTAAGTGGTCATGTCGCCGTTGGTGTTTTTTAAATGCCTTGCCGAAGACACGCGCTTAAAGTCTTTGCTGCTGATCTTTCAACATCAAGAGCTGTGCGTTTGCGATCTGCAACAGGCATTGCAGCTAAGCCAGCCTAAGGTGTCTCGCCATTTGGCTGAGCTGCGAAAATGCGAGTTATTGATGGATGAACGCCGCGGCAAGTGGGTCTATTACCGTTTACACCCAGAGTTGCCGAGTTGGGCCCGCCAAATATTGCAGCAAACCGCCGCCCATCATCCGGACTATTTACAACACTGCGAGCAACAATTGACTCGTGACTCCACATCATGTGAGCGTGAATAAATGAAAATTTTATATATTTGTACCCATAATCGCTGTCGTAGCATCTTGTCTGAAGCCGTGACTCAGCATAATGGCCAAGGGCTACTTGAGGCGAGAAGTGCCGGCAGTCAGCCCGCGGGTGCCGTGCATCCATTATCTTTGGTGTATTTAGCCGAGGCGGGAATTAATACCGCTGAACTGCGCAGTCAGTCTTGGGATGAATTCGAGGATTTTGCACCGGATGTAGTAATTACGGTGTGCGACAGTGCGGCGGCAGAAACGTGCCCAGTATGGTTTGGTAACAGCTTAGTCCTGCATTGGGGTTTGGTGGATCCGTCTAAATTAACCGGTACCGATGAAGAGCTGGCGGACGCCTTTCGCCACGCTATTCGCTTAATCAATGACAGAGTAGACGCTCTACTAACCGTGGCGCGCCAAGAGCCAGCACAGTGGCCCGCAGCCCTGTCTTTATTAGCCGCACAGCTCGCAAGTAAAGAGTCCCCAGATACACAGCCTTCAGGAGTGAACCCATGAGCCTAACCGACATCAGTTTGCCAGATCTTAGTTTACCCAATATAGACGAGCAGCATTTTCAGTTACCGCACTTCTCCCACACAGAGACCGGTGCCCATAAGCCGCGCATCTTGCTGCTGTATGGCTCTTTGCGCCAGCGCTCTTTTAGTCGGTTAGTGGTGGAAGAATGCGCCCGTTTACTGCTGTTTATGGGGGCGGACGTGCGCATTTATAATCCCACCGGCTTGCCGTTGGCTGATGGCGATGATGTCGAACACGCCAAAGTACAAGAGTTGCGTGAGCTCGTGAACTGGTCAGAGGGCCAAGTGTGGTGCTCGCCGGAGCGCCATGGCGCCATGACGGGCGTGATGAAAACCCAAATTGATTGGATACCGCTTAGCCTAGGCGCGGTACGTCCCAGCCAAGGTAAAACCCTGGCGGTAATGCAAGTATGTGGCGGTTCTCAGTCATTTAATGCGGTGAATCAGCTGCGTATTTTAGGGCGTTGGATGCGCATGATCACCATTCCTAATCAGTCTTCGGTGGCCAAGGCATTTATGGAGTTTGATGATAACGATCGCATGAAACCTTCGCCTTATTACAATCGCATCGTCGATGTGATGGAAGAGTTGCTGAAGTTCACGCTACTCACCCGTGATAACAGCGCCTATTTAACGGATCGTTATTCAGAGCGCGTAGAAACTGGCGAACAGTTGATAAACAGAGTCAATCAAACTGCCTTGTAGCCTTGTAGGTCAGGAATCATGCAGGTCAGAAATCAGGTAAATCAGAAATCAGGTAGATCAGGAATAAATCAGATGGGCGTATTTGAACGTTATTTATCGGTGTGGGTTGGCTTAAGCATAGTGGCGGGCGTGCTGTTAGGCCAAGCGGTGCCCGGTGTGTTTGCAAGTTTGGCCCATTTAGAATTTGCGCACGTGAACTTAGTGGTGGCGGTACTGATTTGGGTGATGATCACGCCCATGATGATCCAAATCGACTTTGCCGCCGTAAAAGATGTGGGCAAAAAGCCTAAAGGTTTGCTTTTAACGCTGGTGATTAACTGGCTGGTGAAACCCTTTACCATGGCTTTTTTAGGTTGGTTATTTTTTCGCGTGCTGTTCGCCCCTTGGGTGGATCCGAGCACGGCGGGGGAATACATAGCCGGCATGATCTTACTGGGCGTAGCACCCTGTACGGCCATGGTGTTTGTGTGGAGCCAGCTCACGCGCGGCGACCCTAACTACACCTTGGTGCAAGTGTCGGTTAATAACCTGATCATGGTGTTTGCTTTTGCGCCTTTGGCCGCCTTGTTGCTGGGCATGAACGCCATTGCGGTACCTTGGCAGACCTTATTGTTATCGGTGGGCTTGTATGTAGTGCTGCCACTGGTCGCCGGTATTCTTATCCGCTTGCTGTGGCTACGTCTGCAAAGTAAAAAGCCGGCGCCACAACCGGTATCGGTATTGGTGGCGCGTTGTAAGCCTTGGTCGATATTGGGTTTACTGGCCACGGTAGTGCTGTTATTTGGCCTGCAAGCGCCGACTATAGTGGCGAAGCCGTTAGTGATTGGCTTAATCGCCATTCCTTTAATGCTGCAAACCTACGGTATTTTCGCGCTGGGTTATTGGCTGGCGCTAAAACTCAAGCTCCGCCACAACATAGCCGCTCCCGCTTGCATGATTGGCACCTCTAACTTTTTTGAGTTAGCGGTCGCGGTGGCCATAGGGTTATTTGGCCTACATTCAGGCGCAGCACTGGCCACAGTAGTAGGCGTGTTAGTAGAAGTGCCGGTGATGCTCTCGTTAGTATGGTTTGCCAACCGCACTCGGCCCTGGTTTGAGAGCGCGTGAGGTGGGAAGTGAAGCGCGAGTGTAAATTGTAGATACTCTGTGGGGGGCAAGATTTTACGCCGCTCTGTTGTGATACTCCCTTATTCCGTCATTGCGAGCGTAGCGCGGCAATCCATGCTACAGCGGCGCGGTACATAACTATGGATTGCCGCGTCGTTGCACTCCTCGCAACGACCAAGGGGTTTGGCTCTGGCCTGTTGTTGGGTCGGCCTATTTTAATAAAGAGTATTCGACCGGCTTGGAGTTGCGGGCTACAACAGACATAACATTTGTTACCTAACCCAAATAAAAACACCGAGCATCTGCTCGGTGTTTCAGTATTCTTTCACGATTCACGATTCACGATTCACGATTCACTGGGAACTGAGTCGGGCATCCAGCTCTTCGATTTTGGCGCGCCAAATGGCGGGGCCGGTGACGTGGGCGTTATTGCCCTCGCTGTCTACCGCCACTGTTACCGGCATGTCTTCCACCTCAAACTCATAGATGGCTTCCATACCTAAGTCTTCAAAGGCCACCACGCGGGCTTTCTTCACCGCCTTGGCGACCAAGTAAGCGGCACCGCCTACGGCCATTAGGTACACGGCTTTATGCTGCTTGATAGACTCAACGGTAGCGGGGCCGCGTTCTGCCTTGCCGACCATGCCGATCAAACCGGCTTGCTCTAGCATCATGTCAGTAAACTTATCCATGCGGGTCGCAGTAGTGGGGCCAGCAGGGCCCACGGCTTCATCACCAATGGCATCTACTGGGCCAACGTAATAGATAAAGCGGTCTTTAAAATCAACCGGCAGCGTTTCGCCGTTACTGAGCATTTCTTGAATACGCTTGTGGGCGGCGTCGCGACCGGTCAGTAACTTGCCAGACAACAACACAGTTTCGCCCATTTTCCACTCTTTGATCTCGGCCCGCGTAACCGTATCTAAATTTACGCGGCGTGCGCTATCGCCCACCTCCCAGGTCACTTCTGGCCAGTCTTCCAGTCTTGGCGGCGTAAGTTCCGCCGGCCCTGAGCCGTTTAGCGTAAAGTGCACGTGGCGAGTGGCGGCACAGTTAGGGATCATTACCACCGGCTTTGAGGCCGCGTGGGTTGGGGCGGACATAATTTTGATGTCCACGACCGTGGTGAGTCCACCTAGGCCTTGGGCACCAATACCCAGCTTATTGGCTCGTTCAAAGATGTCTAAGCGCAGCTTTTCTTCGGTAGTAACAGCACCGCGCTCGATCAGCTCATGAATATCCACCGGATCCATTAATGACTCTTTGGCCAGCACCGCGGCTTTCTCGGCGGTGCCACCAATACCAATGCCCAACATACCCGGTGGGCACCAACCGGCACCCATAGTGGGCAGTGTTTTTAACACCCACTCGGCTACGTCATCGGACGGGTTAAGCATGGCCATCTTGGCTTTGTTCTCAGAGCCACCGCCTTTGGCCGCAATGGCCACTTCCACTTCTGCGCCTGGCACCATGTCGATGTGCACCACAGATGGGGTATTGTCTTTGGTGTTGATACGCTTACCGGCCGGATCCGCCACAATTGAGGCGCGCAGCGGATTATCGGGATTTAGGTAGGCACGACGTACGCCTTCATCCACCATTTCTTGTACTGTTAAGTCGCTGTCCCACTGCACTTGCATGCCAATTTTTACGAAGCAGGTGACAATGCCGGTGTCTTGGCAGATGGGACGATGACCTTCGGCGGCCATACGCGAGTTAATTAAAATTTGCGCGATGGCGTCTTTGGCGGCGGTGCTTTGTTCTTTTAAATAGGCTTTTTCTAGCGCTTGTACGAAGTCCAAGGGATGGTAGTAAGAAATGTATTGCAGCGCATCGGCAACTGATTCGATAAAGTCCTGCTTTTTGATAATGCTCATGGCTTCCTCTTGCGGGTCTGCGGTGGCTCAGAGTTGGGGCAATATAATGGCCTTATAGTTCGAGGTCTGTATTTATGACTCGAAAAATAAGGCACGGCACCAGACTCGGCTCTGTATTGTTATATTGGCGCTATGATACGCTTCACCGCCCTAAGCTGGCCAGCCTGAGCGCCGGGCAGATGTCAAAACTGTCGAGTGGATTACAAAATGGGACTGCCTTTGCATATTTACAGCCAAGCGTTTGATGGCGCTGTGCATGATTTCTTTTCGCCAATTGCTCATTTAACCTGGGCCATGTTGCTGGAGTCGGGCGCGCCATTAGGCACAGATAGCCGCTTTCATATTATCAGCGCCGAGCCACGAGCGACCTTAGTCACCCAAGGTGCAGACACTGTTATTGAGCACTTTGAGCAAAACCAAAACCACAACCAGCGCTATCGCTCCACTGAGTCGCCGTTTGCCTTACTCAAGCACTGGCAAGATAAGCTAATAGGTGAAGTAAGTTTGCCTGAATCACACCAACATCTGCCATTTTGTGGCGGGGCGCTGGGGTTGTTTAGCTATGACTTAGGCCGTCGAGTGGAGCGCATTCCCAGCCTCGCCATTAATGAACTTACCACCCCCGACATGGCAGTGGCGCTGGTGGACTGGGCTTGGGTGATTGATACCGAGCTACAGCAGGCGCACTTATTGGTGCTGGGTGATGAAGCCGCTTTAAGTGCGCGCTTGGCTTGGTGGCAGGCTCAGCAAGCGAAGACTGCTGAGCCGTTTAAGCTGTTAAGCGATTGGCAGGCGAGCAAGACTCAAAGTGAATATGAAACTAGCTTTAATACCGTGCAGGATTATCTGAGCGCTGGCGATTGCTATCAAATTAATCTGACGCTGCGCTTTAATACAGTCTTTAGCGGTGACACTTGGGCTGCTTATCGCCAGTTAAGTGCGCAAAATCAGGCGCCATTCTCGGCCTTTCTGCAATTACCCAGCAGTACCATTTTAAGCTTGTCGCCAGAGCGCTTTATTGCGCTGGACGGGCGGCGCGTTGAAACCAAGCCCATTAAAGGTACCCGTCCCAGAGGCATGGATGCGGCGCAAGATAAACAACTGGCCGATGAGCTAAGTGTGGCGCCTAAAGACCGCGCCGAGAATCTGATGATAGTGGATTTATTGCGCAACGATATCGGTCGTGTCTGTGTGCCGGGCTCGGTAAAGGTGCCGTCATTATTTGCCATCGAATCCTTTCCGGCGGTGCATCATTTGGTGTCGACCATTACCGGCGAGCTCAATCCTGCGCTCACCGGTGCCGATTTATTGGCAGCCACCTTTCCCGGCGGATCCATTACCGGCGCGCCCAAGGTGCGGGCCATGGAAATTATTGAAGAGCTAGAAAAGTACCGCCGCCATGCCTATTGCGGCAGCATCGGCTACATTAGTGCTCACGGGCGCATGGACACCAGCATTACCATTCGCACCCTAGTGGCAGAGCTTGACCAGCTGTATTGCTGGGCCGGCGGCGGTATTGTCGCCGACTCACAAGCCGATGACGAATATCAGGAGTTATTTGATAAGCTGGGTAAAATATTACCCGTATTAGCTGAGTTGTAACAAAGTAGCGCCGAGGGCCGGCGCCAAGCGCCAAGGAAGACACAGCTGTTGTAGTCTTGCGTTGTTAGTCCTGCGCTTTAAGTCGATACGCACCATTTAGCTGACTGCGAATATTCACTGGATATTCGATTAATCTGAAATGGTTCGTCACGGCGAGACAGGCTCGCCCCAGCAAAGCAAGAAGGCATTAAATAATCCCGCCGAGACGGGACTGCCAGCTAAAGCGGCAGGCTACAGCAGTCATCACTCTTTGTTGTTTTCATCGCTGTACGAAGGGCCCGAATACCATAGCAAAAATAGGCTTAGGTTTTGAACCATGACGTTAGATGAACTAAAAACACGCATTAATTTATTGACGCCAGGCCTTGATCCGCATTTGCCGAGTCATGCGTTTCCGGCGGCGGTGCTGATGCCCTTGCTGCAAACGGGGCAGGGCTTAGAGCTGGTATTAACCCGCCGTAGTCGACATTTGCGCCATCATCCGGGGCAAGTGAGCTTTCCCGGAGGGCGGGCAGATGCCACCGATACCAGCCTGTGGCACACGGCGCTGCGTGAAAGTTGGGAAGAAATTGGCCTCTTGCCTGAATTGTGTCAGCCCTTGGCTCAGCTGCAGGCCCAGCATACGATTTCGGGTTTCGCACTCACGCCCTTTATTGGCCTAATAGAAGGGCATCCACAATTTAAGCTCAATCCGGCCGAGGTCGATGAGCTGTTTCAAGTACCGCTCGATTACCTGCTGGATTTACGCCATCACCATTTGTACCAGTTGCGCCGCCAAGGCCGTACTCATGAAGTGGTGTTTATTCGTTGGCAAGGCTTATGGATTTGGGGCATTACCGCCACCGTTATCCATCAGTTCGCTCAGCAGATTGCTCGATAACTCGCGATCTTAATCACATATTTCACTGCTAAATCTCCCAAGCCTAAAATTTCATTGGGGCTAGCGCTCAAATATCCCTACAATTCTTCAACTTTAGTTGATGGTTGCGCCTAGCGCTTAAACGCACCGCGTGGCTTTTCAACTTACCTTCTCGATTTATCCGTGTTTTGGAGTCCTTATGATCAGCGTGTTCGATATGTTCAGCATTGGCATAGGCCCGTCTTCTTCCCATACGGTAGGGCCAATGCGCGCCGCTCATGCTTTCGTGAATGGTTTGAGTGAGCAGGGCACATTGAGCCAAGTGAGCCGAGTGGAAGTGGAGCTGTTTGGTTCTCTAGGCCAAACCGGCATCGGCCACGGCACCGGCAAGGCAGTGCTATTAGGTTTAGCGGGTTTTGAGCCAGACACCGTTGATATTGAGCTGATCCCGCACTTTTTAGAGCAGGTAGAAAGGGATGAGCAGTTGCTGCTTAATCAACAGCATAGCGTGCCTTTTCCTCGCCAAGGCGCCATTGTGTTTCATCGTCGTAAGACCTTGGCGCTGCACAGCAATGGCATGACCTGTCGTGCTTTTACCACTTCTACTCTGTCATCAGAACAGTCATCAGAAGTCGGGCAAACTGAACAATTGCTGGCCGAACAATCTTATTACTCCATTGGTGGCGGCTTTATCGTGAAGGCCGAAGACTTTGCCAACACTCAAGCCAGTGCGGCCGCTGAGTCCAGTGCTAAGCCGGTGCCGTACCCATTTCACAGTGGCGATGAATTACTGGCGTTGTGCCATGAGCATGATTTATCTGTCAGTGAACTGATGCTGGCCAATGAAAAAGTGAACCGCAGCGAAGCAGATATTATTCAAGGCTTGCGCCAGCTCTGGCAGGTGATGCAAGACTGCGTGACGCGAGGCTGTAACACCAAAGGCATCTTGCCCGGCGGCTTAAAGTTACGGCGCCGGGCGCCTGACTTATTGAGTAAATTAACCAGCGATAGTGTCTATAACAAAGACCCCTTGATCGTGATGGAATGGGTGGATTTATACGCCATGGCGGTGAATGAAGAAAACGCCGCCGGTGGTCGTGTGGTGACCGCCCCCACTAACGGTGCGGCGGGTATTATTCCGGCGGTGTTGCATTATTATCATCACTTTGTGCAGCCGGTGGATGATGCGGTATTGGTGAAGTATTTCTTAACTGCCGCCGCCATTGGCATCTTATATAAGGAAAATGCCTCCATCTCAGGTGCGGAAGTCGGCTGCCAAGGTGAAGTGGGCGTGGCCTGCTCTATGGCCGCAGCGGCGCTCACCGCGATTGTGGGCGGCACTGTGGATCAAGTCGAAAATGCCGCCGAAATCGGCATGGAGCATAATTTAGGCTTAACCTGCGATCCTGTGGGAGGCTTGGTACAAGTGCCCTGCATTGAGCGCAACGCCATGGGTTCGGTGAAAGCCATTAATGCCAGCAGACTGGCGCTACGGGGCGACGGCGAGCATAAGGTGTCATTGGATAAGGTAATTAAAACCATGCGCGAAACCGGCCGCGATATGAAGAGCAAATACAAAGAAACCGCCCGCGGCGGCTTGGCCGTGAATATTACGGAATGCTGATTGAGGGCCGCGCCGAGCACCAAGCGCCCGGCGCCCAGCTAAATCTTAATCCTCGTTTTTTGGAGCTGCTGCGACCACTGTAATATTCTGCAAAGCTGGGTTGTGTTATAGATTTACGCCTGAGGCGTAATGCGAGAGCAAGCGTTCGCCTACAAAAGCTACTACTTAGAGCTTAAAAGTAGATCCTGAATCTTCGTCATGCCGGACTTGCTCCGGTATCAGGAAGACGGCATAAAGACAGACACGGTCCCATGCTGTCTTACCGGGCTCGCCCCGGTATCTCGCACTGTGCACTTCGCCTGTGAGTCTAAAAGCGAGATCCTGACGTGCGTCAGGAAGACGGCCTAAATAAAAGCACCGCCCTGTGCTGTCTTACCGGGCTCGCCCCGGTATCTCGCACTGTGCACTTCGCCTGTGAATCTAAAAGCGAGATCCTGACGTGCGTCAGGATGACGGCTTAAGACCTAAAATACATAAAAAAACACCGAGCTTTTGGCTCGGTGTTTTTGTTTTACTGACAGCTCAAAGCTGACCGCTTCAAGCTCTGCGAAGCAGCGTTATTTAATCCGCATCCCTGGCTGGGCGCCGGCGTGGGGCTCTAAGATCCACAGGTCTTTACCACCCGGGCCGGCAGCCAATACCATGCCCTCGCTTAAGCCAAAGCTCATCTGGCGCGGTGCTAGGTTGGCCACCATCACCGTCAGCTTGCCTTCCAGATCTTCCGGTGCATACGCAGATTTAATGCCAGCAAACACTTGGCGAGTTTCGCCGCCTAAGTCCAGCTCTAAGCGCAGTAGCTTATTGGCCTTGGGCACAGACTCGGCTTTTTTGATTAAGGCGATACGCAGGTCAATCTTAGCAAAGTCATCAAAGCTGATAGTCGGGCTAATCGGATCATCAGTCAATTGGCTGCTTTCGGCTGCAGCAGGGGCGGCCAAGGATAGCTCCACTTCTAAGTCTTCTTTAGAGTCTTCCACCATGGCGGCAATCTTAGCCGGATCCATACGATTAAACAGCGCGCTAAACGGATTCACCTGATGGGACACTAAAGGTGAAACCACCGCGTCCCAGCTTAGGGTGGTGTTCAAGTAAGCTTCTGCGCGCTCGGTTAACTTTGGCATTACCGGCTTTAAGTAGGTCATTAATACGCGGAACAAGTTAATGCCCACCGAGCATACGTCTTGCAGCTCTTGGTCTTTACCTTCTTGCTTGGCCAGCACCCAGGGGGCTTTGTCGTCCACGTAACGGTTGGCTTTATCAGCCAGCGCCATGATTTCACGAATAGCACGACCAAATTCACGCTGCTCAAAGCTGTGACCAATACGCTCACCGGCCGCAGCAAATTCGGCGTATAGCTCAGGCTCGCTGCAAGTAGCAGCCAATTGACCATCAAAACGCTTGGCAATAAAGCCCGCATTGCGTGAGGCTAAGTTCACCAGCTTGTTCACCACATCGCTGTTTACGCGGGCCACAAAGTCAGTCAAATTTAAGTCCAAGTCATCGATGCGGCTCGATAATTTAGCGGCGTAGTAATAACGCAGGCACTCAGGATCTAAGTGCTTAAGGTAGGTGTCGGCCTTAATAAAGGTGCCTTTAGACTTCGACATTTTCGCGCCATCTACCGTCACATAACCATGGACGAAGATATTGGTCGGCTTTCTAAAACCACTGCCCTCAAGCATGGCGGGCCAAAACAGGCTGTGGAAATAAACAATGTCTTTACCGATAAAATGATACAGCTCAGTGGTGCTGTCTTTCTGCCAGTATTCATCAAAGTTTAGATCGTCGCGCTTATCGCAGTAATTCTTAAACGAGCCCATGTAGCCGATAGGTGCATCCAGCCACACGTAAAAATATTTGCCCGGCGCATCAGGAATTTCAAAGCCAAAGTAGGGCGCATCACGGGTGATGTCCCACTGCTGTAAACCGGTTTCAAACCACTCTTCCAGCTTGTTGGCCATTTCTTCTTGCAGTGCGCCTGAGCGCGTCCAGGCTTTCAGCATGGTGCTAAACTGGGGCAGGTCGAAGAAGAAGTGCTCGCTGTCTTTCATAATGGGCGTGGCACCGGACACCGCAGAGCGCGGATTAATCAGCTCGGTGGGGCTATAGGTGGCCGAACATACATCACAGTTATCGCCGTATTGGTCTTCGGCTTTACACTTAGGGCAGGTGCCTTTCACAAAGCGGTCTGGCAAAAACATGTTTTGCTCAGGATCGTACAGCTGAGAAATAGTGCGGTTCTCAATGTAACCGTTTTCTTTTAAGCGACCGTAAATCAGCTCGGCAAATTCACGGTTCTCAACGCTGTGGGTAGTGTGATAGTTATCAAAGCCAATATTAAAGCGTGCAAAGTCTGCTTCGTGCTCTTCTTTTACGGCGGCAATCATTGCTTCTGGCTCTATGCCTAATTGCTTGGCCTTGAGCATAATGGGCGTACCATGAGCGTCATCAGCACAGATAAAATGAACTGTATGGCCTCGCATTCGCTGATAACGAACCCAGATATCGGCCTGAATATGCTCCAACATATGGCCAAGGTGGATAGATCCATTGGCATAGGGTAGGGCACAGGTGACAAGTATCTTACGCGGTTCGGTAGCCATATTTTCCATTCTATTAAGTCAATTAAGGTGGGTCGGTCATGTTACCCGAGTTTTTTTTGCTTATACACACTTTGGCCATTTTTTCCGGCGCAAAGAGCCTAAAGGTGCATTATCCCATGACTCAGCTGAAGAAAAAGCCCTCTTTTGCTAGTTTCTAGCCTTCTTTTGTTATGTAACCTGCTTAGTTTGGCGTATTTAGTGGTTTGTGCGGGCGCGAGCGTTTCGCCGTTGCCGGCTTTTTGCTAGAGTGCCTAGCACTATCCTCAAGAGGCAAGAGTCCATGAATAATAACGATATTATGGCCTTACTGGCTAAGTTTATACCGCCACATTGGGGCAGAGATTTGGTCAGCACCGGCGCGGTACGCGATATCAGCCTGCAATCGCCGCGCTTAGTAATAAAGCTGGTGTTGCCGTTTGTAGATTATCAGCTTGAAACTGTGCTCACTCAGCTAGACGAAAATCTGTGCCGCGTAAGTGGCGCGGAACAGGTTGAGTGGCAAATAAGCGTGGATGTGGCCACCTTGGCGCGGGCCAATGACGCTCAAGGGGTGTCTGGGGTACGTAATATTATTGCCATTTCTTCCGGTAAGGGTGGCGTAGGCAAGTCCACCACCGCCGTTAATTTGGCGTTGGCGTTACAGCGCTTAGGCGCGCGGGTTGGGATCTTAGACGCAGACGTCTATGGCCCCTCTATTCCGATGATGTTGGGCGTGGCCGGTGCCAAGCCGAGCATGAGTGACGACAAAATGATGGGCCCAATACAGGCTCATGGAATAGTAGCGAACAGCATTGGCTTTTTGGTGAGCACGAAAGATGCCACAATTTGGCGCGGCCCCATGGCCAGTAAGGCGTTAACGCAAATTCTGCAAGAAACCCGTTGGGGTGAGTTAGACTACTTAGTCGTCGACTTGCCGCCCGGTACCGGCGACATTCAAATTACCATGTCACAAGGTGTGCCCACTACCGCGGCCGTGGTGGTGACCACCCCGCAAAACGTGGCGCTGGCAGATGCGGTGAAAGGCATCAGCATGTTCAACAAAGTGCATGTGCCTGTGCTGGGCGTGATTGAGAACATGAGCTACCACATCTGTGGCCAATGTGGTCATCAAGCTGAGTTATTTGGTGCCGGCGGCGGTTTGCGTGTGTCTCAACAACAGCAGGTTCCTTTATTGGGTCAGCTGCCGTTGGATGCCCGTATTGGGGTGGATATGGATAAAGGCCGTCCCACCATGATAGCGGAGCCAGACGGCGCGTTAGCCGAGGCGTATTTGACCATAGCGGCGCGTGTTGCCAGCGGCTTGTATTTTAGCGGCAAGTCAGTGCCTACCAGCCTGTACACCCGTGTTATTTAATTACATTTACGTTTAATCATTATTACCTTGCCCGCTAACACCATACATAACAGGAGTTAGCGGGCGGCTTGTGCCTAGCAAGTAGCCACCGCTGTGGCTGCGGCAAAGCTAGTCGCGAGCAAGGTGCTTTCTTACCCTGAGTTGAGGAATTTTCATGCGTCTTTGTGATCGCGATATTAAGCGTTATTTGGCCGACGGCATTATTAGTATTACCCCAGAGCCAGATCCAGAGCGGATCAGTGGCGTGAGCGTAGATGTGCTGTTAGGCAATGAGTTTCGGGTGTTTGAGGCTCACAGCGCGCCTTATATTGACTTGAGTGGCCCTAAGGATGAAGTGGCCAAAGCCATCGATAGCGTGATGAGTGACGAAATTTTTATTGCCGATGGCGATGCCTTTTTCCTGCATCCCGGCGAATTGGCGCTGGCGGTCACCCTTGAATCTATTACCTTGCCCGATAACATAGTGGGTTGGCTGGACGGGCGCTCATCATTAGCGCGCTTAGGGCTGATGGTGCATGCCACCGCTCATCGCATCGATCCGGGTTGGTCGGGGCGCATCGTGCTTGAATTTTATAACGGCGGTAAACTGCCCCTCGCCTTACGCCCGCACATGGTGATTGGCGCCATTAACTTTGAAACCATGTCGGGCTCTGCAGAGCGTCCTTATATGAGCCGTGCTAGCGCTAAATACAAGGCGCAGCAAGGGGCCGATGCGAGCCGGATTAACCAAGACTAATAACAACAACACGGGATAATACGCATGAAAAAGCTACTCTATGGATTGGGAGCCTTGTTGCTACTGATCCTGCTAGCGGGAATTATTTTAATTCAGGTGGTGGATACCGACCGCGTTAAGCGAGTATTGATCGAGCAAACTAAAGAAAAAACCGGCCGAACCTTAGTGATTAATGGTGATTTAAGCTGGCGCTTTTTCCCCTCGGTCGGCTTTACCGTGAACGACACCGCCTTATTAAATCCGCCAGGGTTTGAGGGTGGCAACACCTTATCCATTGGCGAACTCAGTTTAGATGTGGCCTTAAAGCCGCTGTTTAATAATCGTCTCGAAGTGGGTGAAGCTGTGCTCAAGAATGCCCGGCTGCATTTAATTACCCGCAAAGATGGCGTGACTAACTTAGATGATTTGCGCCAGCTCGCAGCAAGCAAGGCAGCTGATGGCACTGGCACCAATGGCAACACAGGCACTCAGGCTGGCAACGAAACAGCCACCGACTCTGACACTCAAGCCGAAAATACAGCCAGTAATACCGAAAATGAAAACAGCAAAGAGCCCATGAGCTTTAGCTTGGCAGGCGTCAGCGTACAAGATGCGGAAGTGGTGATGCAAAATCAGGCTACCGATAAATTAACGCGCCTGAGTAAGGTTAACTTTAAGCTGGATGACTTTGCACCGGATCAAACCGTACCTTTAAGTTTGTCTGGCAATTTGTTTAGCGACGATCTACAGGGCAGCATTAAGGCGAACGGCAAATTTTGGTTAGCGCCTGAGTTTAATCGTTTTCTATTAAGTGACCTTGTCCTCGATGTGGGCGCCACTGGCCGTGCTATTCCGGGTAATAAACAGCTGCAGTTACAAGGCCAGTTAGCCTATGACTTAGACCAAAAGCTGGCTGAGTTTACCGAGCTTAACTTGGAGCTAGGCGAGCTCAAGGTGTCGGGTGCCTTGGCGGTACGCCACCAAAACCTGCCTGAGTTAACCTTTAAGCTGCACACCGACGTGTTAAATGTGGACGCCTTGCAAGAAGAATGGCGTAGCGGCACTAAGCCTACTAAAGGCAAAACCAAGCCAACTAACGCTGAGAACACAGATAAAGACACCACCAATGCACCGAACCGTAGCGCCTCAGTGCCGGCGACCTTATCTAACTCCAAGCCGACTACCAGCGAAGCCAGCGGTTCTTTCTTGCAAGGCATCAATCTTAATGGCGACTTGTCGGCAGATAAGGTGCTGATGCAAGGCATAGAGCTGGAGCAACTGGATGTTCATATTCAGTCCAAACGAGGCAAGCTTGAGCTTAAACCCATCCAAGCTCAGCTTTATGAAGGCCAAATAGACGCGGAGGCTAAGCTTGATTTTACCGATCAGCCCACGCGCTTTAGTGTGCATCAAACCTTAATCGACGTGAACGCAGATACCTTGCTGAGCGCCGCGACCAGCATCGATTACATCGAAGGTCGTGCCGATGTCACGCTTGATGCCAAAGGCGCGGGCTTTAGCAGCGATGAGCTGCGCAAAAATCTCACCGGCACCGCCAACATTAGCGTGGCCGACGGCGCCGTAGAGGGCGTTAACATCGCGGCCCTTATTCGCCGTGCCCACGCCCAAATAAAAGGCTTACCGGTACCGGCGAAAGAAGACGTTGAAAAAACTGACTTTAGTGCGCTTACTGCCGACTTTGTCATTGGTAAAGGTATGGTCAGCACTGACAACCTGCACTTAGCCTCGCCTTTACTACGTATCAACGGCGAGGGTAAAACCAACCTTGGCGACGAGTCATTAAACGTACTGTTAAATACTGCGATCGTGGGCAGTATTAAAGGCCAAGACGGCGAAGAGTTAGATGAGCTTAAAAACATCATTCTGCCCATTCGCATTAGTGGCACCTATAAAGATCCCCAATACCGCTTAGATTTACAGCAAGTGTTTGATGTGTATTTAAGTGACAAGGCTGACAAAGAAGTTGAACGCCTTAAGCGTAAACTCGACGAAAAGCTGGGCGACAAGCTCGGTGATAAGTTACCGGGATTATTGGATAAGCTGGGGCTGTGATTTGTACGCGAGGCGTAAATCGTGAGAGTGAGCGCCGCTTCTTATCTCGTCCGTTAAGCTTGGTGTAAAGGTATTGCAGAATGAGTAACGAGTTGACTAATAAAGATAACCCAAGGGTGTTGGTGGTGTGTTTAGGCAATATTTGTCGCTCACCTACCGCAGAGGCGGTGTTACGCCAGCGCGCTGCCAGTGCGGGCGTGGCGCTAACCGTTGATTCTGCCGGTACTTATGGCGGACATGCAGGTGCCACACCCGATGCGCGCTCGCGGGCGGCAGGGGAGCGCCGAGGATATGACTTTAGCGGTATTCATTCACGCCAAGTTAAAGCCAGTGATTTTGTGGATTTCGATATCATCTTGGCGGCGGATCGCAGTAATTTAGCGGATCTTAAAGCGCTGTGCCCCGCAGAGCATCAACATAAAATTATGCTGCTGCTAAGTTTTAATGGCGATGGCGAACAAGACACTAAGCAAGACGCCCAGCAAGAAGTGCCGGACCCGTATTACGGCGGCGAGCAAGGCTTTGAGCAGGTGCTGGATCTTATTGAATCAGCCTGCGATGGCTTGTTAGCGCAATACGCTAAGTGATATTAAGGATAAAGATCTATCAGCAACGGAATCCACGGAACAATAGAGATCAGATCGAAAAGAGCCAAATTATTGAGGGGTAAGGTCTTAACCCTCTATAGGTCAATCACTTATTGCCCTTGAACTTGTCCGTGGGTTCCGCGTTCTTCCGTTGCAAAAAATATCTTAAAGCTCTTTGTTATGAAAAGCGCGGATGAAACGAGAGCTACACACCTGTTGAGTCGTACTGCTTATACCAAACACACTAAATAATCGTTCTATTTAAGATCGACATAAAAGCCCCATAGCATAGCTAACTAAAGCAGGCTTCTACAAAAAGCGTGTGTTGTAGTCCACCCACTTGTTCGGTGGTCCTGCGAAGCAGGATGGTTTTAATAACAAAACCCAAACCGTGCCGATACTCTTTACCTACCAACAAGGTGGGCACACTACAAAAAACAATCACATTAAATCCAGCTGTCAGGTTGACCAAATAATTAATGCGATTGGTATTAAACCACCAGTCTCAGACTTAACTAAGAGACTCGCTCAAAAAATCCAGTAACATCCGCACCTTGGGCGACAGATGGCGGTTGTGGGGATACAGTGCCCAAATACCGTCGTCCGGCTCTTGATAAAGCTCTAATAAGGGGATCAGTTGCCCTGCATCCAGCGCTGGCTGCACATAGTAATCTGGCAACTGCACTATGCCGATGCCTTTTAGCGCGGCATCCAACAAGGCCCAGCCGCTGTCGCAGCGGATATTGCCTTTTACCCGTATATTGCGCGCCTTGCCTTGCTCCTGAAAACGCCAGTAATCCAAATTACCCTGCAAGCAATTATGTTGCTCCAGCTCCGATAACGAGTGGGGCACACCATAGGTCGACAAATAATCTGGCGAAGCACACACATACTGAGTACGAGAAGACAGCCGCTTGGCCATCATGCTGGAGTCTTCCAGTTTGCCTAGGCGCACCGCTAAGTCGTAGCCCTCCGCCACCAAATCTAGCTTCTGGTTAGTCAGGTTCATCTGCACCTCTAACTCGGGATAACGCAGCACAAAATCGTTGACCAAGGGCGCTATGGTTTTTTCACCGAAGGTGATGGGGGCCGTTAGTTTTAATTTGCCTTTGGGTGCCAGCTGTAAATTAGTGATGGTGCGCTCAGCTTCTTCTAGCCCGTCGAGCACTTGCCGGCAGTGCTGATAATAGATTTGCCCAGCTTCCGTCACCGACACCTTGCGAGTGGTACGGTAAAACAACTTGGTCGACAATCGTCCTTCCAGCGCGCTTACCTGACGACTCACCTGTGCGGTAGAAATCCCCAATCTTTTGGCCGCTTGGGTAAAGCTTTCTACCTCGGCTACTGCCACAAACTCACTCACTCCTTCCCAGATAAACATGTCTACGTCCTTACGTTGGCACCGAATACAGCAATCAATACAGTATATTGTTTCTTTAGAGTAAAGGTGGCCTTAAATGGTCGGCTATTATCAATTTTAAACGGGTAAACATAACGGCAGATAAGATAAACCTTATGCGCTATTGGGGCATGCCTTACCGCTTGGATAGCTTTAGCGTGGATTTTATCCCAACCAAAATAATGCCAATCAGCCTCTCTCTATCCGCCTCTTCTGCCAGTCTACGTTAAGCGGCCTAGTCAATAAGGCATAGCTTACTGATAATAGTTACCACACAGTAACTATCTTTTGTAAATTGGTGTGATTATCTTATAGCTGTAACGATATATAATTCACTCATCAACACGGCGGGCCAACACTTTTAACTACACTTAATGTTGACAGCTTTATAGGTCGCCACTGTGTTCTTGCCCACTTTTGATCGGGCTAAGTGATAGCCCTTGTCGGCAATGACTCACCATTTTCTTACCGGTCAACGCTCAGCACTTTGCAACATTCGCAATCATCATACATCTAGGCTCAGCAAGCCTAATGAGCTTGATGACGGGTGCCCAATTATCGTCTCTGGAGACAATTATGACTCAGATTATCAAATCTAAAGCCGCCATCGCTTGGGGCCCAAATCAGCCATTAACCATCGAAGAAGTGGATGTGATGCCACCTCAAGCCGGTGAAGTGCGCGTGCGCATTGTCGCCAGTGGCGTGTGCCATACCGATGCTTTTACCTTGTCCGGTGACGATCCGGAAGGCATCTTCCCGGTGATCCTCGGCCACGAAGGTGGCGGTATCGTCGAATCTATCGGCGAAGGCGTAACCAGCGTGCAAGTGGGCGACCATGTTATCCCGCTCTACACCCCTGAGTGTGGCGAGTGTAAATTCTGCAAATCCGGCAAAACCAACCTGTGCCAGAAAATTCGCGAAACTCAGGGCAGGGGCCTGATGCCGGACGGCACCAGCCGCTTCTTTAAAGATGGCCAGCCCATTTTCCACTACATGGGCTGCTCGACTTTTTCCGAATACACGGTGCTGCCAGAAATTTCGCTGGCCAAGGTCAATAAAGAAGCGCCGCTAGAAGAAGTCTGTTTACTCGGTTGTGGCGTGACCACCGGCATGGGTGCGGTGATGAATACCGCCAAGGTAGAAGAGGGCGCCACCGTGGCCATCTTCGGCATGGGCGGCATTGGTCTGTCGGCCATTATTGGTGCCACCATGGCGAAAGCCAGCCGCATCATTGCCATTGATATCAACGAGAGCAAGTTCGAGCTGGCCCGCAAGTTAGGCGCGACCGACTGCATTAACCCGCAAGATTATGACAAGCCAATTCAAGACGTGATCGTCGAGCTGACCGATGGCGGTGTAGATTACTCCTTTGAGTGTATCGGCAACGTTAACGTAATGCGCTCTGCGCTTGAATGCTGCCATAAAGGCTGGGGCGAGTCGGTAATCATCGGCGTAGCCGGTGCCGGCCAAGAAATTTCCACCCGTCCGTTCCAATTGGTCACCGGTCGAGTTTGGAAGGGATCGGCTTTTGGTGGCGTAAAAGGTCGCTCTGAGCTGCCGGGCTATGTTGACCGTTACATGAAGGGTGAGTTTAAGCTCAACCACTTCATTACTCACACCATGGGTCTGGAAAAGATCAACGAAGCCTTCGATCTCATGCATGCCGGTAAAAGTATTCGTACCGTTATCCACTTCGACAAATAACAGCAACAAAAGCGTATTTTAAAACGAGCTTAGAGGCCGTATTAGATAAATAGACGGTCTCTGCTCTACGAATAAAGGCATAACATGAGTACTTAATACTCATTGTTGCACAGAGCTGTTTTCTTAAATGTCATTGTTACTCACGAACAAAAGTAAATTGATGTTTCAGCTCTTATTATTGCTGATAAAAAATATAAACTGTCCTCAGCGAATAAGGTGAAAATAAGAGTAACGGCTCTATATATAAAATAATAAAAGTAATTTTCTATTATTCGGTAATTTTTTAGCAGCATTCACATGTGTAATAAACCACCATAAGGTAATTAAAATGACTCAGTCAGTTAACGAAAACAACATCACCAAACTTGCTCAAGAGCCTGGTATTCAACTGTTTAAGGCTGGCACCTTCAAGCTAAATGAACTGGCCGGTTTACTTGAAGTTAATAACTTGAAAAGCCAGATGGCAGAATTAACCGTTACTGATAATTCAGATGGCCTGACGGTGGGTTTCTTTGCCATGCAGCCCGGCGTTGAGTTTGAATTTGTTTATGAATTTGTAGAATATAAGGTCATTACCAAAGGCAAGATTGTGATGCGCGACTTACAAGGCAATAAATATGTAGCCGAAGTCGGTGACGTTGTTCTGTTCACCCCTAATGTTACCGTTATTTTTGACGGCGAAAGCGATGGTGAGGCTGTTTATACCGCTCACCGCACCGCAGCAGACATGTTTGCACCTAAATAAATCATCCATACATTATAGAGAGTAATACAATGAGCATATTTACCCACGTAACCGTAGGCACCAACGATCTTAACCAGGCTCGCGCCTTCTATGACACCGTATTAGGCACTTTGGGCCTTAAGCGCATCGCCGATCTGGATGAAAACGGTTCAATCTGGGGCGTAGATGCACCTTCTTTCTTTGTGCTGAAGCCTGCCAACGGCCAGCCTGCAACTGTCGGTAACGGCGTAACGGTTAGCTTCGAAGCGCCTGACCGTGCATCAATCGACGCTTTCCATGCGGCGGCTTTAGCGGCCGGTTGCCCTGATGAAGGCGCACCCGCTACTCGCGATTGGGCACCTAATGCCTATGCTGCTTACACCCGCGATTTAGACGGCAACAAACTTGCCGTCTATTGCTTCAAGCCTGCATAACCGTTTGCTTAAAACCTGCATAGCGTCCTGCTTCAAGCTTGCATAATTGCCAGCTGTTAGGCCTTCGCTTTGCAGCATAATAAATGCGGCCAGAAAGCCTAACCGGCTTTCTGGCCGTTGCGTTATGTACATCCCGCAGCTCTATACGTTATTACATTCTAGCCAAAGCTTTTCACTACCAGACCTCCACCAAAGCCCCTTGTGACGCTCAGTAAATAGCATCTTCCCCATTATTGTTACTCATTGGTAAAGGTTATTTAATATATCTGGTCATTATCATTAGCACGAAATCGAATATAATATCGCCATTGCCCCCGTGGCACTTGTATTTTTGGAGATTCCAATGAGTATTGAAAACCTGAGCTGCAATAAGAGCTTTGGTGGCTGGCACAAACAATATAGCCATTATTCAGACACCCTTAATTGCACCATGCGCTTTGCCATTTATCTGCCGCCGCAGGTATCAATCGGTGATAAGGTGCCCGCCTTATATTGGCTGTCTGGCCTCACCTGCACCGATGAAAATTTCATGCAAAAAGCCGGTGCCCAGCGCATTGCTGCCGAGCTGGGCATGGCCATTATTGTGCCAGACACCAGCCCCCGCGGCGCTGAAGTCGCGGATGACGACAGCTACGATCTGGGCAAGGGGGCGGGCTTCTACGTTAACGCCACCGAGGCACCTTGGAATCGGCATTATCGCATGTACGACTATGTGCTGAACGAACTGCCGGCACTGGTCGAGTCCATGTTTCCGCTCAACGATCAGCGTTCCATCTCCGGTCACTCCATGGGTGGCCACGGTGCCTTGGTATTGGCTATGCGCAACCCTGAACGTTATCGTTCGGTGTCAGCCTTCAGCCCCATCAGCAACCCAGTTAATTGCCCCTGGGGCAAGAAGGCGTTTAATGCTTACTTGGGCAAAGACACCGCCGCGTGGGCCGATTATGACGCCAGCTTGCTGATGCGCCAAGCCAGCCAGTTTGTGCCTGTACTAGTGGATCAAGGTGAGGCCGATGATTTTCTCACCGAGCAGCTTAAGCCAGAAACACTGGAAGCCGCCGCCAGCCACAGCGGTTACCCGCTAGCGCTAAATCGGCGGGAAGGCTATGATCATAGCTATTACTTTATCGCCAGTTTTATCGAGCAGCACCTGCGCTTTCATGCCGAGCACCTCACTCGCTAATGCATAACTGTTAGTGCATATTTGCCAGTGCCTAGGCTCCGAAGAACTCCTCTTCGGGGCTATTAGCCTGCGGTCCTGCAGCACCACCAACTACACTTGAAATACTTCCTGTATTGACCACGCTAGTTAACTCAACACTCACCAATTTCATCATTTGGAGGCTGACATGATCGTTCGGCAAAAATCGCATGGGCTTAAGCTGTTTTTTACCCTGCGCGGCTCTGTCATCCCGCAGATTTATCCCCAAATTTTGCTGATCACTCTGCTCAGTGTCTTAATAGCCGGCATTCAGCATTGGTTTCCCGGTTTTTTCTCCTCTTACGACACGGCTCCCTTCACCTTGCTGGGCGTTGCCTTGTCTCTGTTTCTCGGTTTTAGAAACAACGCCAGCTACGCACGCTGGTGGGAGGCGCGAGAACAATGGGGGCAGTTGACCATCGATGCCCGTAGTCTGGCCCGCCAAGTGATCTCTTTTATGGATGAGGAAACCGAGACCGGGCGGCACACCCAGCGGCGGATGATCCACCTGACCATCGCCTTTACCCACGCCTTGCGCCATCGGCTGCGTGACACCTCGCCTTGGCAAGACGTCGACCGTTTTGTAGAGCCAGAGCATCACGCCAGCCTGCGTCAGGCGCAAAACCTGCCCGAGTACCTGCTGCGGCTGATGGGTAAGAAGGTTGGTTACAGTCGGCGCCAGCGATTATTATCGGAATTTTTGGTGCAGAGCATGGACGAACGGCTCACCTCTATGGCGGGAGTATTGGCCGCCTGCGAGCGCATTCAGAATACGCCGCTGCCGTTTGCCTACACGCTATTGGTGCATCGCACTACCTATCTATATTGCTTTATGCTGCCCTTTGGCTTGGTCTCATCACTGGGCTGGGCCACTCCCTTAGTCTGTGCCGTAATCGCCTATACCTTCTTCGGCCTAGATGCCCTCAGTGAAGAGCTGGAACAACCTTTTGGCCTAGCCGCCAACGATCTGCCACTGAGCGCGCTGTCGCGCACCATCGAAATCAACCTGCTGGAAGCACTAGAAGAAACCGAGCTTCCGCCCGCCATTATTCCCAAAGACGACTGTTTGTCCTAGGCACACTCCCACCTAACCGTCGATCACGGCCCACATTGTTACTGACAGTCAAAAGTCATTTGCACTATGGGGTCATTATCTCTTGCCGCAGAATAAATATAATGCCGTGTCTGCTATTACTCGTGCGGCAGCACGCGCGCATGGCTGAATTAACCAGGCTGGGTTAGCTACACAGGATTAGCAACACTGGGTTTGCAGCACAAGCTTGGCAAAAAAGAGTAAGGCCGATTGGCCTGATTAATTGACTTGATACAGAGGTTTTTATGACGCCATCCCTTACTCCGCACCTGGCACAACTGGCCGATGCCGACTTGATCCGGCCGCTGGCCCATATTCGTCGTGGCATAGAAAAAGAAGCCTTGCGGGTCACGCCCAAAGGCCGGCTGTCCCAAGAGCCGCACCTGCACACACTGGGCTCGGCGCTCACGCACCCGCACATCACCACCGACTATTCAGAGTCGTTGTTGGAGTTTATTACGCCGCCCAGTGAACAGATTGGCGACACCCTCGGTTTTATGGAGCAGTTGCATCGTTATGCCGTCAGCCAGCTGGGGGATGAACATTTGTGGCCCGCCAGCATGCCCTGCGCCTTGCAGGGGAATAACAGCGTGCCCATTGCCGAATACGGTAGCTCTCGTTCGGGACAAATGAAGCACACCTACCGTCGCGGCCTAGATGTACGCTATGGCCGCATCATGCAAAGCATTGCCGGCATTCACTTCAACTTCTCTTTGCCCGACAGCTTCTGGCAGGGCTACCGAGAGTTGCTCGGCAGCCAAGATTCGCTGGCTGATTTTCGCTCGGCTCAGTATTTTGCATTAATCCGCAACTTTCAACGCTATGGCTGGCTGCTGCTTTATCTGTTTGGCGCCTCACCCGCGCTCAGCCGCTCCTTTATGGATGGCCGCCCGCACCAGCTGGCAAGCCTTGGCACCGACACCCTCTATCTGCCCTTTGCCACCTCGTTACGCATGAGCGGGTTAGGCTACCAAAGCGATGCCCAGGCGGGCTTGAACATCAGCACCAACAGCTTGGCGGAATACGGCCGCGATCTCACTCGCGCCCTGAACACCCCCCACGCGCCCTATACCCGCATCGGAGTCGAGGTTAACGGCGAAACCCGACAGCTAAACGACAATATTCTGCAGATAGAAAATGAGTATTACAGCGATATTCGCCCCAAGCGGGTAACCCATGCCGGCGAAACGCCGCTGCAGGCCATGGCTAACCGTGGCGTGGAATACATAGAAGTGCGCAACTTAGATATCAACCCTCTGCTGGCGCTGGGCATAGATGACACCCAAATACGTTTTCTGGATACCTTTTTACTGTTTTGCCTATTTCAAGACAGCCCAGAAATTGGCGAGCAGGAGCAACAGCGCCTGGCCCGCAACCAAACCCGCGTGACCGAGCAGGGCCGTCGGCCCGATCTGCTGCTCGAAACCGCCAGCGGCGAACTTAGCCGTGCAGCTTGGGGCGAGCAACTGTTTGCCGAGCTGGACGCCATCGCCCAGCTGTTGGACAAGGCCGGTAGTGGCTATGGTGCTGCGCTGCAGCACTATAAACCGCTGCTGCAACAGCCCGAACTCACGCCCTCGGCCCGCATTCTGCAGCAACTGACCGCCACCGAGCAAAATTACACGGATTGGGTGCAAAACCGAGCCACCGAGCTGACGCAGCATTGGCAACAAACCCCGCTTGAGCAAGAGCAAAGCCGCTATTTCACACAACTGGCCAGTTCATCATTGGCGGCACAATACGCATTGGAAGAGCAAGAAGCAGGCAGATCGTTAATGGCGATGTGAACGTGGCAGAAGCGGGATAAACACTGCGAACACCTGAGCAAAGTGCTATTTCAGAAGGCGCATGGCACATCAGTCCTGTGAGTAATGGCTGCCCGTCCTATGCTTTAGTCATAGACGAACCGCCAGAGAGCCCATGGCGAATGCGAGCTTCATTGGATAGCGTGTGACTAAAAAGTACAGGTGACGATTATGATGACGATAGAGTTATTCACGGCACTCTTGGGTTGGTCGTTGGTTATCAACATTATCGTGCTGTTGTTTTCCACCCTTATGGTAGTGCTAATGCGCGAGACTATCTCTAGTATTCATGCGCGGTTATTTTCGTTGAATAAACAGGATCTTGGCCGAGCTTATTTTCAGTATCTTGCCCAATATAAGATAGCGATTCTGGTATTGAATCTTGCCCCTTATATTGCGTTGAAAATCATCACTTAATCGGCAGCACAAACAAGGTTAGTACCTGGCTCATTCACGCGTTATTCTAACGGCTCCACCATTTATAAGAAGCGCTTATGTCATTACCAGCCTGCCCAAAATGCCATTCAGAGTATGTTTACCAAGATCAACAGCAGCTAATTTGCCCTGAGTGCGCCCATGAATGGGATCCGTCACACGCTGCAGCTGAAGAGGAGGCGCTCACCGCAAAAGATGCCAACGGCAGTTTGCTGGAAGAAGGCGATAAGATAACGCTGGCCAAAGATCTTAAGGTTAAAGGCAGCTCTTTGGTGCTAAAAATTGGCACCAAAGCGCTGATCAGACGCATAGTGGAAGGCAAAGACCACGAGTTAGACTGCAAGGTGGACGGCGCCGGTGAAATGATGGTGACGGCCAAATTTGTGAAAAAATCCTAAGGCGGTTATCTGTTTAGCACGGAAGGGTAATAGCAGCGGCTCTGGTGTTTATCTCTCGCCGTCATCCTGATGACCATCAGGATCTCGCTTGTAGTCTTTAAAGACTCAAGACTCAAGACTCAAGACTCAAGATTAGAGATTATTTGCCACGCCTCTTTGTTTACGACAAGAGCAGAAAGCACGGAAAAATTAGGATCAGATCTGACAGGGCTTTTATTGGTACCTGATTACGTATGAACCTCAGCCACAATGCTTACAAAGACGCACCGTAGAGGCCGCTTTAGCTGGCCGGTGGCGCGTAGCGCCACCAAAATCATCAAACCGCACGGCGTTTGCAAAAAAACTCCGAAAGCCACACCACGGTTAACAATGAAGTGGTTCGTAGTTTTTTTTGTTGCACAAAACCGGCCTCTACACATCGCTTGGCGGTGCATCACCAACAATAGCCACTTCCATATTTCATTTTGCCACGCATCTTGCTTATAATGCGAAGCTTCAATTGAGCCAAGTGCGTATCGCCGGTGCTGTCTCATACAAGGAAGATGAGGCAGTAGTCGCCTGTAAGGCTCGGCGGTAGCCTGCTGTCGGCTCGCTAAAAACCACCGTCGACAGGACTTCGCACACCGAATCCTCCCTTGCGTATAAAGAAGCTATCTATTTGAGATTGGTATAAAGAGGAAACAGAGTCACCTCCCGCGACACGCCATAAACCCATCCATGGGGGCTCGGGAAATGCCATCCCTGGCATTGTCACGGTCATGGGAGGAGACATCTGTTACCCCTCCTTAAGCACCGAGTTACCTGTTAGTTATTAGTTGATCGCTTAAAGCTGATGGCTTACAACTCCCCGAAGGGGTTAGTATTTGTTCTATAAAGATTACAAGTCACTGAAAAATATGGAATAGTTGATTTTCTGAAAAATGAATAAGCGAACAGCCACTTTGCGTGAAAAGCGACATTTAACGCTTATTTACAAAAGTGAGCATTTTGTAATGCTTTAAGTTGCTGATAAGTTAGGAAATATTAAGTGTGATGTTTATACTTCGCGAAATAAATGCGTTTGGCATAGATGTCATTTATCGTTGAATTAGCTGTTAGCTACTCTGGATAAATATGCAAGATTTCAATAAATTCAAAAAGTCGTTATTGACAATTGATCACTATATTTACGCCTTATGTGAGATAGATGGGGAGAAGAGAACCCCATTCTATATTGGGAAAGGTATAAATGATCGATGTTTGCAGCATTTAAAGGAAAAAAAGACTCACCTAAAAAGGATGTCATTGAAAGATTGCTAGAAAAAAATACTCTTGGTATCGACATTCTTAGACATGGAAAAAAACTGACAAAACAGCTAAATTGATTGAAGCAACATGTATTGATTTACTTGGAATTGGCGAGCTATCTAATAAAGTTCGTGGCAGTGGATCAGAAATGGGAAGAGCAACGATTGAAGAAATTCACAATTTAAAATCTGGTGAGATAGTTGAAATACAAGAAGAACATCAAGGGCTCGCTTTTTTATTAAATTCTACATATAAGTCAGGTATGTCAGAGATAGAATTGTTTGAGTCAACAAGAGGTGTGTGGAGGAATATACCAAGAGATGATTCTATTAAGTATGCATACGCAACTTATGGTGGCTTAATCAAAGAGGTATACCAAATTCACTCTTGGGTTAAGGCTGGAACACAGCAATATTTTACTCGTTGTTTTGATAACAGAAATATTGATCAGCGTTGGGAGTTTGTTGGAAAAAAAGCACCAACAGATGTGAGAGAAAAATATATCGGAAAAGTTATAAAAAAAGATCGGAGCTTTGGTAATCCATTTATTAAGGTTGGCAACGGTTAAACGTAGCTAACAAGTCATTTCAGTAGGACAAATAACAGTTGGCTTTGCTCCTGCGTCGCTATTTTAGCCAACAATTATTTGCCTCTGAATGAGGCGTTAGCTACTCATACTTCAGTTATGCAACATTAGTACTTTAAGGAGCGCCAATGGCTGTACATTATTCAGGTAACAATGTGAAAAGGCATGCAACATCAGGACAACAGATAAATTCTCCCGTTTCCCCTCAAGAACGTGCATTTTCTTTTTATGAACAGGTTATTTGTTCAGAGGCTTCGGATGATATTAAAAAAGAAGCTTTAAAATCATATTCTGCATTAGTTTTAAAAGTAACTGATAGCGACATCGAAATATATAAAAGCAATAACAACCGTGACCTTGAACACCAGAAGGAATCTAACAAGAATAATGTTGAGAGACAGAAAGAAGCTAACAAGTATTATTTAGAAGGTAAAAAAGAAGATAATAGCTATATGTTTAAGTATAATGAGTTTTTAAGTAATCAGAAGATAACAAAGAATTCTAAGTGACGCCTACGACGCACTTGAATGCAGCGTTAGACATTATGCTAGTTTATTTTAAACAGTAAAGTTTTTATATGTCAACAGTAACTTATTTATTTTTCAACATAATCTGAATAGTAGGTTTCTTTACATTATACATTGTTAAATTTTTATTTATTGTTCTAAGTTTTAATAGATAGAACTGCATGCGAATAAGTGGTAGCGTGAATTTAGAAGTTTTCTAACTAATAATACGTTATTTTTATAATTAATAAGGACATAAAGTTGAAGCTTGAAGGTTTTTTATTAAAAAACAGAATATCTCAGGAAAACTGGGATAAGGCAGATATTAGTTTTGACGAGTTATTAAAGATTGAAGCTGATTATCGCAATCAGGTAGCTCATTTAAACGAGTCCGCAGAGTTCCTAGCTAAGGTTCTACAAAAATGCAAGCAAGTTCACTCCGTCCGGTGGCGAGTCAAAGATCCGGAACATGTGTTAGAAAAAATAGTTAGAAAAAAAGCATTAGGTAGTATTAAATATAAAGATGTATCTGTTGACAATTATGCAAACCTGATAACAGACCTAGTTGGTGTTAGAGTACTTCATCTATTCAAGCATGAATGGTTAGATATACATGACTATATTAATAAGAGCTGGATTCCCGTAGAGGAAGTTATTGCTTACATTAGAGAAGGCGACGAAGGTGTAGTAGTTGAAAGTTATAACGAAAACGAATGCAAGGTTCAGATTCATCCAGCAGGGTATAGATCAATTCATTATATAATTTCAATGCAACCTACTTTAATAAAAATTTTATCAGAAATACAAGTTAGAACTATTTTTGAAGAGGGTTGGAGTGAGATAGATCATAAGATTCGATATCCAAACTTCACAGATAACAAACTGGTTTCTTATTTTTTGACTATATTTAATCGAATGTCTGGTAGTGCTGACGAAATGGGTACATTCGTCAATGATCTGGCTTCCGATATCAAATGGAAAGAGCTACAGCTTGACTTAAAACAAAAAGAACAAGAAACACACCTTCAAAAGATTGAAGCTCTTGCACAAGAGCTCACTAAAGAACGCTCTGCTAGTAAATCAAAAGACTCAAACTTGGAAAAGCTAAAGGCTGAAATAATAAATCTTAGAAAAAATTCAATAAAAGTCTCAGATGTTGGCTTGTCTGAATCAACGTTAAAAGATATGGCACGATTGACATCTCTATCAAGAGATGCGCTTAAGTACTCTGATATATCAAGTCTTAATAAATCACAAATGGACGCAATTCGATTGTCCGATATAAATAAATTTTCCTCTACTTATGACGAAATATTAAAAGGTGCTAAGAATTTAAAAAATATAAGCAAGTTAAATGATATTTATAACGACGACATTCTAAAAAATTTAAAGCTCATAAAAAATAAGAATGGTGACGACAAATAATAAAATATAAAAGTATGGATATTTTCTGCAGAGAAGTGTTGTATATCTGTGATTTCAAGTGGGTTATTGGGATAGTCTAACAAGGCGCTGCAGTTGGACAGATTTTCCGCTGCGCTCCACACCTGCCGCAGAGCGCGGCGTTATACCTAAAGCCTAATGTTTTTATAGCTCGATGTAAGTTCGTTCAAGTGTATTTTGGAGATTAAATTTGGTTAATGCATATATCGAAAGCTTAACTGTAAAAAATGTTAGGCAATTTAAACATCTAAAAGTTGATTTTAATAAAGGATTTAACTTTATCGCTGGACCAAATGGTTGTGGTAAAACGTCAGTATTGGCGAGTATCTCACACTGCCTTGATCATAATAATTTGTCTTATTCAAAAACATCTAAAGAGTCCGAGTTTTGGATTGATCTTGTTAAAGATGATGATAAATATAGAGTAGGAATGGGGGCAGATTCTGTTAGAAATAGCGGTTATCGCAGCAGCTCTCTACATCAGTGGAATCTACCTTCATCCGAAGAAGGTAGGACATCTATATCACCTCATCAAATTAAAGATAGCTTGTCACATTTCTGCCCTTTATTTATTGGTGCTAATCGCAGCATTAAATACAAAGAAATACAAGGAATGAAAAAGGAAAGTAAAATAGACCAGAGCTTTAATGAGTATATCAGGAACAATACGAAATCGTTGTATGGGGAATGGCAATCAGATATAAAACAATGGTTTGTAAATCGTTATTTTATGATTGATAAAGACTGGGCTACTGAAGAAAAAGTTAACTGGGAACACATGCTCGAAAGTCTATCTGTAATTGCCCCATTTGACAGTAATTTTTCATATGTTGAAACAGGAAAAGATCTAGAACCAATTTTTTCAATTTACGGTAATAAGTGTTACCTAGAAGAGCTTTCTTCAGGGTTTCAGGCTGTACTATCAATTATAGCTAATATATTCGAATGGATAGAAGGTAGCCGTGAAGATGGTAATAGAATTGCCAAAGAGGCGGTTGGTACAGTTTTGATTGATGAGCTTGATTTACATTTACATCCTGAATGGCAATTTACTTTGAGGGATGGGCTAGAGACTATATTTCCAAAATTACAATTCATAGTAACAACACACTCCCCACATTTGTTAGCATCTGCAAAGTCTAATGAGGTGATTGTAATGCCTTCCAATATTGGAAGCTGTGACTTTAATGAATTGCATCCGACTAAAAGCGTTTTTTCAGGTTGGAGTACTGATCAAATATTATTAGATGTTATGGGGGTAGTAAGTCTGGAAAATAAAATATATGAATCTCTAATTACTGAGGCTTTTGAAAGTATCGAACATGGCTCAATAGCTACATTACGTAAAATTATTGAGCAGTTGAAAGCAATATGTCATCCAAATGACACCATAGTAATGGTTTTGAATACTAGACTTGCGTCAATGGTCGCTTTGCATAATGGTTAAACTAGAAAGGGCGAATGAACCTGAGATTTTAATTGATAACAAAGCGAAATGGACTTCTGATTTGCTGACGGCAGTTAGAGACAATGGAGGGTATAAAAAAATACCAGCAAAAGACAAAGAAAAGCTTATAACATATTATAGACATCAAGCTATCAAGGATAGCCTATTCCCAAGTTCAGAAAATAAATGTGCGTTTTGTGAATGTAAACCTTCAGAAGGCGGAAATATAGAAGTTGAACATTTTGAACCCAAGTCTATTTATCCTGATAAAACATTTGAGTGGACTAATTTTCTACCATGTTGTCGTCGTTGTAATGGAGATAAATCAGACCACGATACAGTAGTTGAACCTATACTTAATCCTTATGATGAAAACCCATCTAATGTGTTTTTTTATGAAGATATTCAGATGAAGGTTCAGGATTGTGATTTAAAAAGCAAAGGGTTAAAAACAATAGAAGTCTGCGGGTTGAATTCGTTACGTTTATGGAAGCCAAGAGCAGCACTATTAATTAATCTGAGAATATTTAGTTCCTCAATAGAGGATGCTATTAAAATATATAGTGAAGCCGAAACGGACAGGAAAAAGAACATTAGAATAAAGAATATAAGAGAGGCGGTCGATACCATTGAAATGTTGATTGAACCAAGTGAGAAGTACTCACATTTTTGTAGTGTTTTTTTACATACATGCGCCTCATATCAAAAAGCAAAAAAAGTTATTTCTGAGCATGGATAATGTTATTGTAAGTCAAATAGGTATAACAAGGCGTTTAAACGGAACTTAAAATATCAGCTTAACACAGCTTAACACAGCTTATAACAGGCCACTCATGTTAGCTGTTTGCTTGAAACTCATAACAAGACCAATCACAAACGCCAGCAAGCTGGCTGGACTCGCTGACGCTCGCCTGTGTTGGCGGCGTTATGAGGAAATAATCTGTTAGGCGCGGAGTAAATTTATAGATTGTTATCGAGTTGTCTAAGCTAAAGCAGCGAAGAATAAGGGTAAAACCCTTAGTAATCCCCTCATTTTAATAGCAGATCGCGTCATGTTAGCTGCACAATCTAAATATGCACTAACCCCAAAAATCAGCTGAGACCGCATTGTGCCTAGGGATAGGAAATTTTCTAAGTTACGCAGTACCACAGTAGAGTTTCGTCGTTTCTTGCCACTACTGCTCTCAAACTCAGGTGTGGCGCGGTTTATATGAGGGGATTGGTAAGGGTAAAACCAGCATCATTAAAGTTAAGATCAAAAGGGATGATTATGAAAGGAATAATAAAAACCTATTTACCTGAAAAGAGATATGGGTTTATCAAGGGTGATGATGGCAAGGATTATTTTTTTCATGCAAGCGAATTCCGTGACAAGGAGCATGCTGAGCAATTATGTGAGGAGGGCTTCGTCCATTTTGACCAGCAGGCAACGCCTAAAGGATATAAAGCAAAAAATTGCTCGCTTCTTAACCCTTCTGATATATTAACTTACATCAAACCCGATGAATTTATGACAACTAGATCGAGGCATGTCTCTGGTTGGGAAGTTCTTGAGCAGAGTAGTTGGATTGTTCATGGTTCCTCAAGAGACTCCCCTGATGCAGCGAAAAAAGAAACCATGGATGGTGCTGTACGCATAGGTGCTAATGCACTTATAAATTTTGAATATTATAAGACTACTGGTTCTGAGCCCGGAACTGGTAATGGTACTTATAATTATACTATTCATAATTTCCGTGGCCGTGCAGTAACAATAGCTAAACGCAATTCTAAAGGAAAGCATCTAGAGAGTGACTTTCTAGGTTTAAATGAAAAAGGGGAACAGTTAAAAGCTAGATTGATTGAAGATACGAAGAAGAGTAAAAACAAAAGAAATGTTATTTGGCTTATAGTTTCCTTGCTTACTTTTATATCGTTGTCAACTGTATTTTTTAATAGTGTTTTTTATATTATTTTCTTTGTTTTTATAGGTTTTGTCTTTGGTCGTTCAACTGATTATGACTCTTGGTTAGAGAGGGCGTGAACTATTTTAATAGTTTATAATTTTCGTTTAGATAATACACATTAAAAACCAGCTTAACAGGACACCCATGTTAGTTGTTTGCTTGAAGCTCATAACAAGGCCAATCACAAACGCCAGCAAGCTGGCTGGATTCGCTACGTTCGCCTGTGTTGGCGGCGTTAAGTGCAATCAGCAATAGTGACATCAAAAAGTAGGGAAGTATGAGTATTAATATAAAGTGGGATGGCGATTGTAATTTTAGTGTGTTAACTGAAAGCGGCTTTACGTTTAATGTTGACGCTACAAGTAAGAAAGCTCCTTGTCCAACTGAAGTTCTATTGTCGGCTTTAGGTTCATGCAGTGCGACGGATGTCGTCTTGTTACTGCAAGAGCAAAATTTTGAAGTTAAGGGTTTAGAAAATACGGTTACTTTCGCCCTAACGGAATCAGAACCTCATTTATATAAATCGGCAAACTTGCACTTTACAGTACATGGCTGTGGTTTTCAGGAGTCTGATATTTTGCGAGCAGTTCAAGAAGCTGTGGAAAAGCATTGTCATGTTTGTCTTATGTTGAGTCCTACGATCGATATCACTTATTCAGCGGAAGTTGGCAATAATTGCACTTAATAAATTATTTAAGAATGATTCCCAACGCTTGGCATTTTCAATTCAAGGTCCTATTCCGTGTTTACGGCGCAATATTCTAGGTTTGATGGTAGCGTTGCTCACACCTTAACGCGGCGTTATGTGTCAGCCTTTAACTCAGTAGTGGAGTCTCAATGCAATTTATTCCAAATACAGTCTTAGGACTATTTGATAGTTCGCAAAAATCATATGAAATCCCTGTTTATCAAAGAGCGTACTCATGGGAAAAACTAAATTGGAAAACATTTCTGGATGATTTATTAGAACAAGTGCAAGGACATAATAATTATTTTTTTGGTAATTTGTTACTGGAAGTAATTAGTAAAAATAAAAAATATGAAGTTATTGATGGTCAACAACGCATTACCACATTAATAATATTTATGAGATCAATGCTGAATGTATTGAAAAGTAGAATCAATGATCCCGTATTAAGCAACTTTGATTATAAAGCAAAAGAAAGTATCTATTTTAAAAATAGTGGAAATATAAAACTACGACCTGTTGAGTATGATAGAGCATGTTTCGATGCGCTAATAATTGATAATAAAAGTAATTTCTCTGTAGGAACACCATCACAAAAAAGAATGAAGTCTGCAAAAGAATATTTTGAAAACGAACTGGATAAAATAGACTCTTTAAAACTACTTGAGATTTTAGATAAAATAGAGAGTACCGATTTAACTATTGTTGAATTAGAAGGTAAGAAAGACTCAGCTTTGATGTTTGAGTTGGAAAATAATAGAGGTAAAGAGTTAACCAATATGGAAAAAATTAAATCATATTTCATGTACCAAATGTATGTCTATAGTAAGCCTGAAGAAGTTGAAATGAATATTGAAAGTATTTCAAACATTTTCAAATTAATTTATTTAATAATAAATGATCTTAAAAATATAAATGAAGATAGTATCTTAATTTATCATAATAATGCTTACATAAAAGGTTTTGCTTATCGTACTTTAGATGATGTAAAAGATGCATTTAAGAAGTCAGATGATAAGGTCGAATGGATAAAGTCTTATGTCGAAGAATTACACACTACTTTTTCTAATGTAAAAAAATTCGAAGCGTCGAATGACTTTTTTGCACAAAGACTTAATGAGCTAGGAGCTCCTGCATTCATATACCCTTTTATTATTAAAGGGTATAAGTATTTTGTTGAAGACAATACTAAGTTGAATCAGCTTTTTAATATTCTAGAAGTTATTACTTTCAGAGCAAAATTAATAAATAGTAGAGCAAATATACAAGAAAGATTAAATGGGATTTTACTATCATTTAATGGCGATTTGGCAGATTTACTTAAAAAGATAAAAAGCAAGCTTAATGAATCTTGGTACTGGGGAGACTCGAATACCAAAAATTATTTAAATGGTTCTATGTATGGTAATAATGTACTGAATTATTTGCTTTGGAGGTATGAAAACCATATCCAAAACAAAGGTTACAGCATTAGAACGTTTTCAATTGAAAATGAGCAAATAGAGCATGTTTCACCACAGACTCCTACAAATGGTGAGCCAATTGAAACGGGATATGAAGTTGACGTTGATAATCAATACTGTGATGAATTTATTGCTGAAAAGTTAAACTCCATGGGGAATTTAATGCTTATCTCAGGTTCTCATAATTCTTCTATCGGAAATAAGCCGTTTAGTAAAAAGCTTGCCACATATAAAAACAATCCCCTATTAAATCAACAAGCTGAAATTGTAAAGTTTGCAAAACATGAAAATAACTTACCTGTATGGAAAAGTAAATCTATAGATGAAAGGCAAGATAAGCTTTTAATATTTGCTATAGAAAACTGGAGCTTTGATCAAATAAAAGTCATCTGTTTTTAATAAATGCAGGTAACAAGTTGCTTAAGCGGAATAAAAACAGTTGGCCATCGATTCGCGATTTTAGCTAACCATTTTTATCCGCTTATCAAGGCGTTGGTTGCCACTACGTCGGAAATTTTTGTTTCTGGTGTAGTATTCTCATGATACGAATTACTGAGCCATCAACTGAATAGGAAACTATCATTGATATCTCAGGGATTATAAGTAATCGACCTTTTATATCATCTCGCTGAACGCTCATTAATGGCTGTTGAAGTAAATTTTCTATCTTTTCTTCAATGATCTGATCTGTTTTATCTGCAGCCGCAGGATTAAAGTCATAAAGAAATTCAAAAATTTTTTCTCGGTCGTTCAGAGATTCTTCTTCCCATAAGATCACTGATTAACACTCCGGCTGCGGATCTTAGCTTTGCGTTCTGCCATTATAGATTTGGCTTGGTCATGTTCAATAAAAGTAGACTTTCCGGCATCTAACTTTTCGAAAGCTAAATTTACCTGCTCACTTAGCCAAGCATCATGAGACGAGGCTTTACGTTGTTGATCAGCTAATTGCTCTGTAAGTTCTCTACAAGCATCACTAAGGGTACGGCCTTGGCTCTCAGCCATTTGTTGGGCCAAGCGTTTGGTTTCTTCATCGACTCGAAACTGAATTCTAGTATCCATAACAGCATCCAACTTGTTGTGTGTGCACAAACGTTAGCACAGGGTAACTAACAAGACCAATCACAACCGCCAGCAAGCTGGCTGGACTCGCTACGCTCGCTTGTGTTGGCGGCGTTAGCATTGAAGGGAAATCATTGGCCACTTTTTTAATATTCTCGCACATGGCATGGAGCTGACTAGTTGATGAAGCAAATTGAGTCACTCATAGTCAGCATTTTTGCTAAATTTAAGCCTCAGCTCTCACGGTTTATATAAAAAACCCAAATCGCCGTACACAAACATCAACATCGAATTCTTGACCTATGGCCACCACGGCAATGCTTTTTATCTCTGCTGGTTGCAGCTCTGCTTCGGTGCGATGAGCGAGCAGTTGCTGAAAGGGCACAATGAATCGAGTCCATTGTGGCTTCACGGACAAAGTGTAGCGAAAAGACTGCCAAGGTCGGGTTAGCTGAGCGGTTTTTACATGCAGATTATAATCGTGGCCGTTGCCAGCCAGCTCAATGAAGATCCCTTTGTAGTCAGCACTTAACTCACTCGGCTCAATATCAAGCTTTATCTGCACGAATCCGCCGTTGTTATCAAGGCTGGTGCGGCCCACTAAACAGGTACAGGGCGAATGATGACGTTCTGCTTGGTGTTGTGTCGCACGAGAGACACCGCCCATTACCTGATCACTGATCACTTTCCAAGGTGAAGGCTCATGCTGAGCACAGTTATAAACATCAACTAATTGTTCGGCAAGAACCGCCGGGCCGTGAGTGTTAATATTGTCATTCATACGTGATTGCGCTCCTAGGCTTGCATACAACTTCTGACCGGTTTAATAACAGGCTAGCAGGTAACGCCGGCTGGTTTTTCTTGAGTATCGCAGATTGCAGGTCGTACCCTAACGGGCCACCCATGTTAGCTGCTGGATTTTTGGTTTGGGATCTACACTCAAAGAGTTCATTTTTTAGACTCTTTGAGAAGGCCCGGATGCCTAAGCCCCGTTTACTCAAGTTAGCTTGTTAGATACGCCTGTTACATGGCGTCCTTTATCACTGCGTCAGTCGCACGAGACGAAGGGCGTGCTTGTGTGTACAGAACAGTACTTTTCATCAGCAATATGGGGCAATGCTTTGAGTATCGCCGCGGTTGGATAGAGTAACGCTTCTGTTGTGGGCGCAGAGGTCTTTTTTAGATACTGGTTAGGAGAGAATAATCGTGAGTCAGGTTGAAGAAGCGTGTCTTCTGGTTGCGTTAAATGCCAAAAGCTTATCTGCCAATAGAAGGCTACACGCCTTGTCGAAGGCACATCCCTTTGAAAATCCGTTATCTGAACTTGGCCCTATTAAATGGGAAAAAAGCATGCGCGGTGTATTAGTACAAGTACTGCTAATGATACTGTTGTTACTCATGTTTCTAGTCGCGATACCATTTCTATATTTTTCACATGTGTTAACTAATTACTTATTGAAGAGAAAGATTAAGAAAGAGCTTAAAGCTATCAAGTCAACTCAGGTATCCATATTCAATCAAGAGAAGACCTTATGCGGTCTTTGGTATGAGATTGGGTTGGAAGATGCCTTATATAATGAAAAAGAAAAAATGCTTGTCCTGAAGCAGTGGCTGCCCATCCTGTATGGCGATTATATTGATATAAACATTGAATGCAGGATTAGTGCTATTTATGAAAGCCGCTCAGCTGCAAATGTAGCGTATTATAATGGTGAGCCTGATGCGCCGCACTTTCATTTTGTACCTGCAATGCAATCGTTAATTGATGCCCTCTCTAGGGTGCGTTCTCAATTATGCCAGCCAGATAACGGCTGACACGAGGCTCAACATTGACTGGTAATTTTTTGCCAGTCGTTCGTACCTAGTTGCTATACGACGAAATTGCTTCAACTTTTGGAAGAAACGCTCAACCAAGTTGCGATCTTTATAAACATGACGATCCAACGGCCTTGGCTCCAATCGATTTTTTCTTGAGGGTATAACCGCTTCTGCTCCAACACTTTGAATACTTTCAACAAACGCATCTGAATCATAACCCTTGTCAGCCAAGACCTGGCTAGGCGTAAAACCATCCAACAATGCCTCTGCTTGATCATATTCTGAGGCCTGCCCTAGGGTTAACAGTAAGCGCACGGGGTTGCCTAAAGCGTCAACGGCAGCATGGATTTTAGTCGTTAGTCCACCTCTAGACTTCCCCATGGCTTCTGCATCTTGCTCTTTTTTTTAGCCGCCCCATGTTGATGGACACGAACGATACTACCGTCGATCATGAGTTGCTCAAAATCAGCTTCTTTGGATAACTCCTCCATTATCGTGAGCCAGACGCCTTTGTGAGACCAACGACTATATCGGACGTAAACGCGGTGCCAATGCCCATAAAAATCAGGTAAATCCCGCCAAGGTGCGCCAGTTCGAGCAATCCAAAGTACCGCTTCAACAAATTTGCGATTATCGAGTGCTGTCACGCCTCTATCGCTAGCTTTACCCGGGAGCAGTTCTTCGATGCACTCCCATTGATCATCTCGTAGCAAGTAATGCCTCATAAGTCGTTACCTCACAAGTAGTTACTTCAAATACTATAAAGGTAGCTAATGCAGCCGAAGCGTCAAATGAGAACGCGCCCTAGTGAGTTGGGAAGCTATGAGTGCGATGGAATATACAGGCATAGCGTAGCCCTGTGAGCCAAGGCGGCCTACTCGCTGCCGTTCGGTTTTTCAGGCTTTGATTCGGTGAGCGACTGTGGGGTACGGATGCGATGGCGGCGGGAAAATGTTCCACTCTCTGCTTGTTCCGCCTGCTTAAGTGCCGCCGCGGCTACCGGTGCAGGGGAGGCCAGACCGAGCTCCTGCAACGCTGTTTCTGCGTGTGCTGCTCGCGCCTCGAAAGAGTGCAAAGCAGCCAAGATTTTCTCATCAAGGCGCCCCTGAGACTCGAAGTACTTCAGTCGCGGATAACGCCCTGCCAGCGCGACACCCCAGTTAAGTGCGGGGTTCCACCATGAGTTTATTTCACGACCCTTGCCAGTAAGGTGCTGCTTCAGCACGTCATCGAGTGCTCCGTTTAACAGCTGCAGATCGAAATCGGCGCCCGGCACCGGCTCAGGTACAGAGTTAGGTACAGAGTCAGGTAGAGAGTTAGGTAGAGAGTTAGGTAGGGAATTAGCTACAGGGCCATCGGGCGCAGCAGCATAAGCGTCAACGCCCGTTTGCGAGGGCCCGGTACGGGTATCGCGATAGCGGGCGAGTGTCATCATATCGCTCGCCAGCACAGGTTCGTTGACCGGTAAACGTATGGCCTCGGGATCCCCCATCAGCTGGCCCCAAGACATACGAATGAAGGTGTGCTGATCTTCCATTCCGGGATGGGTGCACCTAAGCCCGATGGCGTAAGCTTCTAGGTGTTCTTGCAAAAACTGAAACCCGGTGTAACGCGCCCAACGGACCACCAGAAACTCATGGGCAGCGGCGCCGGGCAGATGGAAGTTAACCGCTTGCAGATAGTCCTGCACAATCTGCACTTGCTCGTCCGACAGCTCAAGATCCTCATGCAGAGGGTACATACCTTCAAAGGTGTTGCGTACCGGTCTGGGGCGCGCGGCAATGTAAGCATCTAGCTCGGCTTGGGTGCGTGGGCGTGTTTTTTTCAGTGTCATACTTTTTCTCAGCATAATAACAGCGACTTCCTTTTCTTTGCGCAGACGGTCAGATCAGCTGGTTGCGGTCGTAGAAGTCGGTGTCTTCGAAGAAGCCACCGCGGCCCTTAAGGATAATATCGTAACGATTGGTCACCTCAATACGCTCCAGCCACTTCAGGCTGCGAAACCCGGTCGAGGTTTCTAGGCGCAGCCGCACCGGCCCGCCATTTTTGGCCGGAATTTCGCCTTCGTCGTTGAGCTCAAAGGCAATCAGCGTCTGGGGCATTCGTGCCTCAACCATGGGGGTAGACTCATAATAGGTTCCCCCCTCATACAGCACATCATCGCGGCCCATGTTCTGAAAGCTGGTGTACACCACGTCAGTCGCACCGGGCAAGGGTTTCACCAGATCCAAAAGGTCGGACACGGTAATGCCGCGCCACCGCCCAATTGAGGTGAAGCCCTGCACACAGTGGTGCAACGTGGTCTGGGAGTGACCAGCGGCAAGTTCGCGAAGCTGCGCAATGGTTAGTGTCATTGGGCGTTCAACGTAACCACCGATTTCAAGCACGTAGTCGTCTTCGTAGCAGTTGGCCATCAGCGCCAGGTATTCGGGAGTTTCTGGTGGCCGGCCGCTGCCACGGAAGTTGTGAGTGGTATTATCAATACCTACGTCTTTACCCGTGATATTGGAGCGATCGTAGTGCATGCGCGCGGGCAGTTTGTACAGCAGATTAGACCATGGCCGCACAATCACGTTGTGCAACTTCTCAACGGCACGGCCGTCTGCCAAGGTCCATCGTGTAGCGACCACATGCAGGGTTACTATGAGGGCGAGGCCGATACTGAAAATGACGCCGCCCACAACCGGACTGTTGGAGTGTCCTAACACCATCTTTGATGTCTCGTGCAAGTAGCCGTGCATAAAGACCAAGATCACGTGTACTGCGAAGAATGCGACGTACCCAACCAGGCACAAAAAGTGCGTGCTACGAATTACTTGGCGGCCACCGAGTGCACGGGTAATACGCGAAAAATGGTTGGCAATGGCCGGAGACTGAAATGCCCCAGTTAAGATGACCAAAGGCGTTAGTATCAGGATCACGAAACCGTAAGACAGTTGCTGCAGGGCATTAAACACCATGCCATCGACGGGGTGGGGCATGGTGAAGGCAAGGTAGGCCAACATATCCTGACCCGCCTGAGAAAAAACATCCCAACTGGTGGGCACGTAGCGCCGCCACTGACCGGTAACCAGCAGTAACACGAAGTAGATTATCCAGCAGGTAACAAACCCCGTCACCGCCATAAAGTGCCAGTAACGCCCCAGACCCAGCAGGCCGCGCCCGGGGAGCGAAATGCGGGGAGAGTAGTTGCTGTCTTCACCGCCCACCGTGTAGTACTTATGCTTAGGTTCGTCTTGAACCGTAAACTGAGCCCAGGATGTGCCGGGCACGGTGTGCTGTGAGCGGTAAAGCTTAGGGTAGGTACCTAGAATCTCGAGGCCTGAGCGAACGAGGAACGAAATGAAGATGATATTGAGGAAGTGCTCTACACGAAGCCACCACGGAAATCCGAGATCCATTAAAAAACCCTTATCAGTCCATAAAATTTTGGTTGTCGGGAGCGGCGACGATCATGCCGTAGCGTAGTGCCCAAAAAAGTACCATGTAGCCTATTGAGGCAAACAGCGTCAGGTTCCAAATCGCAGCGTCAACCACACTGGCGCCATTCCAGATATAGGGCGCATTGCCGAGCAGGCCGCCAAGGTAGATCAATAGAGAAGACAGCGCGATGATTAACCCCCATGTCCAAATGCGGGCAGAGGACAGCAAACCAACGGCAACGAACACCACGGCCGCCCCAAAGACACTCCACAGCGCCGGGACAGCGAACAGAAATGGCTCATGGTTCGATAGTGCAACCGCTGCCGAAGCACCGCCGATTACGGCGATCACGGCAATGAGTAGCAGCCGGGTAGTCCGCGGCAGGTTGATACGGATGTAGCGCAACAACGGAGCGCGCTTTTTGCCGGGCCTAATGTGCTCAAGGACTGGCTGCGTCGCATTTGGGGTGCCACGAAAGTCCACACCGGCCCGCAGAGCAGGAGAGTTTTCATCTTCCATTGCTAGGTACTGTCTCCATCTAAGATCATTAATCGCTGGGCGGTGTTTAGTACCGCTACCAAGGCTACAGCATGAAGGGCACCATTTCGGTACTCATTTCAGTACGCATTTCAGTACAGTGAGACGAGCCCCAAGGGTATGAACTCTCATGTCGTTCGCTACGTCAAAGTCACCGGTGGGCTGGTTGTTATGCATAAATTGTGACTAAAAACGGCATATATTTACATTAGTAGATCCTAAATCAATATGGCTGGGTTCGCAAATCCCTTTGCGAGTCCTGTAAAGAGGTGATCCCAAACACACTAAAGCACCGTTCTAGGCCGTCATGCCGGTACTGGATCAAGCCCAGCATGACGGCTCCGGTATCTTCTCTAAATCCTAAAAACAGATCCTGAATCTAGTTCAGGAAGACGACTTAGAGCGAGATCCTGACTTTCGTCAGGAAGACAGCCTAAAGAAAAGCACCGCCCTATGCCGTCTTACCGGTACTGGGTCAAGCCCAGCATGACGGCCCCGGTATCTCGCACTGTGCACTCTGCCTGTGAATCTAAAAGCGAGATCCTGAATCGAGTTCAGGAAGACGGCCTAAAGAAAAGCACCGCCCTGTGCCGTCTTACCGGGCTCGCCCCGGTATCTCGCACTGTGCACTCTGCCTGAAATCTAAAATCGAGATCCTGAATCGAGTTCAGGAAGACGACTTAGGGCGAGATCCTGACTTGCTCCGGTATCAGGAAGACGGCTAAAAGAAATGAAGTGTGAATCGTAAGGCGTGGGGTGAAAAAGCGGCTTGTCAGAAAATAGAATAAAAGAAAATTTTCTCAAAACCGCCGCGATCCATACAGCCTCTCTTTCTTATCTCAACAACAGCCACCTAATCTAAATTCCACCCAAATAAAAAGGCTCCCGAAGGAGCCTTTTTTAACTGCGGTCATTAATGATTAATGACTTTCTGGCTTCGCCATGGGGGCCGATGCCTTGTTTTGTGCCGCAGTGCTGCCTGCGTGACGTCCACTAGTGGCAACGTTTTCGCGTGGCAGCTGCTGAGGGTACTCAGGCTTTACGTAAGGCACTGGCGCAACCACTTCTGGCTTAACCATGGGCGCAGAAGCTTGGCGTGAGCGACGGTATAAACCGGCGGCCTGTGGCGCTGCTTTTGCTTCTGGCTGGGCAGCTACTGGTTCAGCTTTAGGCTGAGGAGCAGCTTCAGGCTTTGCCGTAGGCTGGCTAGTGGCTACAGGCTCAGCTTTTGGCTCGCTTGGCGTTGGTGCAACCGGCGCGGCTGCTACTGGCTCGGCTGGCTGTTGAGTCGGCGCAGGCTCTGCTACTGCAGGTGCCACAGCTACTTTATCAACGGCCACGGTTGGCTCAGCTTTAGGTGCAACGGCGGCAGGTGCCACAGGTGCAGCTGGTTCCGCTTTAACTTCCGCTTCAGCTTTAACAACAGGCTGTTCAACAACGGCTGGCTGCTCAGCTTTCGGCTCTGCTGCTTTTTGCTCTTGAACCTTTTGCTCTTCAACAGGGCGGGCGGCGACAACTGGCTCGGCGGCTTTAGGCTCAACCGGAGCTTCGGCTTTCGCTGCTACTGGCGCTGTAGCTTCAGGAGTAGCTTGAGTTTCTACTTTCGCTGCTTCTTGCTTAGGCGCTACTGGCTGTTCAGTGGCTGCTGGCGTTGGCTGAGCTTTAGCTTCTTGCGCTACAGGTTGTGCGGCGGCCAGTGCTTCTTCGGTCGCGACCCACTTGTCTTCACCTTGAGCGGCAATTAACGCGGCTATGCTGTCTTCGCGACGACGACGACGGCTGTCTTCGTTCATGCGCTTGCGCTTAGGCATGGCACTGCGTTTGTGGTGCTCTTTGCTACTGTTATCATCTGCCTTGGCAGTGGCTTGCGGCTGAGCAGCAGTTTCAGTGGTTGCGGTTTGCTGTTCTTCACCACCAATACGTACTTGTTTTCTTTGCTGACGGCGCTGACGACGTTCAGCCAAGTTCTGCTCTTGAGACTCAGTAGCAGGCGCAGCAGCGGTGGTCGTGACTGCTGTGGTTGCGGCAGCAGTAGCGGCAGTTGCAGCGTCAGCAGTATCCACTTCATTCAGTTGAGCTGGTGCTGGTTGCTGGTCACGGCGCGGTTTTCTGCGTTCACGACGTGGGCGATCAGTCTTATTTTCATCCTGAACGGCAACGGTTACCGGTGCTTTAGACTCAGCTTGCACGGCAGTATTGCGTTCTTCTTCACGCGGTTTGCGGCTGTTGCTATTACGAGGATTACGCTGTGAGCGATCATTACGATCATTGCTGTTGCGATCATTACGGTCACGACTTGAAGAGCGTTGGTTATTGCGGCTCTGGTTACGCTCGCCGGTGCCATTGTTACTCGCGTTACGACCGTTATTTCCGGCATTGCCATTGTTATTCGCAGTGGCAGGGCGAGGCGTGGCTGTAGATGCAGCAGCGGCTTCCGCGTCTGTATTACCGTTAAACCAGCTGCTAACCACACTGAAAACACGGCTGATCAAGCCAGGTCCGGCCACTACTGCAGGGGCGGGGGCAGCAGTAGGTGTTGGAGCTGGGGCAGCAGCAGCCGGTGCCGGGGCGCTAGCCGTCGGCGCGGGAGCGGGGGCAGTAAAGCCCTGCAATGCAGGCTGCTCAATACGTGAGCCAGATTGGCTGTCGCGCGGCGTATACGTCGACTTAGGCACATCGGTTTTTAGGTGATAGCTGCTGACACTTTCTTCTTCGCCGCTGCGCACACGTTCCACACTAAAGTGCGGAGTTTCTAGCTGCTCGTTAGGAATAATGTAAATTTCAACGCTATAACGCTGCTCTAAGCTAGCGATAGACTTGCGCTTTTCGTTCAACAGATAAGCGGCTACGTCTACCGGCACTTGGCCGTGAATTTGACCGGTGTTGTCTTTCAGCGCTTCTTCTTCAATCAGGCGCAAAATGGCCAGAGCGAGAGATTCGGTATCACGAATGGTGCCTTGGCCTAAACAGCGAGGGCAAACATGGGTGCTGGACTCACCAAGAGAAGGGCGCAAACGCTGACGCGACATTTCTAGCAAACCAAAGCGAGAAATACGGCCTAACTGAATGCGGGCACGGTCTTGGCGCACGGCATCGCGCAGGCAGTTTTCTACTTCACGCTGATGGCGCACGGGCGTCATGTCGATAAAATCGATCACCACTAAGCCACCTAAGTCACGCAGGCGTAACTGGCGAGCAATTTCTTCGGCCGCTTCTAGGTTAGTTTTCAGTGCCGTTTCTTCTATGTCGCTGCCTTTGGTGGCGCGAGAAGAGTTGATGTCGATACTGGTTAAAGCTTCGGTAGGGTCAATCACGATGCTGCCGCCTGAGGGCAGGCGCACTTCGCGTTGAAAGGCCGACTCAATTTGGCTTTCAATCTGATAGTGGCTAAACATCGGCACGTCGCCGTCGTACAGCTTCACGATTTTTAAGGAGTCTGGACGTACCAGCTCAATGTGCTTTTTAGCGCGTTCGTAGACTACGGGATTGTCGATCACAATCTCGCCAATATCACGGCGCAAGTAGTCACGAATGGCACGCACAATCACGTTACTTTCTTGGTGAATTAAGAAAGGAGCCGCGCCGCCTTCAGAGGCTTCTTGAATCGCTTTCCAGTGGCCTTGCAGTACGCGCAAGTCCCACTCCAGCTCTTCTGCTGACTTGCCCACACCGGCGGTGCGCACAATCAGGCCCATGCCATCGGGCAGGGCAAGCTGAGACAAGGCTTCTTTAAGCTCGGTACGCTCGTCACCTTCGATACGACGAGAAATACCGCCGGCACGAGGGTTATTAGGCATCAGTACCAAGTAAGAACCGGCCAAGCTGATAAAAGTAGTGAGTGCCGCGCCTTTATTGCCGCGCTCTTCTTTATCAATTTGTACGATGACTTCTTGGCCTTCTTTGACCACTTCTTTGATGTTGGGTCGGCCTTGGTAGCTGTATCCGGCAGGAAAATAGTTACGCGCAATTTCTTTTAACGGTAAAAAACCGTGACGCTCAGCACCGTAATCGACAAACGCCGCTTCTAGGCTGGGCTCTACACGAGTAATTTTACCTTTATAGATATTGGCTTTTTTTTGTTCATGGCCTGGACTTTCAATATCCAGATCGTACAGTTTTTGCCCATCTACTAGGGCGACGCGCAACTCTTCTTCTTGAGTTGCGTTGATTAGCATTCTTTTCATTAATGACTCTTTTATAAAGTTTTTACTGTTTATACAGTGTTGGTGTTTTCCCTAGCCTAACCGCGTTATTCCGACTAACACCGGCCTCGAGTCTGGTAGCGCAATAGATACAGCCTCCCGGCTGGGTACGCTTGAGGCGCATATTCAGGTGTTTTTCACGGGTAAGGGAGAGCCCAAAGATCGCGAATAAAACGGAGTGCTAGGGGTATTCAGGGTGTGCTACCCACTGTTTGCTAGATAACTCTTCTTAATAGCATTGCTATAGAGCGTTATGGAACAAATGGCTAACACGAAATTCTGAGCCATTATCACACTTTAACTGTAATCTTAGCAAGACGCCTTTTCTGCATCCAATCACACTTCCTAATGATAGAATATTGCCATGAAACCAGAACTACAACACAGCGTGCGACTACTCACTATAGATGCTGAGTACGAAGGGCAACGCATAGACAACTTTTTACGAACCGAGCTTAAGGGTGTACCCAAAAGCATGATTTACCGCATTGTGCGCAAAGGTGAGGTAAGAGTTAATAAAAAACGCATTAAACCCGAATATAAACTGCTGGCCGGTGACATAGTGCGCATCCCGCCGGTACGGGTGGCGGAGCGTGAGGATCCGGTGCCAAGCAATAAGCTTAGCGAAGTACAACCCTTAGAAGCGGCCATCGTCTATGAAGATGATGCACTCATTGTTATCAATAAACCTTCTGGGCTGGCGGTACATGGCGGCAGTGGACTCAGCTATGGTCTGATTGAAGGCCTGCGTGCGCTGCGCCCTCAAGCACGGTTTTTAGAATTGGTACACCGTTTGGATCGCGACACCTCCGGCTTATTGTTGGTGGCCAAAAAACGCAGTATGTTGCGCAATCTGCATGAGCAGTTACGTGAAAAAACCATAGATAAACACTATTTAGCTTTGGTGTGTGGTGACTGGCCTGCGAAGCAAAGAGCTGTTAAGGCACCACTGCGCAAGTTTGAAATGCCCACCGGTGATCGCGTAGTGAAAGTTGATACCAAAGAAGGTAAACCTTCAGAAACGCGTTTTAAGATCCTGCAACAGTTTACCCAAGCGACCTTGGTCGAATGTAGCCCCATTACTGGGCGCACCCATCAAATTCGCGTGCACACCTTGCATGGTGGGCACCCCATTGCCGGTGATACCAAATACGGTGATGCCCAGTTTGATGAACAAATGGGTAAGCTAGGCCTAAATCGCTTATTTTTGCATGCGTGTCGGTTGCGTTTCTTCCATCCGGTATTGGAAGAGCAGATGACAGTAGAAGCGCCATTAGAGCCAAGCTTAGAGCGGTTATTAACGCGCCTGACTAAGCGCTAGGTTACGAAAGCCGGTGTTTTTAGTAGAAGCCGCTTTAGCCGGCTGGTGGCGCATCGCGGCACGGATGTTGTTGCTTTGTCGTTGTAAAGTTTTGCTACACAAAACCGGCCAGCTAAAGACGGCCTCTACGAGGGTAAATCTTTTGTAGTCCTTTATTTTAAGCATTTTTTAGGTATCGGGCGCTGTTATGAGGTTTGTTAAGTATGAAGTTTCGATTAGTGATTTTTGATTGGGATGGCACGCTCATGGACTCGGTGGCGCGCATTGTGTCTAGCATGCAAACTGCGGCGCTGGATTGTTTGTTGCCGGTGCCAAGTGCGGAGGCGGTGCGCGATATTATCGGGCTTAGCTTATATAAGGCGTTTCCGATTTTGTTTGGCACTCTTAGTGACGCCCAGTCGACTCAACTGTTGACCGTCTATCGCCGTCATTATTTAGAGCTGGATCAAACCCCATCACCCTTGTTTGCCGGTGCATCCGATACCATCAAAGGCTTGCATGCTAGTGGCTATCAATTAGCAGTGGCCACGGGTAAACAGCGGGTGGGTTTGGATAGCGTATTGGCAGATACCCAATTGGGCAGTTATTTTCATGCACTGCGCGGGGCCGATCAGGCGGTGTCTAAGCCGCACCCGTTAATGCTCGAGCAAATCTTAGATGAGCTACAAGTGAAGCCCGCTGAGGCGGTAATGGTGGGGGATTCAAGCTACGACCTAGCAATGGCTCAAGCCATCGGCATGCCGCGCATCGGGGTAACCTACGGCGTGCACGACTCCATTAAGTTAAGCGCTCACCAGCCGCTAGCGTTAATTGACGATATTCGCCACTTGCGGCAGTGGGTTTAAGCGCAGCAGGCAGCTTTAAGCTGTCAGCGAGAAAAAGCAGATACCGGGGCGAGCCCGGTAAGACGGCAAAGAGTGGTGTTTGTCTTTAGGTCGTCTTCCTGACGGAAGTCAGGATCTCGCTCTAAGTCGTCTTCCTGAACTCGATTCAGGAGCTGTCTTTAGGATTTACGGAGCCGTCATGCTGGGCTTGACCCAGTACCGGCAAGACGGCACAGGGCGGTGTTTTTCTGTAGGCCGTTGCTAAATACCAGAGCCGTGATGCCGAGCTTGACTCGGTACCGGCATGACGGCACAAAGTCGGTGTTTTCGCCTCACACCTCACAATTCACGCCTCACTATAAATCAAGGCACTTGCACTCCACACTCAGCCAACAAGTCGACCAGCGCGATTAAGGGCAGGCCGACGAGGGCGTTGGGATCACGGCCTTCCATGCGTTTAAATAAGCTAATGCCTAAGCCTTCGCATTTAAAGGCGCCGGCGCAGTCCAGAGCGGGCTCTCGCTCAAGGTAGCGATCCACTTGTGCCTCACTTAAGGTACGAAACACCACAGAAAATGGCTCTACTAAGGAGCGCATTTGCAGCTTTGCGGCATCATACACCGCGAGCCCCGTATAAAAGGTAATGCGCTGGCCACTGGCGGCCAATAATTGTGCGCGGGCGTTGGTCAAGGTGTGTGGCTTACCCAATATTTGGCTTTGGTTCACACCGGCTTGGTTAATGGACACGGGGTTCACACACACCTGATCGGAGCCAATAATCAGGCTGCGGGGATAAAGGTGGCTCAGGGCGCGGGCTTTTTGCTCGGCTAAGCGCAGTACTAACGCCTCGGCACACTCATTGGGCAGGGCGGTCTCGTCTATGTCTGGGCTATGGCTGCTAAAAGGCAGTTGTAGCTTGCCTAATAGCTGTTGGCGATAGACGGATGACGAAGCAAGGATCAGTGACGGCAGGGCTGAAGGCATAAGTAGCAGACCGATAATGGTTAAGGTGCAGCAGTTTAGCACTTTGTGCACTGTGCTTGAGTGTTAGGGGGTAAGTTAACGGCCTGTATGGCTTTTTCTCGGCCCAAGTATGGCGCATAATGTGTATCTATAACTGATTACTTACGGCTGAAAACGCACCGCCGCTTTCTCGCTATTATTTAACCGTTGAAGGGAATTTCTCTTTGACTCCCATGATGAGTATCTATAACATGCGCGCCTTATGGAAAAGGTAAAGTTGCCCAATAAGGTTGATCCCGCTCGCTGCGCGCTTAATCGTCTTCAATATGAAGGTGAGTATGCTGCGTCGCTAATGCCCAGACTGGCGGAGTCAACCCAAGGTATCCATGGTGATATCAACGTATCTCTAAACTTTGGCACCGACGCCCAAGGGCTACGCATTATGCTGGGTAAAACTCGCATGACTGTGTCGCTCCAGTGCCAAAGATGTAATGAGCCGTTTGATACTACTATAGAATCCGAATTTACATACACGCCGCTGCGTGCAAACGCAGATGCGCCAGACGTACCGGAAGATTACGAAACGGTCGAAGTGGATGAAGCTGGTGAAATAGATTTGGTTGAACTGGTTGAGGATGAACTTATTCTCAGCTTGCCTCAGATACCGGTTCATGAAAATGAGCATTGTTCTGAAGGTAAATTCGATCAAAGCTTTGGTACCATTCCAACCGCTGAAGAACGTCCGAACCCTTTCGCCGTTCTGGAAGGCTTAAAACGTAAGTAACTGATTTAGGAGTGAGGTCAAATGGCCGTACAAAAGAGTAAAGTATCTCGCGCTGTGCGCGGAAGCCGTCGTTCACACGATTCGTTGACTACTGCTGCACTGACTGTAGATAAAACTACAGGCGAATTGCATCGTCGTCACCACATCACTGCGGATGGTTTTTACCGCGGTGTAAAGGTTATTAACAAGTAATAACCTTTGTCGCAGCTTACCGTTGCGTTAGATATGATGGGGGGAGATTTTGGCCCCTCAATAACAGTGCCTGCCGCCGCGCAGGCACTGTCGCTTCTACCTGATCTGAATCTGTTGATGTTTGGCTTGGAAGCGGAGCTTTCTCCTTGGCTAACACGCCTGCAATTAGACCAACATCCCAGAGTTCAGACGTACTTTTGTACGCAACAGGTGGGCAATGATCATAAAGCCGCTTATGCCCTGCGTCATCTAACCGACTCTTCTATGCGCAACGCGCTTGATGCACTAGCATCAGGGCGCGCTTCTGCTTGCGTGAGTGCCGGTAATACTGGGGCGTTAATGGCCATGGCTATGAAAGTGCTCAATACCGTACCTGGCGTAGACAGACCGGCGCTTATTACCCGCCTGCCACAAGGTGATGGCGGTTATGCCTTATTGCTTGATGTGGGGGCCAATATTAGTTGCAGCGCCGAACAATTGGTGCAATTTGCCTTAATGGGAGAGCAGGCCGCCCAGCATATCTTAGGCATCGCCTCTCCGCGTGTTGCCCTACTGAATGTGGGCGCAGAAGCCAACAAAGGTAATGAGGCGGTACGGGTGGCCGGTACGCGCTTAAGCCAAACCGCAAACCTCAATTACAGCGGTTATATCGAAGGCAATGAGTTGTTTATTGGCCGTGCGGACGTCATAGTGTGTGACGGATTTGTCGGCAATGTGGCTCTTAAAACCAGCGAAGGCGTGGCCCGATTATTATTAGGTCAAAAGCTGAAACGCGGTTTGTTAAGTAAAATGCTGACTTTTTGGTTAAAAAAACGACTCTCCCATCTGAACCCCGACCAGTATAACGGTGCGAGTCTGATAGGATTACGCGCCAGTGTGGTGAAAAGCCATGGCAGTGCTGGGTCACCTGCCTTCTTCAATGCGATCTTACAGGCCATATCTGAAATAGAGCATGACCTGCCTGCGAGCATCGCGCATCGTTTCGATACTGCCCCACAGGACAGTCACGCAAGATAAAGCCTATGAATAGTAAAATATTGGGAACCGGCAGCTACCTGCCTGCAGCGGTACGTACTAATACCGACTTAGAAAAAATGGTAGACACCAGCGACACCTGGATAGTGGAGCGCACCGGTATTCGTGAACGCCGCATTGCCGGTATGGACGAAACCATCGCAACTATGTCCCATCAAGCGGGATTGCGTGCCATTGAGGCTGCCGGTATTTCTGCCCTTGATCTCGATATGATCATTCTTGCCACCACCAGTAGCGAAAACGCCTTTCCGGCCGCTGCTTGTGAAGTACAGGCCTTGCTGGAAGTGCCGGGCATTCCTGCCTTCGATTTATCTGCAGCCTGTGCAGGCTTTAGTTACGCCTTGAGCGTGGCGGATCAATTTATTAAAAGCGGTGCCGCCCGCCACATATTAGTGATTGGTGCCGATGCACTGTCACGCATGTGCGACCCAGAAGACCGCGGCACCGTGATCCTGTTTGGTGATGGTGCCGGTGCCGTGGTCATTGGCGCAAGCGAAGAGCCCGGCATTTTGTCGACACATTTGCACGCCGATGGCCGTTATGCCGATATGCTGAAGTTACCCCATCGTGCTCGTGGTATCAGTGGCGACGAAATGGGTGCCTACATGACCATGAAAGGCAATGACGTATTTAAGGTGGCGGTAACACGGTTAAGCGAAATTGTGATCCAGACCTTAGAATCCAATAATATCGATAAGTCTGAGCTGGACTGGTTGGTGCCGCATCAGGCAAATTACCGTATCATTAACGCCACCGCGCGTAAGTTAGGCATGTCGTTAGACAATGTTATCTTAACGCTCGACCGCCACGGTAATACCTCGGCGGCCAGTGTGCCCATCGCCTTCGATGAAGGGGTGCGTGACGGTCGTATTCAGCGGGGCCACTTGGTGCTGCTGGAAGCCTTTGGCGGTGGTTTTGCTTGGGGCTCAGCGTTAATTAGATTTTAAGAGTGATTAACATTCCCTGCCCCTGCGCGATCTCGCGTTGGGGGTAGGCATAATGCCGCCTGCGTTGCACTGTGAGTGAGTCGCTACAGCGCTTGCGGCCTAGCCAGTATGTTTTGAACAATGTGTTTTTAATAACGTGTTTAAATAATATACGTTAAAAAATATGTGTTAAACAAAAGGACAGACAATGACTTTTGCCATTACCTTTCCCGGTCAGGGCTCGCAAACGGTCGGCATGTTAGCCGGCGTCTTGGCCGAACATGACTGCGTTAAACAGACTTTTGCCGAGGCGTCCGACGCCTTAGGTTACGATGTGGCCGAATTAGTATTAAACGGCCCCACGGAAGAGCTCAATAAAACCTGGCGCACGCAACCGGCCTTGTTGACGGCCTCTGTTGCTTTATGGCGCTTATGGCGCGAGCAGGGCGGTGCCATGCCGGATGTGATGGCTGGCCACAGCTTGGGTGAATACTCCGCATTAGTCTGTGCTGAGGTATTAAGTCTGAGTGACGCAGTTAAGCTTGTTGAGCTGCGCGGTCAACTGATGCAAGAAGCCGTGCCAGAAGGCATGGGCGCCATGTCGGCCATTATTGGCCTCGACAATGACGCCATTATTGCCAACTGCGTGCTCGCCGAGCAGGGCGAAGTGGTGTCAGCGGTGAACTTTAACTCACCCGGACAAGTGGTAATCGCCGGTAATAAAGCCGCCGTAGAACGCGCCAATATCTTAATGAAAGAAAGTGGTGCTAAGCGTGCATTGCCGTTACCAGTGAGTGTGCCTTCTCATTGTGCACTGATGCGCTCCGCCGCCGAACATCTTGAGCAAACCTTGGCTGAGATGACCTTTAATGAGCCGGTAGTGCCGGTGATCAATAACGTAGATGTCGCCCAAGAAAGCAATGCCGCCGCGATTAAAGATGCCTTAGTACGCCAGCTCTATAGCCCAGTACGCTGGACTGAAACCGTAGAGTGCATGGTGGTGCTGGGTGTGACATTGGCGCTGGAAATGGGACCAGGCAAAGTATTGTCTGGTCTGACTAAGCGTATTGATAAGCGCGTAGAAGGATTGGCGGTGAACGATCAAGCTGGCCTTGAGCAAGCATTGGCCGCCGTTGCTGCGCAATAAGCTGTCGTATTAGTCGTTTAAAAAATAGAGCAAGGCCGGTGTGGTGTTGAGTTCAAGGAGAAAGCCAAGGATGGTTTTCTGTGCTATTAAGGATAGTTAAGGTCACTTGATCCTATGTCACATCGGCCTTAGTAATAACTGAAGGAGTCATGATGAGTTTTTCCGGTAAAGTAGTGCTGATTACGGGTGCGAGTCGCGGTATTGGCCGTGCGACGGCTGAACTGTTTATTGCCCGCGGTGCCACCGTGATTGGCACTGCTACCAGCGAAAAAGGCGCCGAGGCCATTAGCGCCTATTTAGGCGAGCAGGGTGCAGGTCTGGTGTTAAACGTGACCGACTCAGCCTCTCTGGAGCAGTTTTTAGCCACTGTTAAAGAACGTTTCGGCGATATCGACGTATTAGTGAATAATGCTGGTATCACGCGCGATAATTTATTAATGCGCATGAAAGACGACGAATGGCAGGATATAATAGATACCAACCTGACTTCCGTGTTCCGTCTGTCTAAGGCGGTATTGCGTGGCATGATGAAAAAGCGCTACGGCCGCATCATCTCCATTGGCTCAGTAGTGGGCACTATGGGCAATGCGGGTCAGGCAAACTACGCGGCAGCCAAGGCCGGCTTAATTGGCTTTAGTAAGTCATTAGGTCGTGAAGTGGCGTCGCGCGGTGTTACCGTGAACGTGGTGTCACCGGGCTTTATTGAAACTGACATGACGCAAGCATTAAACGACGAACAAAAAGCGGGTATCTTGTCTCAAGTGCCGGCACAACGTTTGGGTAACCCCAAAGAAATTGCTTCTGCTGTGGCTTTTTTAGCTTCAGAAGAGGCCGCATATATTACGGGTGAAACGCTGCACGTAAATGGCGGCATGTACATGGTGTGATGAAAATGTCCGCAGTTGGCAGCTGTTTGGTGGATAATGCAGCATTTTAGGCATGAATTCTGGTTAGACCAGCCCTAAATAGTCTTGCAAACGACGGCTAATTTAATACACTACCGCAACGACACGCACTTGCGTATTTCTAAAGGATAATACTGGTTATGAGCAACATCGAAGAACGCGTAAAAAAAATCATCATCGAGCAACTGGGCGTTAAAGAAGAAGAAGTTAAATCTGAAGCTTCTTTCGTAGACGACTTGGGTGCCGATTCTCTGGACACCGTTGAATTAGTAATGGCGTTGGAAGAAGAATTCGATACTGAAATTCCTGATGAAGAAGCTGAAAAAATCACTACCGTTAAAGCGGCAGTTGATTACATCAACGCGAATCAAGAGTAATATCTTTGCGCCGAAGTGGCAGTTTGTCACTTCGGCTCTTTCCCCGTTTTAACCCCCATTCGGAGACGCTCCTGTGTCCAAACGCAGAGTCGTGGTGACTGGCCTCGGTATGCTATCTCCTGTCGGTAACACGGTTGATGCCAGCTGGCAGGCCTTGTTGGCAGGTCAAAGTGGCATCAGCAATATCGAACACTTTGATACTACCGATTACAGCACCAAATTTGCAGGCCTGGTCAAGGACTTCGATCCCGAAGATCATGGTATCGCAAAGAAAGAAGCCCGCAAGATGGACTTGTTCATCCAATATGGCGTGGCAGCCGGTTTACAGGCAATGGCCGACTCCGGACTCGAAATTACAGACGCCAATGCAGAGCGCGTTGGTGTATCCGTTGGTTCAGGTATTGGTGGTCTTGGCTTAATTGAGTCTAACCACACCAATTTACTGGCCAGTGGCCCGCGTAAATTAAGCCCGTTTTTTGTGCCTTCTACCATCATCAATATGGTGTCTGGCCACTTATCGATCATGAATGGCTTACGCGGCCCAAATATCGCAGTCACTACCGCCTGTACCACAGGCACGCACAGCATCGGGCTGGCGGCGCGTATGATTGCTTACGGTGACGCCGACGCCATGTTGGCTGGCGGCACTGAAAAAGCCTCTACCAATTTAGGTATGGGTGGCTTTGCGGCGGCACGTGCGCTTTCTACGCGCAACGACGAGCCACAAAAAGCCAGTCGCCCTTGGGACAAAGACCGTGACGGTTTTGTGCTGGGTGACGGCGCCGGTGTGATGATGCTGGAAGAGTATGAGCATGCCAAAGCGCGCGGTGCCAAGATTTATGCCGAATTAGTCGGTTTTGGCATGAGCGGCGATGCGCATCATATGACGGCTCCTCCTGCCAATGGTTGTGGCGGGGCGAAAGCCATGGCCAATGCCATTAAAGATGCAGGCATAGCACCGAGTGCGGTCGGTTACGTGAATGCGCACGGTACCTCAACGCCATTAGGCGATGTGGCCGAGTTGCGTGGCATGAAGCAGGTATTTGGTGAGCATGCGAATCAGTTAATGATCAGCTCCACCAAATCGATGACCGGTCACCTATTAGGTGCCGCCGGTGCCATTGAAGCCATCTTTAGTGTGCTGGCGTTGCGTGACCAAATTGCTCCACCCACCATCAACTTGGATAATCCAGATGATGAGTGCGACTTGGACTTGGTTGCACACACTGCAAAAGAAGGTCAATTTGACTATGCCTTATCCAACTCCTTCGGGTTTGGTGGCACCAATGGCTCATTGATTTTCAAACGCATATGATGGCTCTTTGGCCATCTTTAAGCCCGGCCCAGCGCCGGGCTTTTTTATAGGCGCTGAGTAGAGCGGCATAACGGATAAAGATCTTCTTTGCCACGGAATCCACGGAATCCACAGAAAAATAGAGATAAGAGTGACAGTGCTAAATTATTAAGGGGCAAGACCAGCCTTGGGCAGCGATTAGTTAAAAATATCCTTATCTGATCCTAGCCCTTACCAGTTAAAGCTCTGTTCACTTGTCGCTTGTGATCTTTTCCGTGCGTTCCGTGTTCTTCCGTGGCAAAAATATTTTGATGGTTAAAAGCTAACGGAGTATGGCGGCATGGATTCCATTATCACCGATACCACCGCTTTATCAGCCGTAAGTCGCGGTTGGCAATTGGGTGATGGGCACTTTACTACCGTGCATGCCAAGCACGGCCAGTTGCGCCATTGGGCGTATCATCAGGCCCGACTCACGGCAGCTTGCACTCGATTACAAATGCCCATGCCCGATTGGGCAGCAGTGAAAGCCCGCGCACAGGCTTGCCTAGACGTTAAAGCTGACCAAGTATTGCGCATCACCTTAGTGCGTGGCGCGGGTGGCCGTGGCTATAGCATGCAAGGCTGCACAGATACTCAAGTGTTGCTCAATACGGCGCCGTTTCCAGCGCAATATTATCAGTGGCGTGAACAGGGCATCACTATCGGTGTTTGCCAAGGTCGTTTGGGTAATAGTTCGCTACTGGCGGGCTTAAAAACCGTTAACCGTTTAGAACAGGTACTGTTGAAAGCAGAGTTAGACGCGCAACACTGGCCCGAGGCTTTGGTATTGAACAGCCAACACCAAGTGGTGGAAGCGGTCACCGCCAATGTGTTTTGGCGTGAAGGCGATGTTATCTATACGCCAGACTTAACCGAGCTTGGGGTGTGGGGTACTCTACGCGCTTGGTGTATGGATTATTTGGGCGCGCGCCTTGTGCACACTCAAGCTTTATTACCGCGCGTATTGGCCGCCGATGAAGTGTGGCTGAGCAATGCGCTGATAGGAATAGTACCAGTGACGGGTATCATTGAGCCTAATACGGGCACCAATACTAAGACCGAGCATTTAAACGTCGCTGAGTTAACAATAACTAGGGAATTACAACAAGCTTATGAACAAACTAATTAAGTGGCTGGGGCGCATCTTTTTGTTAGCGGTGCTGGTGATTGGCGGTGTATCCATCTATGGCTATCAGCAATGGCAGCAGTTAGAAAAAACACCGATTGCCACTACAGAGTCACCTCTGTTTGTGGTGTCGCGCGGTGAAACCAGTGGCAGTTTGATCTCGCGTTTAAGTCAGCATGAAGTGCCGTCTTATGTCAGAAAGTTGTGGCTACGGGTTCATCCAGAATTAGCCGCGGTGCGCCAAGGTACTTATAAGTTTGCTCCCGAGGCTTCGGTGCGCGAAGCGCTGCAAGCCATCGTTGACGGCGATACCTATCGTTTGCAAGTTACCCTGGTAGAAGGGCTGCGTTTAAGCGATTGGTTGCAACGTTTGGCTAATGCGGAGTATTTAGACGTTATCTTAGATGGCCAGAGTGAAGCTGAGATTGCTAAGCAGTTAGGCTTAGATAATAAAAAGCTCGAAGGTTGGTTGCTGCCAGAAACCTACAGCTACACCCCAGGTGACACGGATCTGTCCATTTTGCAGCGCGCCTTTGATGAGATGAAGGTATTTGTTGAGCAGGAATGGCCAGAGCGACAGTCGGACTTACCCATTACTACGCCCTATGAAGCCTTGATTTTGGCCTCCATCATCGAGAAAGAAACTGGCATTGCTGAAGAGCGACCGTTGATCGCCTCGGTATTTGTGAATCGGATGCGGGTCGGCATGCGCTTGCAAACCGATCCCACAGTGATTTATGGCATGGGTGAAGACTATGACGGCAATATTCGCAAGAAAGACCTGCAAACTCATACGCCTTATAACACTTATATGATTGATGGCTTACCGCCAAGCCCTATTGCCATGGCCAGTAAAGAAGCGATTATGGCCACCTTGCATCCATTGGACAGTTCCTATTATTATTTTGTGGCCATGGGCGAAGGGCGACACTATTTTTCGAAATCCTTGCGCGAGCATAATAACGCCGTGCGTCGCTACATATTAAAAAGGTAAGTTATGAGCCAGTTTATTGTGATTGAAGGGCTCGAAGGAGCCGGAAAAAGCACGGTGCACGCCCACGTAGTGGCCTGGTTACAAGCCCGCGGTATCAGTGTGGTCAATACCCGAGAGCCAGGCGGTACGCCGTTGGCCGAAAGAATGCGCGACTTGGTAAAAGAAGTGCATGACGAACCCATGACCATGGAAGCCGAACTGCTGTTAATGTACGCGGCACGGGTACAATTAGTAAGAAACCGTATTCAGCCTGCGTTGGCCGCTGATTGCTGGGTGGTGGGGGATCGCCACGATTGGTCTTCACTGGCCTACCAAGGCGGCGGGCGCGGTATAGACCTGCAGCTTATTCGCCAAATTAAGCAGGCGGTATTGGGTGATTTTGGTCCCGACTTTATTTTGTATCTGGATCTAGACCCGGCCATTGGCTTAGCGCGCGCCCAAGAGCGTGGCAAGTTAGATCGTATCGAACAAGAGCAGTTAAGCTTTTTTCAACGCACTCGTGCCACTTACTTGGCGTTGGCCGCCGCTGAGCCTAATTGCCGATTAATTGATGCCAGCCTTGATGAAGAAGGCGTGAAAGAAGCGGTATTAACCGCCTTGGAGCAATGGTTTGTATCCTTGGCTAAGTGATACTCAGCAGCAATTGTTGCCGCTGATTGCACGGCAACAATTGAGTCATGCGCTGTTAATAAAAGGCACCGCGGGTTTGGGCAAGCTGAGCTTAGCGCAACATTTGGCGCAAGCACTGCTCTGCCAACAAGAGCCTATTTCCCGCACGCTCTCGCAAGAGTCTTCGCAACAAGATTTATGCCAACATACAAGTACTGAGCTAACAGCAAATATTCAGTCTAATGTCAGCACCGAGTTACCTTGTGGCCTGTGTCATGCTTGTCGGCTCGTGCAAGCTGGTACCCACAGCGATTTGCATGTGCTTAACAGTGATACGCGCAGCATTGGCGTCGACAGTATTCGCCAGCTTTCTCAGGTGTTGAGTGAAAGCCCGCGCTTGGGTCGCGCCAAAGTCGCCATTATTAATGACGCAGAAAAAATGACTGAGGCTGCAGCCAATGCGCTGCTTAAAACCCTAGAAGAGCCGGCAGGTCAAGCCACACTAATGCTGGTGAGTGCCTACCCAGAGCGCTTACTGCCTACTATTCGCAGTCGCTGCCAGCAGTGGCTAGTTCCATTACCTAAACCGGAGTTGGTGCTGGCTTGGCTGGCAGAGCACGAGCTTACTGCCGGCAGTGAGCAAACTTGGCTGGGCGCACTGAATGTTAATCAAGGCTCGCCGCTGGCCACCTTGGCCTATTTGCAGGCGGGACAGGATCAAGGTCGACATACCTTATTAAGTCAATTTAGCCAATTGCGTGAGCAGCCCCAAACGCTAATGGCGGTACACAGCGCCTTGCTCGCCGAAAAAGTGCATGTGATTTGGCTGCAGTTATTATTACAAGATGCCTTGCAGCTAGCGTTAGGCTTAACGCCGGCGGCCCTGCGCTTAATTGATAGTCTGGACTTATCACGCCACGTTAGCCAAGTGGGTGCCGTGCGCTTAGAGCGTGCCTTAACCAGCTTGCTACAGCTGCAACAAGGTGGCCAATCCAGTTTAGGGCGACCGGTCAATGCCGGCTTACAATTAAGCCTGTGGCTGAACGATTGGCTGGCTGCTTAGAACGTGAGGAGGAGGCTAATGCTTCTGCACTTTCGTTTACGCCTCACACCTCACGATTCACTCTTCACAAAAAACAAAGGAGACGGTTTTGCTGGTTGACTCACATTGCCACTTAGACAGACTCGAATACGGAAAAAAACACACAGATATGGCCGAGGTGATTGCCAAGGCCGCACGGCGCGGCGTGGATCATATGTTATGCATTGGCGTGAGCTTAAGCACTTTTCCCGATATGCTCGCGGCCATTAAACCCTTCCCACAGGTGTTTGCCTCCTGCGGCGTGCATCCGCTGCATCAAGACGATGAAGCTAACGATCCCGAATTGCTACTTAAGCTGGCGTCTGATCCTGCGGTGGTGGCGATTGGCGAAACGGGCTTAGATTATTTTTATGCGCCTGAATCTGCCGAACTGCAGCGCCGTTCTTTTGAACAGCACGTGGCGGTGGCAGTAGCGGTGAATAAGCCTTTGATCATTCATACGCGCAGTGCTCAAGAAGACACGCTGCAAGTATTGCGTGATGGCGGCGCCGAGAAAGTCGGCGGTGTGTTGCACTGCTTTACCGAATCATTGGAGATGGCAGAAGCGGCCATTGAGCTGGGTTTTTATATATCAATCTCGGGTATCGTGACCTTTAACAGTGCCGCGGCTTTGCGTGAGGTAGTGAAAGCCTTGCCATTAAATCGACTGTTAGTTGAAACCGACTCGCCTTGGCTGGCACCGGTACCGTTTCGCGGCGAAGAAAATGAGCCGGCTTACACCCGCACCGTGGCGGAGTTTATTGCTAAGCTTAAAAACATTTCACCGGAAGAAGTGGCGGCACAAACCACGGCTAACTTCTTTGAGTTATTTAAATTAGCGAAGCCGGTGAATGTCAGGTGAGTGGTAAATCGTGAAGGGTGAGGTGTTAAACACAGACAAGTGCTGATCCTCAATATTTAAGCTCATCAGTTGATAGCCCGCTGTTTTATTTCTGTTTTTACGTACGCTAGCCGTCTGTGTTATAAACGAAGTGATTCATTGGTGTCTTTATCAGGAGGTGCGCCTTGCTTGCATGGCATGCGTGGCTAATTGCCGCCTTATTACTGTTATTACTGGAATTGCTGAGCCTAGGCTTCTTTGCACTGGCGTTGGGGTTAGCGGCATTAGTGGCCATGAGTGCTGCGTTGTTAGGGCTGGGAGCAACCGTGCAATGGTTTGTGTTTGCCCTAGCAGCGGGCTTGTTGGCTCCTGGCTTAAAGTGGCTATTTCGCCGGTATGCGCCGTCACGGCGTACCAGCTTCTTGGCCGGCGAAGGTCAACGGCAAGAAGGCGAGATTACCCAGCTTGAAACAGGAGAGTATCGGCTGCGGTTTGAAGGTGACTTATTTATGGTGCGCAGTGCCTCAAACGCCCCGTTAATAGTGGGTGCGCGAGTAAAAATTTGTCGCTTTGATGGCATTACTGCCATTATCGATTAGTAAAAAGCTGATTAATAAAAAAGCCGATTAATAAAAATCCGATTATTAAAATTTGATAAATAAAATAAGGGAATAGCATGGGGTTTGAACCAACATTTATCGTGGCATTGGTGTTTGCGGTGCTTATTTTAGTATTTGTGATCAAGGGATTGATGATAATACAGCAGTCTGAAGCGGTAGTGATTGAACGCTTAGGCAGTTACAACAAGACCTTAGGCCCAGGTGTGAACTGGGTGATCCCTTTTATTGATCAACCGCGCTCCATAAAAGTGCGCCGTTATCGTGCGATTGGCGGCGAGAATGTGGCCATGGTAACCGAAGAAGTGCGTATTGATCGCCGCGAAACCGTACTCGACTTTCCTGGGCAGTCGGTGGTGACCGCAGATAATGTCAGTGTGAACGTCAATGGTGCTTTGTATTTTCAGGTGATAGACCCGGAGCGCGCGGTTTATCAAACCGAGAACTTAATCCAAGCCATCGAGATTTTGGCAAAAACCTCCTTGCGTTCAGAGATGGGCAAGATGGAGCTAGATAAGTTATTTGAATCCCGCCAAGAAATTAACGACAAACTGCAATTGGTGATGGACGAAGCGGGCAACAAGTGGGGCGTTAAAGTCACCCGTGTTGAAATTCAAGATATTATCATCCCCGCAGAAGTTGAAGACGCCATGCGTAAACAAATGGCCGCCGAGCGTGAGCGTCGTGCACTAGTATTGCGCGCCAGTGGCGAGCGTGAAGCCGCCATTGCCAAAGCCGAAGGCGAAAAGCGCTCCAGCATCTTGGTGGCAGAAGGCAGCAAAGAAGCGGCGATATTAATGGCAGAAGGGCAGCGCAAGGCCATCGATGAGGTATTGTCTGCCGGTGATTCAAGGCTAGATCCGCAACTGATGGTCGGTTATTTACTCGGCCTTGAGTATTTAAAAACCTTGCCTGAGATCGGCAAGAAAGGCGATCGCATCTTCTTACCCTTTGAAGCCAGCAGCGTATTAGGCGCGGTAGGCAGCATAGAAGCGCTGCTTAATCCTCGCAAAATCAGTGGTTAACGTTTAACGGAAACAGCGAATATTCGCTTATATAAAAGCCCAGTGCTACTGACAGCACTGGGCTTTTTTTGTTGGAGGAGACAGTCTCTCACTCTTAGCTTTCATACCTTAACCAAGATCCTGATGTTCATCAGGAAGACGGCCAAACCATAAACCACACACTGTCATACCGGGCTTGCCCCGGTATCTTGCCCTTAGGTTATAAAGTCACAACCGAGATCCTGATGTTCATCAGGATGACAGCACTAAGAGCTACCCCTCAACCTGCGCGCGGCGCTCACATAAAACGAAATACGCGAGGGCGGCGAGTAAGGTGCAGCCGCTCATGGTAATTAGCATATATAAGGGTGAGCCATCAGGCAGTAGCGCCACAAAACCGGCCACTAACGCCGCTGAGCCAAAGCGCAAGGTGCCGGCCATGGACGAGGCGGTGCCAGCCAAGTTGGGTAAGCTGCTGAGCAAGCTGGCCATGCTGTTACTGCCGATGGTGGAGATCACTCCCACATACAACATAATGGGTGCCACTACCGACCATAAACCCCAGCCCATTAACGGGCCTATGGGCAAGAGGAGACCCGCCAATAACTGTAAGCCTAAGGCCAATCGCAACATATTGCGTGAGCCTAAGCGGTGCACCCAACGGCCATTAAAAATGGTGAACGCCATTAGGCTAATGACGTTTAAGCCAAATAAGTAGCCCACATGCTGCGGGGCTATGCCATAAATCTCGATATAAATAAATGAAGCACCGGTTAAGAAGGCAAACATACCGGCAAAGGAAAAGGCGCCGCACAACATAAAGCCTAACGCCACTGGGGTAGTGAGCAGGCGCAGATAACTGCGTAATATAGAGCCTAAATGCAGCGGTTGGCGTCGTGCTTGGGGCAAGGTTTCGGGTAGGCGAAAACTGCACAACAGGGCAATAATGGCGGTAAAGCCCGCTAACACCCAAAAAATAGAGCGCCAACCAAACCAGTGGGCCAAATGCCCGCCCAGCATGGGGGCGATTAAGGGGGCGAGCGTCATCACTAGCGTGATATAGGACATGGTGCGGGCAAAGTCTTCACGATTAAATAAGTCGCGCACTAAGGCTTGCACTACCACTGCTGAAGCCGCGCCGGCAAAGCCTTGAGCGGCGCGCAGCCAAGTGAGGCTTTCTACGCTGGTGGCCATGGCACAGAGCATGGCGGCGATGGCGAACACGACCATGCCACCTAACAGCACGGGGCGACGGCCTTTGGCATCGGACCAAGGGCCAAACAACAATTGACCCAAAGCAAAGCCACCGGTGTAGGCGGCGAGCGTGGCTTGCACGCGATGGGAGTTAGAGCCCAGCGTTTCTGCAATAGCTGGCATGGCCGGCAGATACATATCGATGGCGAGTGGGGTAAGGGCGGAAACGGCGCCGAGCAAGATAATTAACGGTAACGATGCATTAGCAGACATACGTCGCGCAGTCCTCCAAGCAAACAAGCGCTCCCTGCGATTGTCGACAAAAATAAAGCAAAAAAAGCCAGGTACGAAATCCGTGTACCTGGCCTAGGGGAATGGCTCATCTATTGAGCCGTGCGCTAGTGCGACGCCACAATTGCGGCGTCACCCTCAAACTATCGACCACAATAGCGAAGCTTGCCAGTCCCGAGCGTAAAAACAGCCCAGTATAAGCCTAAGCGCGCCGCAAAGTCATAACCCGGTGCCAAGTATAAGCATAAAAATGGACTCAATTATTTACCTTGGTTAATACGCGAGGCTTGCAACTGAGAGTACATAATATTACTGTATGTCCATACAGATAAGGAGTCAGTTATGGCAGTGACAATACAGTATCTCGTGGTTAGAAACGGAATCGAAAAAATGACGTTTACCAATAAAAAAGAAGCCGATGCCTACGATCGTCTACTCGATTTGGCAGAACACTTAGATGAAGTGCTTGAGCGCGCACCGATCTCATTAAATGAAACCGATCGCGAAGCCTTAGCGCTATTCTTGGCCGAAAACCAAGACTTGCTCAGTGGGCCCAAAAAGCAACCCGCCAAAAAGGCCGCTAAACCCGCCAGTAAAGCCGCAGACGCTGAGCTAACAACAGACGATGTAGCTGATGAGCCAGCAGACCAAATACACGCCGTGGCTTGAGCAGTAGCAATGAGGCGGGAATAGTGAGGCGTGCAGGGCAAACTGTCTTACGCCTCACATCTCCTGACAACAGTTGGGTTTGTGATCTCAGAACCGGCGTTGCCGGTTAAAACGCGCGACTACCGCAAAGCTACAGCTTTGCTGCACCATGCCGAATTCGGTGCCACTGCTGTTTTGTTTAGCTGGGCGCTTGGAACTGGGCGCTCGGCGTTGTATTTTTGCCTCACGCCTCACGCCTCACGCCTCACGCCTCACGCCTCACGGGTTAGCTTGTTACATCAGAAGCTGCTGCGCAGGTTTTCGCGGTTAAAAAACGCGACTACCGCAAAGCTACAGCTATGCTGCACCATGCCGAACCCGGTGCCACTGTTATTTTGTTTAGCTGGGCGCTTGGAGCCGGGCGCTCGGCGCTGTATTTCTGCCTCACTAACCATTAATTATACAAAGTCCGATACAAGCCTTCTTGCGCCAACAATTCATGATGAGTGCCAGACTGGCTGATTTTCCCGTCTTCAAATACCAATACTCGATCCGCTTGTCGTACCGAGCTTAAGCGGTGGGCGACAATCAAGGTGGTGCGTCCGCGTAAGAAGTCTTCCAGTGCCGCATGCAGCTTGTTTTCGGTGTCGGTATCCAGTGCCGAAGTGGCTTCATCTAAAATCACGATGGCCGGATTTTTTAACACCATGCGGGCGATGGCTAAGCGCTGCTGTTGGCCGCCAGAGAGCTTCATGCCGCGCCGACCCACTTGGGTGTCTAGCCCTTCAGTCATGGCGAACACCACCTCAAATAATTGCGCCACTTTCAATGCCTGCCACAGCGCTGCATCTTCATGCTCATCGCCTAAGCACAAGTTGGCCCGCACGGTGTCGTTAAACAGCACCGGCTGTTGTAACACTGTGGCAATGTGCTCGCGAATAGTGGGAAAGCCAATTTGTTGGCTGCTTACGCCGCCAAAGCTGATGTCGCCGCTGTCGGCCGGATATAAGCCTAATAACAATTGAATAAAGGTCGACTTGCCGCCGCCGCTGGCACCCACTAGTGCTACTTTTTCGCCGGCGTTAATGTGCAGATTTACTGCATCTAGCACCTTACGTTCACCGTTATAGGAAAAGCTTAAGTCCTGTACGTTAATGGGCAGGGTAGTGGCGCCCAAAAACGGATTGTGGTGCGTGCCCGTATCTCTTTGTTCAGCACCTATGGTATGAGGATCTTTTTCGGTATCGGTATCTGTGCCTAAGGCCAGCATGTTATTGATGCGCTTGAGAGCGGCACTGGCGGCATAAAACGAATACTGCATATTCAGTAGGTCTTGTACTGGGCCCATCATAAACCACAGGTAACTGAACACCGCAAAAATCTGGCCCACGGTAAGATCGGTATATAACACCATGATCATCCCCGCGGCGCGAAACAGCTCTACCCCAGATAAAAACAGCAAAAAACTGGCGCGACTGGCCGCTTCGCTCTTCCAAGCGTAATCGATGGCGGTATCGCGCACGCCGCGGGCACGGTCAATCACCCGTAACAAGTAATGACGCTCACGGTTGGCGGCACGAATTTCATGAATGCCGTCTAGGGTTTCGATTAAGGCTTGCTGAAACAGCTCGAAGGCGCTGTTTTCATTGCGTTTTAAATGCTTAACCTTGGCACCCAGGCGGCTTGAGAAATACACCACGACCGGATTGAGCAGTAAAATAAATAACGCCAACTGCCAGCTCAGTAACAGTAACACCACGGCGGTGCCAATCACGCTGAGCAAACTGATCAGCAAACGGCTGAGGGTTTCCCCTAAGAATTTATCGAGGGTTTCTACGTCAGTCACAAAGTGGGAGCTAATGCTGCCCGCACCCACCGACTCAAACGCGCGCAAGGGCGTGCGCATCAACTGCTTGGCTAATAAGGAGCGAATTTGAAAGGTGAGGTGCTTGGCCACCCGCGCAAATTGCCGACCTTGAATAATATTAAACACCAAGGAAAAAATACGCAGCAATAAGGTGATGACTAAGATGGCTAAAATAAAGCCTACCCCAGTTTGCCAATTGCTGGGGAGTACCCAGCTTAAGCCGGCGAGTAAACGGCCCGGTTGGTCGAGCAAAACTTCATCAACCAATAACGGCATTAGCAACGGCACGGGCACGGCTAATAGGGTGCCGCATAAGGCAAAAATATGTGCATAAATCAGCGCAGACTTGCGTTTTCGCATCATATTGACAATATCTGACCACTGTAAATACGGCGTCAGGGAATTTTTTTTATCCATCAATCACCCTCGCTGGGTTTTCATTTGGAGAAAGGGCAGGTAAGTTAAGCAAAATTTAACGGCTTTCTCGTATACAAACATGACTATGTCTACAAAATCTGATTTTTATAACAGTCTTACCGCGCAAGCCGTTGCCTTGTGTGAGGGCGAACCTAATCGACTGGCGAAACTTGCCAATTTATCTGCCTTGCTGAATTTAGCGCTCGATGACATTAATTGGGTAGGCTTTTATTTGCGTGAGCAAGACAGCCTAGTGCTGGGGCCGTTTCAAGGCAAGCCGGCCTGCATGCGTCTACCCTTGGGCAAAGGCGTGTGCTCGGCGGCGGTGACCACAGGCACCATTCAGCGCGTGGCTAATGTACATGAATTTTCTGGCCATATCGCCTGCGACGGGGCCAGCAATTCGGAAATAGTGCTGCCATTAAGTGACGGCGAGCATGTTTGGGGGGTATTGGACATTGACAGCCCCTCGTTTGATCGCTTTGATGAGCAAGATGAGGCCGGATTACGGCTTTGGCTAGCGGCAGTGAGTCCCTTACTGTAACGTCGGGGTCGCTTTTGTCTGCGCGCTCTTTATAATATGCACAGTTTCAGTGGGCGGTGCGCCCTTAGGTCTTAAACCAAGGTATTTCATGGAAAACTCGGAAAAATTGAAAAACAGTAAAGAAGTCATTGCTTACTTAGCAGAACGCTTCCCTCAGTGCTTTATCGCCGACGGCGAAGCCAAGCCTTTAAAAATAGGTATCTTTCAGGATCTAGCCGCTCAGTTAGGTGAAGATCCTAAGGTGTCTAAGACGTTATTGCGTACGGCGTTACGCCAGTACACGTCAAGCTGGCGCTACCTGCATGGCTTAAAAGCGGGTCAAACCCGTGTTGGTTTAGATGGCGAAGCGTGCGGCGAGTTGACCGAAGAGCACGTTGAGCATGCCAAAGGCGCACTCAAAGAGAGCAAAGAAAAAGTTTTTGGTGCGCGCAAAGACAAGCCTGCCGCTAAAAAAGCCAAGCCAAAAGCTAAAACTCAGCCTAAGTCAGAATCTAAAGCTAAGCTTGAGTCTCAGCCAAAGCCTGCCGCACAGCCCCAGGCTAAGCAGCAGCCGGTTGATCCTGCGACCTTAAAAGTCGCACAAGATGTCAGAGTATTACTGGGCTCGTCGCCAGTGGCCGCTACTGTTAAAGAAATTACGCGCGATGACGTGCAGGTTGAATTGAAAACGGGCCTGTCGCTACGCGTTAAATTTGAGCATCTTATTCTTTAAGGAGTAGGGTTTGATCAGTCACGGAATTCGTTTGTCCTTGGTAGCCGCCGGCATCATGGCGGCGAGTATTGCTTGGGCGGTACCGCCGACCACGGATGCTTCCGCCATTCCTGTATTGGCACCAGAAAGTCAGCATGCGGCTGCCAGCAAGCGGGTTGCCGCGCTGTTCACCCGTTCTCATTATCGTCAGTTTCAGCTTGATAACGCATTTTCTGAGCTGATATTTGAGCGTTATGTTGAGAGTCTTGATTTCGGTAAGAATATTTTTACTCAAGCTGACATCAAGCGCTTTGAGCGTTATCAAGATGGTTTTGATGACGCCCTCAGAACGGGGCAGTTAGATGTGGCCTATCAGATGTATAACGAAAGCTTGAAAAAGCGTTATGAGCGGTTTGTGTACGCTCTATCGTTACTTGATACGCCCATCACCTTTGATAACGATGATGAATATCAGTTTGACCGACGTGAGGCCGACTGGCCGACCAGCCAGGCAGAGCTCGATACTCTTTGGCAACAAAGAGTCAAATACGATGCGCTTAGCTTAGCCCTCACGGATAAAGACTGGGAAGAGATCAAAGAAACGCTCACCAAGCGCTATAACAATGCCATTAAGCGGTTAGCGCAAAGTGAAAGTGAAGATGCCTTTCAAAGCTTTACTAATGCCTTTGCTCGCGTCATTGAGCCCCACACCAGTTATTTAAGCCCGCGTAACGCTGAGCGTTTTGAGACCGAAATGAACCTTTCGCTCGAAGGCATAGGTGCCGTGTTACAGGGTGAAGATGATTACACGGTGATCCGCTCACTGGTGCCGGGCGGGCCTGCGGCTAAGTCTGGTGAATTACAGCCAGATGACCGTATTATTGGCGTGGGCCAAGCGGCCAATAAAATCACCGATGTGATTGGCTGGCGCTTAGATGAAGTCGTGGACTTAATCAAAGGCAAAAAAGGCACGCAAGTGTGGCTACAAATTCAGCGTGGCAAAGCGGTAAGCGGCACGCCTAAATTAGTGGAGATCACCCGAGATACGGTGCGCCTTGAAGACAGAGCCGCCAGCGGCAAAGTTATTGAGGTAAACGGTGAAAATATCGGTGTGATTGAAATACCGAGCTTTTACGTCAACTTGAGCACGGATGTTGCCAAAGAAATTACTAAGCTGAAAAAAGAGCAGATTAAAGGCTTGGTGATTGACTTGCGCGGTAACGGCGGCGGTGCGTTAACCGAAGCTTCTACCTTAACTGGGCTGTTTATTAAAAGCGGTCCTGTGGTGCAAATTCGTGATGGCTTGGGCCGAATCTCGGTGAATGGCGATGACGATGATTTGTTGGCCTACGCGGGTCCGATGACGGTGCTGGTTGACCGTTATTCTGCCTCTGCCTCCGAGATTTTTGCTGCGGCCTTAAAAGACTACGGTCGTGCAGTCATCTTGGGCGAAAATACCTTTGGCAAGGGCACGGTACAGCAGCATCGCAGCTTGTCGCGCATGTATGACTTGTATGAACACCCCATGGGTTTTGTGCAATTCACCATTGCCAAGTTTTATCGCATTAACGGCGGCAGTACCCAAAATAAAGGCGTGAAGCCAGACATTCCTTTCCCAACGCCCATTGCGGCCGAAGAAACCGGGGAAAGTCTGGAGAAAAACGCCTTGCCGTGGGATCAAGTGGACAGCTTAGATTATGAGCGAGTACAAGATCTTACGCCGCTGTTCGGCCCCTTGCGCCAGCGCCATCAGGCCCGTATTGAGCAAGACCCTGAATTTGTGTATGTGTTTGAAGATATTAAAGAATACAAAAAACTCAAAGACAAACATTCAATGTCACTCAATCTTGCCGAGCGCAAGGCCGAGATGGAAGAGCAAGATGCCAAAGCCTTGGCACGCTTAAACGACCGCTTAAAGCGGGCGGGTTTAGATACTGTCTCTGACTTAGATGACACGCCCACCGACTTTGAGCCAGAAGACAGCTATTTGGAAGAAGCGGCACGCATTACCGCCGATCTGGTCCGCGCTCAGGGCTAAACCTCACAAAGCCCGGCCTGTATTCACAGTGCCGGGCTTTTTTTATTCTGCTTTTTCCCCTAATTAACGAGGCCTCCGCTATGACCCAAATAAATCCTAAAGTGCAATATCGTGACGATTATCAAGCACCTCATTACTGGATTGATACTCTAGACCTAGACATTCAGCTGCACGACAACGCCACCCAAGTGGTGGCCATCAGTCGTGTGCGCCGTAATGGAGAGCACGATGAGCCTTTGGTGCTGGATGGTGAGCAGTTAACCTTGTTACAAGTAGCGGTAAATGGCATCGATATTAGCCAGTATCAGCAAACGGACAGCAGTTTAATCTTGTCGCAACTGCCGCAAGAATTTGTGCTGACCATTAAAACTGAGCTGGATCCGGCGGCCAATACGGCGCTAGAAGGACTGTATAAATCCGGCTCCGCCTTTTGCACCCAGTGTGAAGCACAAGGCTTTCGCCGTATTACCTATTATTTGGATCGCCCCGATGTATTGGCGCGTTTCAGCACCCGTATTACCGCCGACCTCGCCACTTGCCCTTATTTATTGTCGAACGGCAATAAGGTGGATGAAGGCACACTTGATGACGGTCGTCATTGGGTACAATGGCAAGACCCGTTTCCTAAGCCTGCTTACCTGTTTGCGGTGGTGGCCGGTGATTTTGATGTACTGCGCGACAGTTTTACCACTCTCAGTGGTCGCGAGGTGGCGCTGGAAATCTTCGTCGATAAGGGCAATTTGCATCGGGCAGAACATGCAATGGACAGCCTAAAAGCGTCCATGACCTGGGATGAGCAGCGCTGTCATTTGGAGTACGACCTCGATATCTACATGATAGTGGCGGTGGACTTCTTCAATATGGGCGCCATGGAGAACAAAGGCTTAAACGTCTTTAACTCCAAGTTTGTGTTGGCTGATGCCAATACCGCCACCGATGCGGATTATCTGGATGTAGAGCGGGTCATTGGCCATGAATATTTTCATAACTGGACCGGTAATCGCGTGACCTGTCGTGACTGGTTTCAGTTGTCGTTAAAAGAAGGCTTAACGGTATTTCGTGACCAAGAGTTCTCTTCGGATTTAGGCTCGCGCACGGTTAATCGCATCCAAAATGTGCGCACCTTGCGTGGCCCACAATTTGCCGAGGACGCCGGCCCTATGGCGCATCCCATTCGCCCCGATGCGGTGATTGAGATGAACAACTTCTACACCCTAACCGTGTATGAGAAGGGCGCAGAAGTGATCCGCATGTTGCACACCCTAGTGGGTGAAACGGCATTTCAACGGGGCATGGCGTTATATTTACAACGCTTTGATGGCCAAGCGGCTACCTGTGAAGATTTTCTTAGCACCATGAGTGAGGCCAGCGGGCGCGATTTAACGCGTTTTGCCCGCTGGTACAGCCAGTCGGGTACGCCTGTGTTACAGGTGAGCGATAATTATGATGCCAGCAGCCAGCGCTATACCTTAACCGTGCGCCAACATACGCCGCCCACCTTGGATCAACCGCAAAAGCTGCCGTTGCATATTCCCTTAAGCGTGGCCTTGTATACACAGCAAGGCGAGCCATTAATGCTCACCTTGCACGGCGAAAGTGTCAGTCCGATATTGGATGTAATGGAAGCCGAGCACGAGTTTGTGTTTGAAAATATTCCCACGCGCCCCGTGCCAGCCTTGCTGCAGTCGTTTTCAGCACCGGTAAAACTCGAATATGACTATACCGATGCTCAGCTCACCTTGTTGGCCAAGCACAGTATCGATGAGTTTGTGCGTTGGGATGCGGTGCAAATGCTGATTAACAATGCGGTACGCGACAATGTGTCGCGATTGCAACGCCCACAGACGGAACAGCAAAGCCAGCAGACGGTACAGTTGCCTCAAGCTTTGTTAGAGGTATTTAGCGCCACCCTCGACGATCAAAGCTTGGATGCTGCCTTGCAAGCCGAGATGCTGGCCTTGCCGGATATCAACAGCTTGCTGGAGTTATTTGAGCAGGTTGATATCAGTGTCTTAGGCCAAGTACATGCCGAGCTGCAGTTAGCGCTAGCGCAAGCACTGACTCCCTTGTGGCGCCGTGCCTACCAACAACATTTGACGCCACAATATCGCATTGATCATCAAGATATCGGCAAACGTGCACTGAAGAACGTGGCGCTCAGCTATTTAGCGTTAGCCGGTGATGGCGGCTTGGCACAAACGCAATATCAGCAAGCCGATAATATGACAGATACGCTGGGTGCCATGAAGGCGGCGGTGCGAGCGGAGTTAGGTGAAGCGAGCGCTATGCTGGCGGACTTTGAGCATAAATGGCAGCACGATGGCTTAGTGCTGGATAATTGGTTTCGCTTGCAAGCCACGGCCCCGGGGGAGGATGTATTAGCGCGCATTGCGCAATTAATGGCACACCCCACCTTTAGTTTGAATAACCCTAATCGGGTGCGGGCCGTAATTGGCGCCTTTGTTAACGGTAATCCGCTGGCTTTTCATCGTTTAGATGGCGGCGGGTATGACGTATTAGTGTCGGTGCTGATTGCGCTTAATAAGAGTAACCCGCAAATAGCATCACGTTTAATTACGCCTCTGATCCAGTTTGCGCGTTTGGATGATGTCCGCCAGGGATTAATTAAGGATCGGTTAAATCAACTGATGGCATTGCCTGAGTTGTCCGGTGATTTGTACGAGAAAATTGCCAAGGCGCTAGCTTAATGCGTCGGCTGCGGTTTCGCTTGGCTATTTCGCGGCCGCAGCTGTTGCAATACTACCAAGGTCGCACCGCGGCCTTATCGGTACAAACCGAACAAGGGCTGCGGCTGCAAATTGCGCTGCACCACTTTCGCAGCTTCGTCAGTCACGATGGCCTACAGGGTTATTTTGAAATCACTCTCAATAGTGATAATCAATTTCAACAGCTAATGCGTTTGTAGTCGTTAGATGGCGTTGCGCCTTATGACCCAAATAAACACTTTATACCGAGCTTGTCTCGGTATTTTTTTGTTCTTAAACAACACCAGCGTTAGCGGATGATTTTTAATTACAGAAAACCGAGCCGAATAAATTGGCTCCTACAAGGTCAAAACCAACCGCAAAGGTGTTTATAGCGTATCGCATTCAACGCAGCGCTTTCTTTTTCTCCTTAATAACTATTCAATATTTTTACTAACTTATTCATTAACTTGCAAACTCGTATCGGGTTTGAGAGAGTAGCAAGCTGCACAATATTCTATGAAGCAGTGATCGAGTCGATGCTTTAGCATCTTTTCCCCGCGTGCTACTCGCATTCAATATAAGGCGGGCATACACTGTTTTATTACCTGAGGGCGTTAAGCTCTTTTGGCTCTTGCTTGTATTCGAGGAAGATAAGATATGGCATTTAAATCCGCAGCAAGATCCGTTTTGCTCGATAATGTAGCCCAGCACATCACCGATAAATTCCCAGAACCCCTCGCTCCCTTAGTGAACAATTTCGTCACTCAGTTATACAGCGGCATTACTGATTATGACTTGTATCATCGTAACGCCAGCGATGTGTACGGCGCAGCCATTAACTTATGGCAAGCCTTTGCTACGCGTCCAGACGCTGCTTTACATGTGCGGGTTTATAACCCAGAGCTCGGCCGTCACGGCTGGCAGTCACCGCATACCTTGGTAGAAGTGATCTGTACCGATGCGCCATTTTTAGTGGACTCCATTCGCATGGTGCTCACCCGCATGGGCATCACCTCGCACCTTATGTTGCATCAACCCATGCAAGTGGTACGCGATGCAAAAGGTGAGCTCACCGAAATCAGAGAGCGAGAGCAGGAACAAAACGAGGAGCAAGCCAGCGCCAATCAAGCGCTTGAAACCGCATTTTTAATTGAAATAGACCGCTTAGCCGCTCCAGAAACCCGTGATGCCTTAACCGCCGAATTAGTGTCTGTGGTCACAGAAGTGCTGCAAGTGGTGTCTGACTGGCAGCCCCTGGTGCAGCGCTTGGAGCAAGTGATAACCGAGCTACCTACCCAAGCCTGCGGCGCGCACCCCAATGAAATGGCGGAGACGCTAGCGTTTTTAAACTGGGTGGTGGATCACAAGTTCACCATTATGGGCTATCGTCGCTATCAATTAACCGGTGAGGGCGAGTCTCAAGAGCTATTGCCGGAGCTAGAGAGCAGCTTAGGTTTATTGCGTAACATCAGCCACGCCCAGCCGTTAGTGCTCAGTGATTTGAGCCCAGCGGCGCGCGAGGCGGCGTTAAATAAAAACATTTTAATTCTTACCAAAACCAATCATCAATCTCGGGTTCACAGACCGTCTTATATAGATTACATCGGCATTAAACGCTTCGATGCTCAGGGCAGGGTGATAGGTGAAGACCGCTTTATCGGTCTTTATGCCTCGAATGTCTATAACTTGAGTGCCCTCGATATTCCGTTGATTGGCGCTAAGTTACGCCGTATTTTGGCTCATTCTGGTTTAGTGGCGGGCAGTCACGCCTATAAATCCTTAGTTAATATTCTGGAAAGCTACCCGCGCGATGAGCTTATTCAAGCCACCGAGCAAGAGCTCACTACCATAGGTATGGGTGTGCTGGGCATGCAAGAGCGGGACATGACGCGGCTGTTTGTGCGCCGTGACTTATTTGAACGCTTTTTCTCTTGCATGGTGTATGTCAGCAAAGAGCGATTTAACACTACGTTGCGCCAAAAAACCCAAGCAATTCTACAAGATTACTTTGGTTCAGAAGAAGAAGTGGAATTTAGCACTTACTTTTCTGAGGGCGTATTTGCACGCACCCACTATTTAATTCGGGTGCAAGATAACGCAATGGACATTGATGTGAATAAAATTGAAGCAAACTTAATCGAAGCCGCCCGCAGTTGGGAAGATCAATTTAGCCAAGCGTTATCCGTGAGCTTGGGCGAAGCCGAAGGTAAGCGCCTGTTCGATAAATACGGTGCCGCTTTTGGTCATTCATACACTGAAAGAGTAATGCCCGGCTCTGCCGTGGCCGATATTGAAAAACTGGAGGCGCTCAGTGATGAGCAGCCACTGGGCATGTTGTTTTATCGCGCCCAAGAAGAAAAGCCCGACTCTAATCGCGTGCGCCTTAAGCTCTATCACCGCAATGAGCCCATCCATTTATCTGATGTGATGCCAATGCTGGAAAACTTAGGCCTGCGCATCATAGGTGAAACTCCGCATCAGGTAAGTTGTGGCGATGACACTTACTGGGTATTGGACTTTTCCATGTCCTACACAGGCGCGCCGCTCGATCTTGACCATTGCCAAGCCCGTTTTCAGCAGGCATTTGCCCAAGTGTGGAATAAAGAGCTGGAAAACGACGGCTTTAACCGCTTATTGCTGGCCAGTGATCTTACCGGTCGTGATATCAGCGTATTACGCGGTTATGCTAAATATATGCGCCAAACTGGCGTTAGCTTTAGCCAGCAATACATTGAAGAAACCTTGGCCCGTTATCCGCAATTAGCTCAATTGTTGTTTACGCTGTTTGAACAGCGCTTTTCTTTGCTGCAAACCCAAGACGCGACGCAAGAAGCTGAGCTGCATCAGCAATTAGTAGCAGAGCTCGATAAAGTCGCCAACCTCGATGATGACCGTATTATTCGCCGTTTTATGGAAATGATTGAAGCCACGGTTCGTACCAACTTCTATCAGACTGCGGCCAATGGCGAGCCCAAGGCTTATATCTCCTTTAAGCTGGCGCCAGCCACCATTAGCGACATGCCGCAACCGCTACCGATGTTTGAGATTTTCGTCTACTCGCCGCGAGTAGAAGGCGTGCATTTGCGCTGGGGTAAAGTGGCGCGCGGTGGCTTGCGCTGGTCGGATCGTCGTGAAGACTTCCGCACCGAAGTATTAGGTCTGGTAAAAGCACAGCAAGTAAAAAATACCGTGATTGTGCCCGTGGGTGCCAAGGGCGGTTTCGTGTGTAAGCAACTGCCAGAGGGCGATCGCGCTGCTTTCTTAGCCGAAGGTAAGGCCTGTTATCGTCTTTTTATTCGCGCGCTGTTAGACGTGACCGACAACATTATTGAAGGCGTGGTGATACCGGCTAAAGACGTAGTACGCCACGACGAAGATGACTACTACTTGGTGGTGGCCGCCGATAAAGGCACCGCCTCTTTCTCTGATATTGCCAATGAAATCAGTGCTGAATACCAGCATTGGTTAGGGGATGCCTTTGCCTCTGGCGGCTCTGTAGGCTACGACCATAAGAAGATGGCCATTACCGCTCGCGGTGGTTGGGAGTCGGTGAAGCGCCACTTCCGAGAGCTGAATATTAACTGCCAAACCACAGACTTTACCGTGGTCGGCATTGGCGATATGGCCGGTGATGTGTTTGGTAATGGCATGTTGCGCTCAGAACACACCTGTCTGGTGGGTGCCTTTAACCACTTACATATCTTTATTGACCCCACCCCCAATGCGGCGGCCACCTATGTGGAGCGAGAGCGATTATTTAACACGCCGGGTTCAAGCTGGAGCGATTTTGATGCAAGTTTGATTTCTAAAGGCGGCGGTGTGTTTGAGCGCTCGGCTAAGTCTATTAGCTTAAGCCCTGAAATGCAGCAGCTACTGGATACGGATAAAACGAGCTTGGCACCAACGGAAGTCATTCATCACTTGCTGATGGCCAAAGTGGATTTGATTTGGAACGGCGGCATCGGCACTTATGTGAAGTCCACGCGGGAAAGTCATAACGACGTGGGTGATCGCGCCAACGATGCAGTACGTGTTAATGGCGCACAGCTTCGTACCCGCATCGTCGGCGAAGGTGGTAACTTAGGTTGTACTCAGCTAGGCCGCATTGAATATGCCAGCCAAGGTGGGCGCATTAATGCCGACTTTATCGATAACGTAGGCGGGGTAGATTGCTCCGATAACGAAGTAAACATTAAGATTTTATTGACCACTTTGGTCGATAAAGGCGAGCTGAGCATGGAGCACCGCAACCAGTTACTGTTCGACATGACGGAAGATGTGGCCAACAAAGTGCTGACCAACGCCTATCGCCAGTCGCAAACAATTTCGATTACCGAGCACAGTGGGGCGGCGGCAATCAAAGAGCAGCAGCACTTTATTCATTGGCTAGAACGTAAAGGCAAGCTGGATCGTCAATTAGAGTATTTACCGAGCGACGATGAGCTGACTGAACGCATGGCGGTAGGTAGCGGCTTAACGCGTCCTGAGTTAGCGATTTTGGTGGCTTACGCCAAGATGACCTTGAAAGAGACGCTTAATATTAGCGAGATCACCGACAATGATTTTATCGCCCAATTATTGCCGCTGAGTATGCCTCAACCGTTAGTGGCGCAGTTTGGTGAAGCGCTGATGGCTCACCCGTTACGGGGTGAGATCATTGCGACCCGTTTGGCCAACATCATGGTTAACGACATGGGCTTTAACTTTGCCATGCGTTTGCAAGACGAAACCGGCGCCAGCATCTGCGATATTGCGCACAGCTTTATGATAGCGCGTGAGGTGTTTGGTATGGACGCTCTGCTGCGTGATATTGAAGCACTGGATAATATAGCGCCGGCCGCTGTGCAGTTAGCACTCTTTACTCAAGTGAGACGTACGGTTCGTCGTGCGACTCGCTGGCTGTTGCGTAACCGGGATCGTAAGTTGTCTATCGAGCAAGCCATCATTCTCTTTAAACCCGCTTATGCCAGCTTGGCAGAAGACTTGTACTCGGTGATGGTTGAGTCAGAAGTGGCGGAGATTAAACAGGAAGTGAGCGAACTCACGGCCCAAGGCGTGTCGCAATCTGTCGCCGAGCGAGTGGCGCAGTTAAGTAGCGCGTTCTCATGCCTAGACTTGGCACAAATCGCCAAAGAAAAAGGCAAAGACATAAAAGTGGTGGCCAAGCTGTACTTCCACTTGGGCGTGGAGCTTGAGCTGCATTGGTTCTTAGACCAAATAAACCAGCAAGAAGTCAGTAATCATTGGCAGGCACAGGCGCGTTCTGCATTTAGAGAAGACTTGGATTATCAGCAGCGTAGCCTCACGGCTGTAGTGCTGAAATACTGTAATGCGAACGATGAATGCGCTAATATGCTAGCCCAATGGCTTGAGGAACATGAGCAAGCATTGAACCGCTGGCGCCATTTATTAGCAGACTTTAAGGCATCTTCTAGCCATGAGTTTGCTCAGTTCTCAGTGGCTTTACGCGAGCTGAATTTACTGCATCTGCATTGTGTGAACGCGGTTTAATTGCGGGCTTAGTCCAACTATAGCCATCACCACACCCAAGCCCTGGTCAATACCGGGGCTTTTTTACAAGGATAAGAACTGTGTATTCACTGGCTAAACCCCTAATGTTTCAATGTGACCCAGAGCATGTGCATGAGCTCACCATCAAGGGGTTGGCAAAAACGCAACATAACGCCTTGGCGGCTTTATATCGTCGGCCGCAAATTATTAATCCCGTAGAGGTAATGGGCTTAACCTTCGACAACCCCGTGGGATTAGCGGCAGGTTTAGATAAAAACGGTGATTGCATCGATGCCTTCGCTGCCATGGGCTTTGGCTTTATTGAGATTGGTACCGTGACGCCCAAGGCACAAGAGGGCAATGAGAAGCCGCGCCTGTTTCGTATTAAACAAGCCGACGCCATCATCAACCGCATGGGTTTTAATAACCACGGCATCGATTACTTAATTGAAAACGTCAAACGCGCCCGCTATAGCGGCGTGCTCGGCATCAATATCGGTAAAAATAAAGATACCCCGATTGAGCATGGCAAAGACGATTATATTATCTGTATGGAAAAAGCCTACGCTCACGCCGGCTACATTACGGTGAATATTTCCTCGCCCAATACGCCTGGCCTTCGTAGCTTACAATACGGTGAAGCGCTAGATGACTTATTAGGCTCGCTCAAAGAAAAGCAGGCTGAGTTAGCGCTGATCCATAATAAGCAGGTGCCCTTACTGGTGAAGATTGCCCCAGATTTGTCGATGGCGGAAATTGAGCAAGTGGCGGACAGCTTAGTGCGCTTTAATATCGACGGTGTGATCGCCACTAATACCACGCTGGATCGCGAGTTAGTGTTTGATTTGCCTCATGCCCATGAAGCGGGTGGCTTAAGTGGTCGACCGGTGCAAAGTAAAAGCACCTGGGTTATCCAAGAATTGTCGCGTCGCTTAAATGGTCACTTGCCGATTATTGGTGTGGGTGGCATCGACTCATTGACCGCAGGTCGTGAGAAGATGGCGGCTGGCGCTAGCTTGGTGCAGATTTATTCTGGATTTATTTATCAAGGGCCAAAGCTTATTCAGCAATTGGCGCGCCATTTATAAAGGCGGCATGGCGTACCATAATTTACCTTTAGCTCCAAATGGGTTATAAGTTAGCGTATTAATGAACAATTAAACATTTGGTTTGATAAATGACGTCTATTATCAAGTATCAAACCATAATGTTTTATAACTAAAAGGTGTGACTTGGATGTTACTTCAACCAAATGATCAGTGGCGCTGGTTTATGGGCGAAGACAAACACCTAATGCTGGATTTGGGGGCGGAAATGCTATTTAGCAGCCCCTATATGGAGAAGCATTTAGTGTGTTCTGCCTCATTAGATCAGTGCTTTTCGGTCGAAGATACCGGCCTATATTATCGATTTATCGATCAGCTCAACACTATGGGTTCATCAGCACAACGGGTGCAAGCTGCGTTAAATGGCGTGGCCGTGGCTCGATTTTATAAACCCTTGATGCCTCAAAGTTGGTTTTTTGAACCACAAGCTGATTATCATCAACCCGAGCTTGGCGAGCTCATTGGCTTAGATGTAGAAAATGAACAGCTCACCATGATGGTGGTGGAAACCTCACCGTCTGCATCTGTGTGCATTTCATTGTCGGCACCTCGCTTATTGTCCGGCAGCAAGCAACTCAACACCTTTAGTGCCATTAAGGTGATGAACGATCGACTGGTTAGTTTAGATATCATCAGCAATATCGACGATATTAGGCAAGTCGGTTAACGATTGGCCGCCAGTAAGAAAAATTAAAGCACAAAGCCAACAGTAGAGAGCTCTACTGTTGGCTTTGTGCTGCTTGTTTGACAGCGATATTACAACAGATAGCAATCTGCTGGGCTATGTTTTGTGTGAGCTTGCTGAAAGACAGGATCGATAGAATCGAACATAGGTTCGCATGGGGTATATTTAATTGAACGTGTTTTGAAAGGGTAGGGGAGTGCTGAGGTAAATGTAGAATAATTGTCTTGAACAGACTGATTTGTAAACTTAAGTGGTTGCGGGAGCTGGATTTGAACCAACGACCTTCGGGTTATGAGCCCGACGAGCTACCAAACTGCTCCATCCCGCGTCCGATACTTAACGCTTTACTCTTTATTCATACTAACTTAGTACATTACTACTTTACATATTGCATAACGTTTAAGTGGTTGCGGGAGCTGGATTTGAACCAACGACCTTCGGGTTATGAGCCCGACGAGCTACCAAACTGCTCCATCCCGCGTCCGATACTTAACGCTTACTTTTTATTCATACTAACTTGGTACATTATTACTTTACATGCTGCATAACGTTTAAGTGGTTGCGGGAGCTGGATTTGAACCAACGACCTTCGGGTTATGAGCCCGACGAGCTACCAAACTGCTCCATCCCGCGTCCGATACTTAACGCTTACTTTTTATTCATACTAACTTGGTACATTATTACTTTACATACTACATAACACTTAAGTGGTTGCGGGAGCTGGATTTGAACCAACGACCTTCGGGTTATGAGCCCGACGAGCTACCAAACTGCTCCATCCCGCGTCCGATACTTAAACGCTAATGCCGTACTACTTTACTACAAAATTCTTACTTAAGATATTGCTATCACTGAGTTGGTTGCGGGAGCTGGATTCGAACCAACGACCTTCGGGTTATGAGCCCGACGAGCTACCAAACTGCTCCATCCCGCGTCCTCAGGTTGTGCATATTAGTGATCTGTCTCACTGAATGCAAGCGCGGATGCAGAACTTTATTCTACTTGCCTAATATAACGCCAAGACGCTTCAAATACGTACGATACGCGGCAAATTATACAGAATCTTCCAGCTTTGAGCGCCATACCGAACAAAGTACCCTTATAAATCAATCAATCATTCATCGCTCCTGTTAGCTTCTATTAATCTCTTCTCTGTTTTCAGGTATAATGTGCGCCTCTTTTGTTTGGATACGCCTGACTATGCTACTGCCGTTTTTTGCTACCTGCCCTAAAGGCTTGGAATCTTTGCTCCTTGATGAACTTACCCAGTTAGGTGCCACTCATCTACAGGAAACTGTGGCCGGTATCGGCTTTAAGGGTGAGTTGGCCACCGCGTACCGCGCCTGTATGTGGTCGCGTTTAGCGTCGCGCATTATGTTGCAGCTGACCGAGTTCACCATGCGCACCGATATGGACTTATATCTGGGTGCGGCAAACGTGGCGTGGGAGGATCATATCCAACCAGGACAGACTTTTTCGGTAGACTTTTCGGGCACCAACGAAGCCATTACTAATACCCAATATGGTGGCTTAAAAATTAAAGACGCCATCGTGGATCGCTTAACTAAGCGCCATGGTGAACGACCTAACGTTGATAAACGCACGCCTGATGTGCGGATCTTGGCGCATTTAAAGCGTAATAATGAGCTGAGCATTACCCTCGACTTATCTGGCCCGGCACTGCATCAGCGCGGTTATCGCCAGCAGGCGGGTGATGCACCGCTTAAAGAGAACTTAGCGGTAGCGATTTTATTGCGCAGCGGTTGGGATAAAACCTCACCCTTAGTCGACCCTATGTGTGGCTCGGGCACCTTACTAATAGAAGCGGCATTGATGGCCGCGGATCATGCGCCGGGTTTATTGCGGGTGCGTTTTGGCTTTATGGCTTGGAGCGGTCACGACAGAAATGCTTGGCAAGAGATCAGCGCCGAGGCCACAGTGCGAGCCACTCGTGGTTTAAAGCAAACTCAAGTACAGCTCATTGGTTTTGACCAAGACAAGCGAGTGCTGGGCTTTGCTCAAGACAACGCCATGGCAGCGGGTGTGGGCAACCTTGTTGACTTGCGCCAAGGCACGGTCGAGAATTTAGTCAATCCTATTGTTGATGAGCAGACCGGCTGGGTTATTTCTAACCCGCCGTACGGCGAGCGCTTAAGCGAATTTCCGTCCTTGTTGGGCTTGCATCAGTTACTGGGTGATAGGTTGCGTGAGCAATTTAAAGGCTGGCATGTCAGCTTGATCTCCAGCTCACCGGAGTTGCTGAGCTGCTTGCGCCTGCGTCATGATAAAATCTACAAGCTGTTTAACGGCGCCTTGGCCTGTGAGCTGCGTAATTATCAGATTGCTGCAGACGCTAAAACCGCGCGACCTTTGGCCGTGGATTTCGCGAATCGCCTGACCAAAAACATCAAGCAGCTCGAGAAGTGGGCCAAGACTGAAAACATCGATTGCTATCGTTTGTATGATGCAGATTTACCCGAATACAATGCCGCCATCGACCGTTATCAAGATTATATCGTTATTCAAGAGTACGCCGCCCCTAAGACCATCCCTGAATACAAGGCGCGCGGTCGTTTCTACGATTTAGTGCAAGCTACCATGGCGGTTACTGGTGTGACGGCTAATAAGTTGATCATGAAAGTACGAGCACGCCAAGTGGGCCGTGAGCAATATGAAAAGCTGGACAGACGAGACCAGTGGTTGGAAGTGCAAGAGCATAACGCTAACTTGCTGGTGAACTTATACGATTACTTGGATACCGGCTTGTTCTTGGATCACAGACCGACCCGCAAGCGCATCGGTGAATTGGCCAAGGGCAAAGATTTCTTAAATCTGTTTGCTTATACAGGCAGCGCGACGGTACATGCCGGTTTGGGTGGCGCTAAGTCCACCACTACCGTGGATATGTCCAACACCTATTTAGGTTGGGCCGAGCGCAATATGGCGCTGAACGGCTTAAATGGCCGTGAGCATCAGTTTATTCAGGCTGATTGTTTAAGCTGGTTACGCGAGCCAGGTGAGAGCTACGACTTGATCTTCGTCGATCCGCCAACCTTTTCTAACTCCAAGCGCATGGAAGATAACTTCGATATTCAGCGTGATCATCTGGAGTTGCTGGGCTTGTTGAGCAAGCACTTACGCCCGAATGGCTTGGTGATTTTCTCCAACAATAAGCGCCAGTTTAAAATGGATTTAGAAGGCTTGGCAGAGTTAGGCTTAAAAGCCAAAGACGTAAGCAAAAACAGCCTACCCAAAGACTTCGCCCGTAACCCACATATTCATAATTGTTGGGAAATCACCTGGGCCGAAACGCCACAGTCGTGAAGCATTAGGGTAGTGAAGAATTAGATAGTGAGTATTAGCTATGAGTAGCGAGGAATCAGCCATGGGCTTAACGCTATTTTCAACAGATGGTTGCCATCTGTGTGAACAAGCTTGGGGCTTGCTTGAGCAAATGGGCTTAAGCAACAGCACTGTGCTGGAAGATATTATCAACGACGAACGGTGGCTAGCAGCCTATGCGGTGCGCATTCCGGTGTTGCGCCATATGGATGGCCGCGAGCTGGATTGGCCTTTTACGGCCGCCGACATTATTGCCTTTAATCGAGAGATTTAATGAGTTTATTGACCCTACAAAACGCGCAACTAGCGTTTGGTGATGCCCCTTTATTGGATGGCGTGGAATTTAATATTTTAGCCGGCGAGCGCGTGTGTATCGTTGGCCGTAACGGTGCCGGTAAGTCGACGCTGATGAAAGTGATCGCCGGTGAGCTGCAATTAGATGATGGCCGCCGTCAGTTATTGCAAGGCATTAACATTGCCCGCCTTGAGCAAGATCCTCCGCAAGTGGATGACGATCAAACTGTGTTTGATTATGTGGCCGGTGGCCTTGCTGAAACCGGTGAGATACTCAAAAAATATCACCACCAGTTAGAAGTAGTGGGCCACGATTTTTCAGATAAAGCCATGAATGAGCTAATGCGTCTGCAAGAGCAAATTGACGCCTGTGATGGCTGGGGCTTTGATACTAAAATTAATCAAAGTCTTACTTTGTTAGAACTGAATGGCGATACCCGCTTAAACGATTTATCCGGTGGTTGGTTGCGTAAAGTGGCACTGGCCCGCGCGTTAACGAACGATCCCGAAATTTTACTGCTCGATGAGCCGACCAACCACTTGGATATCGACGCCATTGCTTGGCTCGAAAGCTTCTTGCTGGATTTTAAAGGTGCCATCGTATTCGTCAGTCACGACCGTGCTTTTATCCGTAAGATGGCAACCCGCATCGTAGACTTGGATCGCGGTAAGTTGTCTAGCTGGCCGGGCAATTACGACGACTATCTTGTCAATAAAGAAGAAGCGCTGCGCGTAGAAGCAGATCAAAATGCCTTGTTTGATAAGCGCTTAGCTCAAGAAGAAGCCTGGATCCGCCAAGGCGTAAAAGCCCGTCGTACCCGTAACGAAGGCCGCGTGCGTGCCCTAAAAGAGCTGCGCGTTGAGCGCAGCGAACGTCGCGAAACTGTCGGCAAAGTCAACGTCACGCTGGATGATGTTCGTCGCTCAGGCAAGATAGTATTTGAGGCGGAGAACTTAACCTTCGCCTACGAAGACAACCTGTTACTCAACGATTTCTCCACGCTTATTCAGCGCGGCGACAAAATTGCCTTGGTCGGCCCGAACGGCTGCGGCAAGAGTACCATGATCAAATTGTTACTCGGCAAACTGGAAGCGGACTCAGGTACTTTAAAGTGCGGCACCAAGTTAGAAGTGGCCTACTTTGATCAGTATCGCGAGCAGCTTGATCCCGAGCGCACCGTGATGGATAACTTGGCCGAAGGTAAGCAAGAAGTTGAAGTGAATGGTCGCAGCCGCCATGTATTAGGCTACTTACAAGACTTCTTGTTTGAGCCAAAGCGTGCGCGTACTCCGGTTAAAGCTTTGTCTGGCGGTGAGAAAAACCGTTTATTACTGGCGCGTTTATTCTTAAAGCCCAGCAATCTTTTGGTACTCGATGAGCCGACCAACGACTTGGACGTAGAAACCCTCGAGTTGCTGGAAGAATTACTGGCTGATTACAAAGGCACCTTATTACTGGTGAGTCATGACCGTGACTTTATCGATAACACGGCAACCCATTGCTGGTTATTTGAAGGGCAGGGCAAGGTCAGCGAGTTTGTGGGCGGTTATCAAGATATGCAGCATCAGCTGTCTTATCGTAAGCCGGTGGCAGAAAAAGCCAAAAACAAGCCAGAAGCTAAAGTTGAAGCTGCTCCTAAAGTAGAGAGCAAACCTAAAGCTAAAAAATTGCCGTATAAAATTCAGCAAGAGCTAGAAGGTTTGCCAGCTAAGCTTGAACAACTCGAGCAAAAAATTGAAAAGCTACAAGGCACCGTTAACGCCCCTGACTTTTTCAGCAAGAGCGAAGACGTCACCCAAAAAGCCTTACAACAATTAGCCGATACGGAAAGCGAATTCGAAACCGCTTTCGCTCGTTGGGAAGAATTAGAAGCCCAAGCCAACGCGTAATATGGTAATGCCGCTTACGGCACGTTAAGTGCAGCAAGCAGTAAAACAAAAATACCCGCATGGTAAACATGCGGGTATTTTTTTGCCTGCGACACGCAGACGATAACCACAGTGCTGCTTCGCACCACCAGCCGGCTGAAGCGGCTTCTACACAAATCACCGAGCTTGCTGCGGTATCTCGTTTTTTGCAGTAAGACCTAAAGCGAGATCCTGATATGCATCAGGATGACGGCCAAATTTACACCGAGCTTTTGCTGTCATGCCGCGCTTGCCGCGGTATCTCGTTTTTTTGCAGTAAGACCTAAAGTGAGATCCTGATGTGCATCAGGATGACAGCCAAACCTACATCGAGCTTTTGCGGTCATACCGCGCTTGCTGCGGTATCTTGTTTTCGCATTAAAATCTAAAAGCAGATCCTGATGTGCATCAGGATGACGGCCAAACCTACATCGAGCTTTTGCGGTCATACCGCGCTTGCTGCGGTATCTTGTTTTTTGCATTAAAATCTAAAAGCAGATCCTGATGTGCATCAGGATGACGGCCAAACTTACACCGAGCTTTTGCGGTCATACCGCGCTTGCCGCGGTATCTCGTTTTTTGTATTAAGACCTAAAACCAGATCCTGATGTGCATCAGGATGACGGCCAAACCAAAACCGTGTCTCATACTCTTTATTGAAAACGAGGCCACCCACAAAAAACACGGTATCTTGTAACCGCCCGTCTATTTAGTAAAGAGGACTTCGGCGGTCCTGCGAAGCAGGATTGTTTTTAAAAATCCCCGCTGTGCCGGGGCTGCAAACTAAAGTGGCGGACTACAAAATCAGAACCTGATGGTCATCAGGATGACGGCAATAAAAAAGCCCCGCAGGTAGCGGGGCCTTTTGGCTGGTTACTCATGCTAATACTTTGTGAAGAGTAAATGGGTAAGAGTAAAGAGGAACACCAAACCTATGTTCTGTCCCTTCACAATTTACCCTTCACTTATCACGCAAAGATTAGAACTTAGAAGTATCAGTAAACAAACCTACTTTCAAATCTTTGGCTTCGTAGATAACGCGGCCATCTACTTCAACGGTACCATCTGCGATGCCCATGATCAGCTTGCGCCAAATCACGCGCTTTAAGGTGATCTTGTACGTCACTTTTTTCGCAGTTGGCAAAATTTGACCGGTAAATTTCACTTCACCTACACCCAGTGCACGACCCTTACCTGGGCCGCCTTTCCAGCCTAAGAAGAAGCCGACCAGCTGCCACATGGCATCTAAGCCTAAGCAACCTGGCATCACTGGGTCACCGGGGAAGTGGCAATCAAAAAACCACAAATCAGGGTTAATATCTAACTCGGCAATGATTTCGCCTTTGCCGTGCTCGCCGCCGTCATCAGAGATCTGCATGATGCGGTCCATCATCAGCATATTAGGAGCGGGCAACTGGCTGTTACCTGGACCAAATAATTCACCCTGGCTACAGGCCAGTAATTCTTCACGGGTAAAGCTATGCTTGCCCAGTTCTTTTTGCGAAGGCAAGGCTTGAGGCTGTTCTTCAGACATAGTCACAGTATTCCATTATGTTCAGGCAAAGGCCTAGATGGTAAATTGGCGTCACTTTAGCGAACACTTGTTCGCCAGACAAGTCCGATCACTGTTAAATCGAAACTAAATCCGAAATTAAATTCGAAACAAGCGCCGTAAAAATCCACGTTCTAAAGTATGACCATTCAGCTCATCGAGCCGATCACGAATGCGGCCAAAGAGCGTATCTGGTTGCTCCACATCACCGGCTACGCTGCCAGTAAGCAGCTCAATGGCTTGCTCTACGCGGGCCACCGGGAAAATATGAAACTGGCCAGCGCTGACCGCGGCGGTCACTTCATCAGATAAATTTAGTTGTAAACGGTTACTGGCTGGCAAAATAATGCCTTGCTGACCGGTAAGCCCCTGAATTTTACACAGGCGATAAAAACCTTCAATTTTTTCGTTCACGCCGCCCACCGGCTGCACATTACCAAACTGATCTAGCGCACCGGTTACGGCAAAGTGTTGATAAATCGGCTCTTTGGCCATGGCAGAAAGTAAAGCACACAAACCGGTTAAGGAGGCACTGTCACCGTCTATCTCATGGTAAGACTGCTCAAACACCAAGTTAGCCGATAAGGGTGAAGGGTGCTCAGCCCCAAATAAGTTCGACAAATAGCCGTGAATAATCATCATGGCTTTGGCGTGAATATGGCCTGCTAATTCAGCTTTGCGTTCAATGTCTGCCACATCGCCATCGCCCAAGTGTACGGTGGCGGTTAAGCGCACCGGCTCACCAAAGTCATAAGGGTGGCCGATAATTTGAATAACGGACAAACCGTTAATTTGCCCAACGGCTTTGCCTTGCGTTTGCATTAGGTATTGGCCGTCGCGTACGCCGATATCTGACTGCTCAACTAAGAAACTTAAACGATGGTCTTGCTCTTGTTGGGCCAATATCAAATGAGTGGCGCTGATAATGTCACTTTGCTCACGGCGCGCGATCACATCCGCCAGCTGCATCATGGCCACTAACTGCGCTTCAACTAAGGATACTTTATGCTGATGGTCGGTTAAACGACTGCTATAGCGGCACAAACGCAACACCGCGCTCGCATCTAAATCCAGCAATTGATATTTTTGACGCAAATGCGCCAAATAGCCTAAATAAGTCGGCAAATCTTCACGGGCATCCCATTCTGGCAAGATGTCAGCCCGCAAAAAGGCCAGCGTATCTAAGTCTCGATCCATTAAATACAGCTCGGCGACCGCTGAGCGATCTCCCACCAAAATCAGATGAAAATCCAGCGGCGGCGCTTCTGGCTGAAAGTAAAAGGCGGCCATTTCAGCGGGGCGGCTCCACTCGATTTGGCGGCTAACCAGCGCATTTTTTAAACGGAACCACAAATTAGGCTGCTCAAGCAGCTCTTCGATGGGCACGATTAAATAGCCGCCATTGGCCTGATGGATAAGACCGGGCTCGAGTAAATGATGATGACTAAAAATGGAGCCTTGCTCGGTTTGAAAGTGCACGGCACCAAACAATTGCTCAGGGGTAAATTGGCGCGCATGCACGATAGGCATGCTGTCGTCATGGCGATGTACCATAAGATTGATCAGCACCGGATGGCTAAAGCCTTCACCGGCGGCCACGTGCTGAGCCAATAAGGACAGATAGTTGGCAACCTTGGGGTCGTTATCTTGTTTCTTTAAGATACGCTCCACAATATGCTCCGCATCCAGATGGCGCGACGACAATTCCAATAGTTGGCCAACTAACTCACAAAACACTAAACCGCTGCCGGCTTTCAATCGCAGCCAAATGGGCTTTTGTGGGTGCGTTAAGTTTTCCGCATAACAAAGGTCGAATAAATTAGCATGATCAGAATGCTTGGCGACCAAGTCGTGTACCAGCTCTTCGTAGTCCACACCGGCAAAACCATTTAATAATAAAATGGGATTCACGGCTTTGAGGGCCGAAAGAGTGGCAAAGGCGGAGTCTGCTCTGTCTTGCAGTGCACTGAACGCTATAGGAGGCAGCTGGCTCAGGGTGCTGATTTCAGGCAGGGTAAAAATCGGATTTAGTTCGTCGGGACTCAGTGGGTGCACTCAAAAAACTCATCACTATTGGTAAATTACCGCCAGTATACTGCAGCCAGCCGAGGGGTCGACAGCTGGATGGCGAATATGCGTGAAAAAGCGAGTTAAATGCACCTAGCTGGCTTTGGTTGCGCGTAATTTAAGCATTATTTAGGCATAAGTTTAGCCATGAGTTGTGCCAGATCAAAAACAGCACCTAAATGTGGGATACCACAATGGAGCCCATATTGATAAATGGTCATCCTATAATAAGAAAACATTGTAATTTTAGGGGCACCTCGTATGGGCAAAACACCAAAAATAATCACACTGCTGGCCGCATTGGCTGCGGTGGGGATAGGGGGTGGCATGCTCGGTGCCCATTTTCTCAGTCAACACAGGGCCAGCAACGATACAGATCAGGTGAGAGAGTCCAGTGCTCAGCCTGACTTAACCGATCCGCGTCTTATTCAACAAGGGGCTTATATTGCGCGCACCGCCGATTGTGCGGCCTGTCATACCACGCCTGGCGGCGCGCCTTATGCAGGTGGCTTGGCCATGCAAACGCCATTAGGCGCCATTTACAGCACTAATATTACACCGGATCTCAACACCGGTATTGGCCACTATAGTTTGGCGGATTTTACCCGCGCGGTGAAACATGGGGTGCGAGCCGACAATCAACCTTTGTATCCGGCCATGCCGTATCCCTCCTATGCCATTATGCCCGATGAAGACATTGCGGCTCTATACGCCTTCTTTATGCATGAAGTGGACGCCGTAAACCAAGCGAACGGCGAGTCGACGATTCCTTGGCCACTGAATATGCGCTGGCCCATGAGCTGGTGGCAGCTGTTATTTGCGCCGGAACGAGAGTTTGTGGCTAATGAGCAATTAACCCCAGAAGAAAATCACGGTGCTTATCTGATTGAAGGGCCCGGCCATTGTGGCGCGTGTCATACGCCGCGCGGCTTGGCGTATCAAGAAAAAGCCATGAATCTGGCCAAGCTCGAGAAGAGTGACTTTTTGTCTGGCGCCGTGATTGATGGCTGGCGCGCGAAGAGCTTACGTAGTGAAGCCCGTGGATTGGATTCTTGGAGTAAGGAAGAGCTGGCGCTGTTCTTTAAAACCGGCCGTACCGATAAGGTCGCCGCCTTTGGTGCCATGGCGGATGTGATTGAGCACAGTACTCGCTATATGACTGACGCCGACATTAACGCCATGGCGGCGTATTTAAAGCAGTTACCGCCCGCCAAAAATAAAATTTTGGCCTTTGAACCTAAAGAAGATACCACTACCGCCTTGTTACAAGCGGGTGTGAATTTAGATAAAGGCGCCACTGTGTATGTGGAGAACTGTCAGGTTTGTCACCGCGCCGATGGCTTAGGTATGCCTCGGGTGTTTCCTGCTTTAGCGGGGAACTCGGCCATTTTTGCCAAAAATCCGCAGTCGGTGATCCAAATCACGCTAGAAGGCGGCAAGACGCCGAGTAATGATGTGGATGTGATGGATTTTGCCATGCCGTCCTTTAACCATTTAAGCAATCAAGAGTTGGTGGCGGTGATCAACTTTATCCGTAACGGTTGGCAAAATCAGGCGCCAGAAATTAGCGCTAATCAGATTGATCATATTCGCAAATTTTTACTCAACAAAGCGCCGAATTTAGTTTTTAACACAGTTTCTAACCCAGGCTCCCACTCCGTTACTAGTCCAGGCGCTAGCGCTAGCGCAAGCACAAGAGGTGTAGATGAATAAAGCATTGCAGGGGAGCAGGTTCACCCCATTAGTGGCGGCGCTATTAGTGAGTGCCGCTGTGAGTTTCACCATTAGCGCCAGCCACGCCGCCGAACCCACTCGTTATTCGGTATTGGATAAAGACGGCCAAACCTTGGCAGATTATGTGATCCCCAAAGATGCCGACATTAGTCATCATGAAAATGCTGAACAAATCTTGTATGGCAAGCGCTTGCTGAACGAAACCAAGCACCTGATGCCCGACAACGTGGGCTCACACATGAACTGCAATAGCTGCCATGTGGCGCAAGGCAAAAAGCCCCAAGGGGCGCCCTATATCAATACCTATAATTCGTTCCCGCAAATGAACCCCAGAGCAGAGCGCATCTTTCAGCTTGAAGATAGGATCAACGGTTGCATGCAGCGCTCCATGAACGGCAAGCCGCTGGCAGAAGACTCAAAAGAAATGCGTGCCATGATTGCTTATATGAAATGGCTGGCGCAAGACGTACCCCACGGCGCTAAAGTGCAAATCCAAAACAGCGGCGCTATCGACATGAGCCTAACGCCAGACCCAATGCGCGGGGCGGCCATTTACGCCCAACAATGTGCGGCTTGTCATGGTGCCAACGGCGAAGGACGGCGAGACGCCTCTGGTACTATGGCGTTTCCGCCCTTATGGGGAGACGAGTCTTTTAATCTTGGTGCCGGCATGGCGCGCACCTATAAAGCCGCCGCCTTTATTAAGTACAATATGCCGATGGGCGTCAATACTCATGGCGGTTGGGGCGAAGGGGGCGTGCTTAATGATCAAGATGCGGTGGATGTGGCCGAGTATTTTACCCATCAGCCCAGACCTGGTTATCCGGATAATATTCACGACTTTCCCAGTGGCAAGCGGCCAAAGGATTTTCGTGAGTAATGGCTGAGATCTGACGAGTAATACACACCAAAATGCCGAGCTAAGCTCGGTATTATTTATGGTGTGAAACAACGCTTACCGTTCAACACCTTACGCCGTACGTTAAAAGCTCATCGTCTCTGGGTTGCCGCGCTGCGCTCGCAATGAACTGTGCTTTTTTTCAAGCAAATTCTGGTGAATAGGCTGTTTTTTTAGTTGCCACTGCAAATGCTTGAAGTCGTTCATACAGAGCCACGCAGGATGGATTGCATTTTCTTGCTGTCCAGCTGCATAGATACAGCAGTTGACGTAGCCGGCCTTGCCCCATTTTGGCTATGCCACCTCGCCCTCTAACAGAGCTGCCAGATTCGTAAGTCGTGGGGCTTACGCCTACATAAGCGCTGAGCTGTTTAATACTAATAAACTTAGTAAATCCACCCGTAGATATAATCAACTGAGTCGCTGTTTTACTACCGATTGAGGGAATACTGTTGAGTAGCTTATACAACTCAGCAAAATGCTTTTTTACTTGTTTTTCCAAGTGCGCTTCGCACTCTGTAATGTCCTGTTTAAGTTGCTCTTTGCGCCTTAAAAACTGCCTGTCTACCATTGCACTTCTGACCACTAAGTAGCTCTGTGCATGCCCACGATTAGACAAGCGTGTCATGTCTTCAGTGAGGTCGTCTAGCCAGCCTTGAGCGACTTTCAGCTCTTGTATGTGGTGAGGCTCAGGCTTCCAGAGCATAAACTCCACGCTTTCGCCGTAGCTCAAAATCAAGCTTGCATCAGCGGTGTCTGTTTTAACGCGAGACAGCCTCATTTGCCCATAGCGCTTAATTACTAACGGGTTTATCACCGCCACGTTACGCTCGGTTTCAAAGAGCGTGACAGCTAAGCGAGCATGATAAACGCCCGTGGCTTCCATCACGTAAATTGCGTCTGCTGGCGTGGCCTTCATAAGCTGATTTATTCCACTAGCAGTGGAGTCAAAGCGCTGAGTTTTAATGCGGTCATTTTCTTTCCAGGCAATATCAAACCAGTCTTTGCTAACATCTATACCTACAACCACTTTCATTCTTGTTTCTCCTGTTGCACATACCGGTGCTTAAGCAGTTTCAGCAATCCTAAATACGAGGTCTTAGCCTCAATGAACTGTTCGAAATTTACTTAAACAAGAGAGGGCGGCTATCATTGCGAACAGTCTTCAAAGACTAAAGACAAATAAAGCCTCAGCCCCTCTCTTTTGGTTGTTGGATTATACGTCTATAACCAACAGGGAAAGCATAGGATGACAAAGCGTGGTCTTTGCGAGCGTAGCGTGGCAATCCATTCTGTACGTCTGCACAGGGTCCCAACCATGGATTGCCGCGTCGTGGCGCTCCTGGTAATGAACCAAAGTGGGGGTTGGGCTCTGACCTTTTATAGGGTCGCCTTACTTAGGTAGGAAGTATTCGACCTCTTTTACTTATACTGTTATTTCCTCGCAAATTTCCGATAATTCGCCAGTTGTACCACGTTATCTGCCTTAGGCGGGGCAGGGTATGGGCAAGGAAAGTTCCCCACTTTAATGCCCGGGAAAGCATTCTCAGATAAGCCATCACCAAAGCGATACAAGCTATCGTCTAGAAAACGGATCATGGGTAGAAAGCTCTTTTTATTTCCCCGCACTTTTCGGCGCAAGCGATTAAGGTGGGTGGCTAAGCCATAGCAGTGGTTAGCATCTAAAAAGTCGCTACCTTCGTCGTCTAAGGTGTCCATGAGCCAGGTGCCCGCATCGGAAATATGGCTTTGAATGCTGAGATCGGTATTGTTCACCCACTGAGACTGACAAGGATGGTGAGTAAAGGCCTCTACCATAATAGGCAGCTCATCGTCGGTGACGGCGCCGCTTTCAAGAGCCAAAAATAAGGCCTCGTTGCCCCAACGTTCCAGTAACACCTGCTCAAACTCCGCTTGGGTAGGGGGCGTAGCAAAGGGGATCATAATCAGGTAGCGACTGTAGGCTTCCATGGCCAGCACCGTGAAATAAGGGTTAGCTCTTGGGCCATGGCTTAGCACATGGCATTGCCAAGACACCTGTGTGGTGTCGGTATGCAGCGGTTGGGTGCCAATGCGTTTACCATCAAAGCTCGGCAGGCGAGGCAGTGACACTTTAAGCCAGCGCGCCATGGCGTTGCTGACGGAAATAATGAGATTCATGGTGATCCTTTGGTGCTAATCATGATTTGTGCTGCTGTTTTATAGCCAGAGTGTTTATCACGCTAAAAAATGGCTGATATCGAGGTGATAGCGCTTAAAAAAACAGTGTTAAGGCACGTTTAAGTTTATAATCATGCCAGCTCCGCGGGCATGATGCGATAAGCGGCCAGTAATAAAGACAGGGAAGGTTAGGGCACATATCTATATGCAGCCGCATGCTTTCACTTGAAGTCAGACTCAAGTGAAAGCATGCGGCTGCTCCCAAATACCGTAATAAGTACCTGACGCACAAGGTGCGTTGCAGACTTATACAATACAATAAGCGCTATTCCCTGCTTATTAAGTAAGGCCATCATAAATGAGAAAAAATCTTCCCGTGACTGACAAAGAAAAATCTTTTGTTGGCCAAGATAAGTTGATCACAGTGACCGATAAGCAGGGCAACATCACCGAATGTAATGATGCTTTCGTTGCCATGAGTGGCTTCAGCCGCGAGGAGCTGCTGGGCCAACCCCATAATATTGTGCGCCATCCCGATATGCCGGCTGCTGCTTTTAGCGTGATGTGGGAGCATCTTAAAAGCGGTAAGCCTTGGATGGGCGTTATTAAGAATCGCTGTAAAAATGGTGATTTTTATTGGGTAGATGCCTACGTAACGCCCATGACCCATAACGGTGAAATCACTGGCTTTGAATCGGTGCGATCTGCGCCGCGACGTGATGATGTGCTGCGCACTCAACGCCTGTATGCCAAGTTACAAAACCAAGCGCCTCATCAAGCTGCCAGCCAATCCTCAAATAAAGCGCGCGGATTTTTGCCTTATGTCGCTTCTTATCAGCTGTTTTTAGTGCTGGCGTTACTGGCATGGTTCGGCTTATGGCAAGCGGGGTATAATAATGTCGCCCAAGTGGGCTTGGCGCTCAGCGTGCTTACTTATGCGGTATGGGTTAATCGGATCCGCCACTCTGCCATAGCGTCGCTCAATGCCTTATTAACTAACTCTTTTTCTCATGAGCTGGCGGTAAAAAGTTACACCGATGACAGAGGCGGCGTGGGTAAGCTAAAAGTGGCCATTTTAAGCGAGCTCTCGCATCTGGGTACTGTTATTTCCCGTATCGAGAACGCAGCCAGTAATGTGGCCCAAGAAACCGACACCGGCTTGAGCCTCACCCAAAATACCCGCTCCGAAATTGAATGCCAGCAGTCAGAAACCGCACAAGTCGCCACCGCCATGAATCAAATGAGCACCACTATTCATGAAGTTTCGCGCCATGTCAGTGATACGGCCGTTGCGGCAGATACTGCGAATACCTTGGTCAACCAAGGCTCGGCCATCGCCGAAGTCACTAAACAGTCCATTGAAACTTTGCGTAATACGGTCACCGATATTGGGGTGTCCGTGTCAGCGGTATCTGAGCAAACCGGGTGCATCGCTAAAGCCGCGCAAATGATCGAACAAATTGCCGATCAAACCAACTTGCTGGCGCTTAATGCTGCCATAGAAGCGGCCCGTGCTGGCGAGCAAGGCCGCGGCTTTGCGGTGGTTGCCGATGAGGTGCGTAATTTAGCCAAGCGCACTCAAGAGTCGACCCAAGAGATTTATAGCATTATTAAGGAGCTGACTCAGCGCGCCGACGATGCCGTGACCGTTGCTCATCAAGGCGCGGCCAATGCCGATGCGGGTGTGGCGCGGGTAGTAGAAAGCTCCGCCATGCTAGATGGCATTGCGGATTCCGTGAGTCAGATTGCTAATATGTCCACCCAAATGGCCGCCGCCGTGGAACAACAAGCGAGTGTGGCCGAAGAGATTAATCGTCAAGTGGTGAATATTTCCAACCTAGCTGACTCCAGTGCCGACAGCGCCACCCAAGCCTCGTCATCTTTGCTGCACTTAAAAACTATCTCAGGCGACTTGCATGAACTAGTAGTGCGGTTTAAGCACTCGTAAAGCGCTAACCTTGATTGATAACCTGTAAGTAAACTGCAAGGCCCGTGACTAATCCTCACGGGCCTTTTTGCTTAAATGACGTGCCTAAAAAGATCTTCACACCTAAAGCGGTCCAATGAATTGGACCCTACAGCAGGGGATACGGGGTTCTCCTGATTGTAGGGTCGAATTTATTCGACCTTGCTTAGCTCTTTAGTCTTAATTATTTTTAAACACTAAGGCCTTAAGTCCAGCTTCTGGCGCAATGTCGGCAAACTCCGGCGGGTTAGCGAGCCGCTCCACAAATTGCAGAGTTGGCGCATGCTCCGCCATGCTGTCGATTAAAAACTGGCTGGGGATGGCTGGCGCATTCACACAGGCCAGTACTTTGCCATTAGGCGTTAACAGATCCGGCAGGCGGCGTAATATCTTGTGATAATCGGTGGTTAAGGCAAAGCTGCCTTTTTGGAACGAGGGTGGGTCGATAATCACCAACTCATAAGGGCCGAGCTTGCGCAATCTGCCCAAAGACTTAAACACATCGTGGCCAAGAAAGGTTACTTGGCTTAAATCTTGTTCATTTAACTTGTGATTTTCGCGACCACGATTGAGCATGCCTCTGGCCATATCGAGATTCACCACATGCTTGGCGCCGCCTTTTAAGGCTGCCACCGAAAAGCCGCAAGTATAGGCAAACAGATTCAATACCCGTTTATCTTCTGCTTGCTGGCGCACCCACTCTCGGCCTAAGCGCATATCAAGAAACAAACCGTGATTTTGATTACGGCCTAAATCTAACTGAAAATTTAAACCCTGCTCGCATACCACGGGCCTTGGTTCAAGCTCACCCCATAATATTTCAATTGGTGAGCTGGCGCGTTTACGATGCTGCACTAATATGGCGCGGGGCTTATTGGTTGGATCCGAGTTTTGTTGCCACAGCGCTTGTTCGCTCAAGGCCAGCAAGCCGCGAGTCAGTTCAGTTAAAAATTCTGCTTCAGGCTCTATAAAGAGGGTCACCAATAATTGATCACCTAACCAATCGGCGGTGAGCTGTTCAAGGCCGACAAAGCAGCGACCCCGACCATGAAACAAACGGCGGATCTCAGAGGGTTTAACGGCAAGATGTTCAGTCAGGCGGGTTTCAAGTTCGTTAAAAAAAACGGGCAGGGCACAGGCGTCCATTGGGGCTCTCACTAGCAAAATAGACTCGTATTTTAACAGCCTGATCTCAGAAGACCAAACCTTGCGGATAGAGACGGGGTATGTCGCCGATTACTCATATATATTATTAAGCGGAGATTCTGGTTAGGTATTGTAGCCGCGCAGGATCATTAAGGGCACACATTAGAAACAAAAACACCGGAGCCAGTCCGTTATTTTTGTTGAGAAAGGGGGCGGTGTTTGTCTGACAGCTTACGGCCTGTCTCTTAGTCACATCTTTTTGTTGTGCTTAATGGCGATATCAGGCAAAGCGCACCGCTCCTCCGACTCGCCGTGAACCCATCCCTGGGGGCTCAGCCGCGCCATCCTTGGCGCGGATGGTCGGTTGCGCTGCTGCACTTTGCCTTTCTATACATCCGAGTTGGCTGTTAATACCATCAACGGCCTCTGCGTGCTTTACTGACTTGTGACTAAGAGACAGGCTCACGGCTTCCAGCTGACTCAGTACTTTCTTTCACTCGGCGCTATTACTTGGTTCGCTTATTCATATTGCGACGATTGGCTTTTTTATCCCGTGGCGCACGCTTGCTGCGCGCTTCACTGGCGGGTTGATCCGTCACCGGAAAGCCTTCCAAGGCCAGCAGTGGCAAGGCTTCACCTGTTAACTCACGAATGGCGGCCAGCGCATTCGCTTCCCCATGGCTGACCAAAGAAATGGCCACGCCGCTTAAGCCCGCGCGCGCGGTACGGCCCACTCTGTGCACATAAACCGGTGCACTCTCCGGTAAGTCTAAATTCACCACTATCGGCAGCGCCGTTACATCAATGCCGCGCGCCAGTAAATCTGTGGCCACTAATACTTTAATATCGCCATTTCTAAAGGCCAGCAATGCATTATCGCGCTCGGTCTGGTCTTTCTCACCGTGTAAGGCTAACGCCTGAATACCCGCTTTATTTAAGCGCTTACTGAGGCTATCCGCATTGTCCCGGGCATTAATAAACACCAATACTTGCTGTGCGCTTAACTGTGCTTTAAGTAAGGCAATCAACGCCTGAGCCTTGCTGCCTTTATTGACCAAGTAACAAGTTTGCGCAACACCCTCAACTACGCTGTTTTGGCTACCGACCGCAAAGCGATGCGCATGAGGAGCTAACTCTTGAATTTGTGCTTCTAACTCATTAGGCAAGGTGGCAGAAAACAGTAACTGTTGTTGCAGGGCGGGCATGGCGCTCATCAACTTTTGTACATCTGGCCAAAAGCCCATTTCTAACAAGCGATCCGCTTCATCTAATACTAAATGCTGCACGCCTTTCAAAGAAATCAGCTTTTGTCTGAGCAAGTCTAATAAACGCCCTGGCGTGGCTATTACAATTTGTGCCGGCTGCTGATCAAAGGTCGCCGCTTGTTGCGCTACATCCACGCCGCCACACAAGGTGGCCACGTTAAGGGATACGCTTTTAGCCAAAGGCGTGAGCACCTCACTGATTTGTGATGCCAGTTCACGAGTCGGCACTATTACCACGGCGCGCATATGGGCGCGGCTAGAAGAAGGGCGAAAAGCCGGCAGCTCTTCAGCATCATCATACTCATTGGCAAAGCTTGGCGGCGTTGTCATGGCTGGCTGGGCGTTAGGTTGCTGGCTAAGTTGTTGCAACAGGCCCAAACCAAAAGCCAAGGTTTTACCACTGCCAGTGGGCGCAAACGCCAACACATCTTGGCCCAGCATGATTGAGGGCAGGGTTTGTTGCTGCACGGCAGTCGGCGTTTGACACTGCGCGGGCAGGGCGGTGAGCAAGCGGGAGTCAAGATTAAGATCTGAAAAAGACACTGGGTTAGTCATGGCAATACACTCATTAAAAATACGTGTATTAACCACACGCATGAATAAAGTCTATCAACAGCAGGCCGCCAATAGACACAAAAAGCAAGAAGCGCAGTGTACCAGTGCCATTCTCCAAGTAAACCATATCGTTAAAGTGAGTTTTCGCAGAGTTAAACACTGTTTTTGTTTATGTGGCCTCGGGAGAATTTGACACCCTGCAGCATAAAATTCCACTGCTTGATATTCTTGCTCATTAATTCAGCGGTATACCAAAGTCTAACGGCAAATTGCTCTATTAACGCTAGGCTCAATTGAATGTTTTTCAGTCTAGGTAGGTGCGATGAACAGTTATCAGCAATTCTATCGTGCACAAATAGAGCGAGCGCGGGATGCTAGCCCGACAATAGCCGGTTTAATTCCCATTAATGGCCCCACCGGCTTGGGTAAAACCTCCGCTCTTTTTAAATCCAGCCCAGAAGGCAGCGGCTCGGTACTGAGTTATTTAACGGATGCCAAGTTGCAGGGCATATTTGTCACTCACCGCTGGAATATTTTGTATCAGGTGGCAGCAGATGCACAGGCAGAAGGTATTACGGTTAGCGTGTTATATGGCCGCCAAGACCAAGTGTTGGGCGCAGTATTGGGGCTGCCATTTGCGCATGAAGATCCAGACTCTAAGCCCGGAGATTGGCAAACACATTTAGCCTCAATCGCCTCGGAAAATTTGTGGGTGAACAGCTTATTTAGCATGACGCAATTACGCGAGCTCTGTAGTGTTATCGTCCGCCAAGCGAAGCAGATAGAAAGCCTTGCTAGCTTGGCAGACGCCGAAAGCCTAAAACAAAGTGCTCAGCAAAAGCTATATTATTCCTGCAAACAGCTAGAAACCGCAGTGCAACAAAACCTACGCCAACTTGAGCAACAACATCAAGCGCAAGAAAAACCCCGAGGTAAGCGGCGGCGCCAGTTAGGCGTTAACATGTTAACTGAGTCACCTTTACAGCAGTTTCGTGCTCATGCTTGGACTCGTCGCTTGTTACCCGCAGTAGCGTGGAATGACGAGCAACAACCGTTACTGATCATGACCACCCACAAGTTTTTCTATGGTTTTTTTGATGGCAAGCGTCGCGCTCGCATGGCGGATGCACAAACTCAGGGTCATGTGATTTTTATCGACGAGTTTGAATACCAAGAACCGGTGTTATTGTCATTATTAAGTCAGGCGCAAAGCATACAAGAATTACCGCAATGCCTAGGTGTGCTGATTGATGAAGGCATGCGAGCATTGCCTCGCTTTCGGGCGGCTAATCCTCGAGATGAAAACTTAAATCAGCTATTTGATAAGTTAGAACAACACTTTTTAGAGACCAAGGCGACGCTTAAAGAAGCAGGCGTGGCTTTCCCTGAGCAGCGTGCCCTCATTAAAGCCGTTAATAGCCAGTTTATTAGCCGCTACTTATTTCATTCCGATTACACTATCACTGAAAAACCGACATATTTGGTGCCTGACGGGCACAGCTTACGCGTCGAAGATACACCGTCACCGGATAGCATTCGCGCGGGCTACTTTTTCTCTCAGCTAGAGCAGTTACTTCGCCATACCTTAAGTTTATTGGCGCGCCTGCCAGTAGAGGTGCCGCCGGGTTCGAATACCAGTCTACGTGAAGAGTTTATGCACTTGCTGTTTAACGGCGTGAATGACTATGAACGCGGCTACTATTATAAAAACCTTAATCTGGCGACGTTAATCGGAGCGGCGCCCAATACCCATTTACCCGAACTAGCCGAGTTGATTAATACTCAAACCTTGCCACACACTCAGGCGCAATTATACGGCTTTAGTTGCTGGCTATTTACCTCAGCCAAAGAGCGACTAGATAGCTTACGTATCGTACAAAAACGGGCACATATCCCCACCACACCAGAGGCGTTATTGGTCACTTTGGCCAGCCGTAATCTGGTGTTTGGCTTATCTGCGACGGCTATTTTGCAGCGCACGCTGGGGCACTTTGATATGAAATGGGTGTACGGCGCCTTGCATGAAGTGTGCCGCGTTCGCCAGCAATCACTCACAGCACCCAAACAAGGCTGTAAACAAGAATCACAACCCATCCCCATTACTCCCACCCCAAGCAGTGACCAAGCCCAATATGGTGTTATCCAGTATTTAAAGCAGATTAAGGCAGAGCGGCGTAATAATCAGCTTGAAGTCAGCATCACAAACTTTAGTGAGACTAAATCGACGCAAGGCGAACAAATTGCCGAAGCATTGGCGCAATTACCTGCGGACTTTTTTAAAGACGATACCGAGTCATCTGTTTCAGGCATAGCCCAAGAGTATCGGCATCACAGTGTGCAGGCCCTGCTCAACATTATCCGTATTGCTGGCGCTAGCACCCCTGAGCTTCAGGGCCATTTAGTGTATGCCAACTCGATTCGTTTTATCCGTAAATGGTTGCACAGTGGATCAGCTGAGGCCAGTAGGGCGCGACTGGCGCCAGTGCTAACCCGCTATCAGCCAACTAAGCATCAGCTAGCGGGGGCGGATAAGCTGGCGAATTTTGTGAACGTCTCGCCTTGGTTCATCCCACTGTGGGTGGATGGAGGTCCGTTACTGCTGTGTTTGTTAACCGCTGAGAGTCAAAAAGACAGTCAGTTTGATCGGCTTTACGGTGAGGCGTTTGCCATCGGTTGCAAGGTGGTGGTACTCACCCAAGTGGCCTCTGCCACCAACGGCATTAACCTGAATGTGAAGGTGCTGCATAACGGCATCCGCCAAGATCAAGACTTAAGCTGTATCTACTTGTATGAAGGGCGTCACTTTTACTTTTCAAAACAAGATCAGCAGCTAGGGCTTGCCCCCATGGCCGATACCGGCGGAAAAATTCGCCAGCTACAAAAGCTACGCCATGCCGGTTTCGTCAGTGAGCAGCAATATCGACAATCCATTGCCAGTTTAATGCAAGATAATGCCAGAGAAATCAGCCGGCTAAATTATGGTCTTTATAAGAAGACTTCCGATTATGTCACCAACATGGCCGCCGATGTACAACAACAAATTGGCCGCATCGAGCGAGTGTGGTCGTCAATGCCTCGCAGCCAAGTGCATTTACACACCGCCTTGGTTGAACCCTTGCTGGAATATGCCAATGATCCGCACGGCTATGAGTTGCATAAACCCATGCTCAGTACTCTTAATCAGGGCGTGTTTGACGCCTTGCAAGCGCACAGTCAGCAACAAGACCCACTACCGCTGTTATTTGCGCCGGTACAAAATAGCGAGTTAATAGAGCAAATCATTGATCAGCATTTAATGACACAGATCCGCCACTCTCGCGATCCCAAACACCGCTCACTGGGTGTGAACGCCTTGCAGCGCACTTGGGAAAGCATAGGCCGGGCCGCCTTGCGTCGCGACTTAGCTTGCCAATTCAATGGTCATGAATTGGGGCTAACGAGTCGTCACCTTACGCTAAAAGAATGGGCCTGCATCAGGCTACCCGCTGGCGCCGATCTGGACAATGGCGTGTGGCAGCGTTTTGATGACCGATTTATGGCAGAGCCCAGCCCTGATGCTTGGCGTTATCGACTCGCTCCCTTATACCGCTGGATTACACATCACGATGCCATTAACCAATGGTTCAAACGCCATGGCTATGCATGCAGTGGCGAAACCAGCAGCGGGTTAGAAGCTCAGTATTTATTTCACCCAGCTTTTAGCCAGCGCATCCTACAAGGGCGTATAGGAGAAGAAAGCATTCGCGCCTTGCTTGAAGCAGAAAGCCTGGTCACCAATAGCCAGCTGTTACACCAGCACACGTTAGAGGTCTATGACTTTCACCTTAGCGGTACGCCATTGTACGTGGATGCTAAGTATTGGGGGCTAACTTCATTAGCGGAGGCGGACGCACAGTTTCAAGACTTCCTGAGCAACCCAGACTCGGGAGCTCGGGCATGGCTTGCACTCAGCGAAAAAGTACAGCTGTTACGCCACTGGTGTGACCCTAATGCCCGACTGGTGGTTATGAATTTGGTGGGTTCAGAAGCCGACGCTAGCCTAAAAGGCCTCGACTTCTCGCTCGCACCTACCGATGTCGCAACGGCCCCTATTTTAATCTTGGCCGGCTGTTTGCATCCTGAGCAAAAAAATCACACCACTACGGGCTTTAAGGGCCTCTGTGAATTAGCGCACCAGTATCTCGCGCAAGCGTATATACAGATCCGATGAGGACGCACCATGCCTGAACTAAAAACGTCATTACTCACCTACCGCGACGATCTGATCGACGCCGACCGTGCGCGATTATTACCCGTCTACCTCTATCCCTTACACATGGTTAACGTGAAATTCTGGCAATGGCGAGAATGTTTGGACTCACAATTATCGAGCCATTCGTACCCTTACTATGTGCAAGGTACGCGTTTATATGTGGCCTTAAATAACGAGTCAGACCGCTTGCCGATCATTAAGGCCACCGACGGTACCGAGCTTGGCCCTGAACGGCTGGAGTATGCGCCTGTACATAATCCTATTTGGCTAAAACTGCTCTTACGGCGGGTGGGGCATCAAGCAGGAAGGATGCGGGGTTATCGAGCATTAGGCAAACCGCTATTAAAACTGGATGAGTGGGCTGGCGCTAACCCGGGCGTTGAGGCTATAGACATAGACGGTAACGTGCGCCAGCGTCGTGATAGATGCACCACCGAAGTGCAGATTAGCTTTAGTAGTGTCACCTTGCGCAAGCTAAAAGAGGCCGATAAACGCAGCGGCAAGCTATGGAGTCGGGGCCAAGATGGCTGGTTCTCCCGCTGGTTTGCGGATCAGCGGGAAGAGCAACATCAAGAGAAACCGGTATTATACCGAGAAGCCAAAAAAGCCAAAAATACCCGCAAGCAACGGCCTTTTTTAGACCTCACCGCTCCTCAAAAACTCAGCGCGAGCCGAAGCTATTTTATTCAACAGTTTGTTGAGGCCTACATGGAGTCGGCACAAGCTTATGGCTTTCCGTTACAAGCCGAAGTGTTAAACATAACGAAATATGCCCATCGGCATCGCGCCAACAACAAAAAACGCCTAGCTTCGTTACCGCTGGTGAATTTTGCGGTGACCTTGATTGATGCTCGGGAAAATATCGACATTCCATTCCGTGATATACACGCCTTTTTGCAGCCATTACTGGCTCAGCAAGGCATAGATGTGACGCTTTTACTGCCAACAAAGGCCGCCAACAACCTACAGGATATTTGTTTTCTACCCCAACAGCGTTATTTAGTGGTGTTAGACCAAGGTAAAGGCTTACCGCATGATCCTTACCAGATCACTCAGCAAAAAATGTATGCAGTGCCTAGTTGCGCGGTACAGCACCTGATTATTAATCCTCATGAGATGAACGATAACAGCCAGACTGAGCAGTGGTTCACGCGAGATGCACAAGACGACATTATTGAAGTACAAGATGATTATTATGATTATCAACTTGACGATCTAAAACAACATGCAGGCAGCTTGGCCATTAAGCTGGCGGTCTGCATTAAAGAGCTACATTTTAAACAACTGATGCGAGATACCCGCGCCCGTATCTCGGACTATTTGCCGCAGCACGCCGCGCATTTGTCCGAGATCAGCTTAATTGCAGAGGGCTGTTTGTTTACGGTGCAAGATGACCGACCGCTAGTGGTGCCGTTAACGCTGTCCGATCCTACACAGCTAGCCCGCTGCAATGCCATATTGGCGCGCCACCATATTGACTGTGAACAGTTGCTGCAACAACTCATCATGCACTGGCCTTATGGTTTTGGCCCGCAAACTGATATTACTAACGATGTCGATAAGTTTATAAAAAGGCAGGTTATTTTGCTGCAAGGGGAGCAAGATATCTTCTTGCAAAGCCCGCAGCAGCATACGCCTATTCTTACCCCTGAAGGGTTGACGAATTTAATGCCTCTCTTAAACGGACGCAAACAGTCTTATCCACTGAGTAGCTGGCGCTTGCCTAGTGAGCTTCAAGACAGGCCCTCGCTGATAGTGCTGCGTGAATTATTAGTGGCAGGGGACACGGCTACCGACAATGCGTTGCACAAGTTATTATTACATTTGCCGCAGCTGTGTCGCGATTGGCAATACGTTATAGCGCAACATAACGGACAAAGTATGATTGGTTTTGACCCGCTGCGTAAAGCTTTTAACGACCAAGCCACACACTGCGTAGGCGGCGATAAACAGATCTTTGGATTGTGGTGGCAATGGCTATCCGCCACCCTCGATCGGCCTGTGTATGAGCCGCGAGTCTGGTTGCGAACCGTACCGGGCTTAAGCGGATTATGGCTTGATGAAAAACAGGGCGTTTACTTAGTGGGCGAGCTTAGCGGCTTAAAATTAACCCTGACTCGTCAACCCAGTATTTATCGTTGGCATACACTGCGCGGTCAGCTTAACGCCGACACGTTAATGCCCTTGCTCGATGTGGACTTTGTACGCATGGGCAGCTTGGCAGGCCGGGTCTATCCGCACTTATTTATTCGTTTGTTTAATGAACTCAACAAGTAAGCGATATCAATCAATAAACCCCAGTGCATCAGTAAATAAATCACAGTAGCTATGCCAACATGAAGTTAAAGAATAACACTGAATCCGGCACCATGAGCAAGTGGCACCGTTGCAGATACGGCGTTGAGCGGTGCAATATTTGGCAATAGCTTTTAACATGGGTGTCTGGTTTCGATTTTTAACGGCTATCTCTGCGTTTGCTTTGGGCAAGATTCAAGATAGCCCTCATTTTTTAGCACGGCTAAGTGCAGGTAATAGAGTGACGTTAATGCAAAAAATAATGATGAAAAAAACAATCGTGACCCATGGCGGTAAGTTTCATGCCGATGATGTGTTTAGTGTGGCTGCACTCACCCATTTGTTTCCGGATGCCAACGTAATACGCACGCGCGATGCCGAGCTTATTGCCGATGCCGATATTGTGGTGGATGTAGGGCAAGAATATGACTCTGAAACCGGGCGCTTTGATCATCATCAACGTAATGGTGCTGGCGCGCGCGACAATGGTATTCCTTATTCTTCTTTTGGCTTGGTGTGGCGTCACTATGGCTTAGACATTTGCCAAGGTAACCAACAGCTTGTGGATATGCTAGACACGGATTTAGTGTCCGTGATTGATGCCATTGATTGTGGCCATGTGGCAGGGGAAGACGAACACGGGGTAAGCTTAAGTCGGACCATCGGCTTATTTAATCCTACTTGGCAAGAGGCCGATGATTTTGATGCCTGCTTTAAACAAGCCGTGGAGTTTGCCACGCATATTTTAATGCGTTTTATGGCCACCACCCAGGCGAAACTGAACGCCTATCAACAAGTGGTACAGGCCATTGAGCAGGCAGAGGATCCGCGCATCATAGTGCTTGGGCAATACCTGCCTTGGAAACAAGCGGTGCATGACCATGGCGAGCAAGCGCTGTATGTGGTTTACCCGTCATCTGCTCAACCATCACCTACTCAACCATCACCTACTCAACCATCATCTACTCAACCATCATCTACTCAACAATGGATGATACAAGCGGTGTCCGTTACCCTCGATTCGTTTGCTAACAAGCAATCGTTGCCCGCTACTTGGGCAGGATTAGCCGATGGCGAACTGCAACAGGTAACGGGAGTCAGCGATGCGCGCTTTTGCCATAACGGGCGATTTATTGCCGGTGCTGCTTCGTTTGCCGGCGCTATGAGCCTAGCCGGCTTGGCTACAAAATAAATGGCTACAAAAGAAACGACCACACACTAAATAGCGTTTATCGATAACAAAGGCCACGGGCTAGCAGCATAACTGACAGCCCAGCCTATAAAAGCCCAGCCCGTGAAAGAATAAGTGTCAGGTTAAGTGCGCTCAATCCACGCCGTGTGCCAGTGGTGAGTGTTCGCAGTGAGAGTGTTTTCACCACTCAGCTGCTAAGCGCAAAGTGTAGGGCTAGTGATGCCATTGGCGACAATGATTACCTCAAACACCACGCTAGCGAGTGTCTTACCCTCACCGGCCACCAATCAATAAATACCTGCTATCGGCATTGCCGTCAGCAAGGGAACTATTGCCCCCATCACTTTTATTTTTACTTGCTTAAAACTCGACCATCAACAAAGATAGTAATAGATTACTTACTTTTTAGGTGGCGCATGATGGAACCAGCAAAACATTTACCCGCGGATGAGCGACGTGCGGTTACCGTGGATGCAGTGATCGAACTGGCGGCAGAACAAAACCCCAGTAATATCACTACTACCGCGATAGCAAAGCGCATGGGGTTGACTCAAGGCGCGCTCTTTCGTCATTTCCCAACCAAAGACGCTATTTTAGAAGCGGTCATGAACTCGGTGGCTAAGCGCCTACTCGCCCGAATAGACAAGGTCGCACTCGGTGCTATCTCTCCCCTCATCGCCCTCGAGGCTATGTTTATGGCGCACATTGATTTTGTGACCGAGCATCCGGGCGTGCCCAGACTGCTGTTTGGCGAGTTACAACGCCCAGGAGAGACACTCCCTAAGAAAATCGTACTTACCCTAACTCAGAACTACAGCACTCGATTGCGGGGCTTGCTTGAAGCGGGCAAGGCACAAGGCGAACTAGATGCTCAATTAGATGTAGAAGCGGCTGCGGTGCTGTTCATTGGGTCCATTCAAGGATTAGTGATGCAGTCTCTATTGTCAGGCGATGTCACTCATCTTCGCCGCTCTGCGCCTGGAGTATTCAGTATCTTTTGCCGCGGCATAAAGCACAATGAGATAGGGGGCGTAACATGAAACTCCCTCATGTTACACGTCGTATCTTTACCCTCATCGCCGTGATTTTTCTTTTGTTGGTGTTATTCATTTATGTGGCGTTTCGTTCAGGGCCATTAGCACCGGTTGCCGTGACCATCAGCACAGTGCAATCCCAAGCTATCACTCCCACTTTGTCGGGTATTGGCACAGTACAAGCACGCTACCGTTACCACATTGGACCAACGCATCCAGGGCGCATCAAGAACCTTGAAGTGCAGGTGGGTGACACAGTGCTAGCAGGTCAGCTACTGGGAGAAATGGACCCAGTGGATTTAGATGCTCAGCTGCTGGCAAAACAAGCGGCCATTAAAAGTGCACAAGCCAGTTTTCAGCAGGCACAGGCCGAGCAGACGTTTGCGCAACAACAACTTAATCGTTACCAGAAGCTGCTTACCCAACGGGGAACCAGCGAGGAGAATACAGCGCTTAAACGGCTAGAACTCGCGGTGGCAACGGCTAAACTCTCCGCGACTCGTGAAGAGATTACTCGTTTACGCGCCGATCTTGCGGCCTTAACTGCACAACATGTCAATCTTAGATTAATAGCACCCACTGCTGGCTTAGTGGTGGCTCGTAATCTCGAGCCCGGTACCACTGTGATGGCGGGACAGGCGGTCATCGAAATCATCGATCCTACCAGTCTGTGGGTGAACACGCGTTTTGATCAAGTTAACGCCGAAGGTCTAGCGCCAGATCTCAGTGCGCAGCTCAATTTGCGATCACGACGTCACCAAAACTTGCCTGGCCAAGTATTACGTATTGAGCCACTGGCAGATGAGGTCACCGAGGAGATATTAGCCAAAATAATATTTGACGAAGTACTGGCTCCATTACCGCCCTTAGGTGAGCTGGCCGAGGTGACACTTAAGTTAGACGAGGTATCGGCGGCGCCCACCATTTTGAATGCCGCTATTCGTCTCGTTGATGGGCAGCGCGGAGTGTGGAAGTTAATCGATGACGATCTTACTTTTACTCCTCTAATCTTTGGTCGTTCGGATCTTGAGGGACGAGTACAAGTACTTAAAGGGCTGGAGGAGGGAGATCGCATCGTGCTGTACAGTGAGAAATCCCTCAATAAACACAGCCGTTTGCACATTGTTGAGCAACTGAGGAGTGCAGCGCCATGATCAGCTTAGCTGGGCGCGATATACTGCATGCTTGGGGGAAATTTATTTTCACTGGGGTAGGGCTTGGCCTGTTAATTGGCGTCACCCTCATCATGGCCGGTGTCTATCGCGGCATGGTTGATGATGGCAGGGTTCAGCTCGATAACAGTGGTGCCGACCTATGGGTCGTGCAAAAAGATACCTTGGGGCCTTACGCTGAGTCTTCCAGCCTGCCGGATGATCTATGGCGCAGCATTCATAGCATGGCTGGCGTTGCTCAAACGGCCAATATCACTTATTTGACGATGCAGGTTGGTAAAGGCGACACGGATGTACGAACCATGGTGGTGGGTATCGGTGCTGGCGAACCCGGCATGCCTGGTTGGCCGCCCTATTTAATAGCCGGACGTCAGATCACCCGCGGCCATTATGAAGCCGTGGCGGATATTTCCAGCGGATTTAAACTTGGTGATAGGCTGACCATCCGCCGTAACCACTATACCGTAGTCGGCCTAACAAGACGCATGGTGTCCTCCAGTGGTGATCCTATGATATTCATTCCACTCAAGGATGCGCAAGAAGCGCAGTTTCTTAAAGATAATGATGCCATTTTGATGCAGCGCCGCCGCACGGTCGCTAACCCAGTATTCAATCGGCCCGAAGTGCCGGGCTTGCTGGCCGCAGTGATTGACTCTCAGACCCGTAATCATTCAGTAAATGCCATTCTAGTGCGCATTAAACCGGAATTTTCACCAGAAGAAGTGGCTGAACCCATCCGCCGCTGGCTGCGACTCACCGTGTATGATCGTGACCAAATGGAAGGTATTTTACTGGGCAAACTGATTGCTACCTCGGCCATGCAAATCGCCATGTTCTTGGTGATCTTGGCCGTGGTGTGTGCTGCTATTGTGGCATTTATCATTTATACCCTGACGATGGACAAGATCCGTGAAATCGCCGTGCTCAAGCTGATCGGTACTCGTAATCGCACTATTGCCACCATGATCATGCAGCAATCTCTGGTGCTCGGCGTTATTGGGTTTGTGGTGGGTAAAATATCTGCCACCTTAGCCGCGCCCATTTTTCCTAAATATGTACTGCTGATCCCACTCGATTCGGTGATCGGCTTTTTTGCGGTGATGCTCATTTGTATACTGGCGAGCTTAGTTTCCATTCGTATGGCACTTAAGGTCGATCCTGCCGAAGCGCTAGGAGGCTAAGATGATAAACAAAGGTATTCATATTGAAAGCTTAAGTAAGCACTATGGCAAAGGCGATACCAAGGTGCTGGCGCTAAAAGACGTTAATATGCAGGTCGCCCCTGGTGAAGTAGTGGGCCTTATTGGTCCGTCTGGCTCGGGAAAAAGTACACTGCTCAAGTGTCTAGGCGCGGTTATCGCTCCTACGGCTGGGCGTATGGTGCTTGATCAAGCGGTGATTTTTGATAATAAATGGCTAGTTCGCGACTTACGAGCTTTGCGCCGGGACAAAATTGGCTTTGTCTTTCAAGCGCCTTATCTGATCCCGTTTTTGAATGTAACCGATAACGTTGCGCTGTTGCCCATGTTAGCTGGGGTGCCTAATAAAGAAGCGCGCCGGCGAGCATTAGAGCTGCTGACCGCGCTGGACGTACACCACAGAGCTAACGCCATGCCGGCTCAGTTATCTGGCGGAGAACAGCAGCGCGTCGCCATTGCCCGTGGGTTGGTGAGTCGGCCGCCAGTGATTTTGGCAGACGAGCCCACGGCACCGCTCGACTCAGTACGCGCCATGTCGGTGATCCGCATCCTCAATGACATGGCCAAACGTTTTGAAACTGCGATTATTATCGTCACCCATGATGAAAAAATCATTCCCACCTTTAAGCGCCTATACCATATACGCGATGGTGTTACCCATGAAGAAGTGGGAGAGGGCCGCAGCTTTGATTGATCAGCCCTTACGACTCTTGATATAAGCTCCTTACCAATATATAGAAAACAGTGCCGCCTAACATCACTTAGTGGTGGCAATGGATTATCCCCAGTAGTGGTGCAAAGTTAGATTTATTAGCACTCACGTTGAATATAACAAGATTGATGTCATCGTGATTTAAGAACATGGTTTAAGGCAATTGGTTAAGCCTGAGGTCAACTTTTCGCTATCGTAGCGGAGTATCTGATGTTCTGAACAGCAGGAGAAGGTGCAAGTTATATATCAGTAGAGATATCTTCGAATTTGTTCCAGAGTCTTCATATTATCTAAAAAGCTGATTTCGTCTTAAAATCAGCTGGGAGAATAGTGTTAATCACAAGATGAACGAAGCTCTTTCGTAGGCAGTAGAGTCGTATTTTCTAGAATGGCGTTAAGCTTATCTGGATGCAGAGGGTGACTAAACAAGTAACCTTGAAAGAACTTACAGCCATTGCCTTGCAGCCACTCCATTTGCTCACAGGTTTCAACGCCCTCAGCAATAATGTCAATTTCCAGGTTTTTTGCCAAGGCGATGATAGTATGAACGATAGCTATATCGGAGGAGTCTTCAAAAATATCATCAACAAAAGACTTATCAATTTTCAAGTGATCAATCGGAAGTCGTTTCAGGTAAGTGAGGGATGAATAGCCAGTGCCAAAATCGTCCAGAGAGAACCTGACGCCTTCTTGGCGTAAAGCATCCATTTTGGTAATTGTACTATTAACATTATCCTGAAAAATACTCTCTGTTATCTCAAGCATAAGGCGGTCTGCACGAGCCCCCGTTTGCGCAAGTACGCTTTTTACCGTATCCACAAAGTTAGTTTTACTCAGCTGCCGAGCACTGATATTAACAGCTATTACCAAAGCCTCCCGCTCTGGATCTTGCTGCCACTCAGCCAGCTGTGCGCAAGCAGTTTCCAGTACCCACTTGCCAATTGGTACAATTAAACCGTTTCTTTCAGCCAGAGGAATAAATTTACCCGGTAGCACCATTCCATGCTTGGGGTGGAACCAGCGAAGCAAAGCTTCAACAGCTCTAATGTGTTGCTGAGCGTCAACAATAGGCTGATAAAACAAGACCAACTCGTCTTGCTCTAACGCCTGCCGTAGATCTCGGACTAGTAACGCGCGCTCAATGGTTTCTGCCTGCAATAAGGGGTCGAAAAAAAACAGTTGATTACGGCCCGCTTCTTTTGCAGCATATAAAGCTATGTCTGCTTGCTTGATCAATTCTTCTGGATCATCATCTACGCGACAGAAGAGAACCACACCCATGCTCGAGGTTACTGTTAATTGCTGACTGCCAAGTTGGTAAGGTTCTGCTACTGCCGTACGAATGACTTCGCCCATATTTGCAGTGTTCGTTATAGCACTATCAATGTCAGAGCCAACGTTATCCAAGATAATAACAAACTCATCACCGCCAAAGCGTGCCACCGTATCCGTTCTGCGAACATTGCAGGACAAACGTAAAGTAGTTTGCACAAGTAGGTCATCGCCAATACCATGGCCAAGCATGTCATTTATTTCTTTAAAGTGATCGAGATCCATCAGTAATACAGCACCATAGCCTGGGTGTCGCCCTTTGCTGGATATCGCGCTTATGAGCCTGTCCGTCATCAATCGGCGATTTGGCAGCCCAGTCAGCGCATCGTGCAGCGCCATATACTGAGTTTTGGCCTCAGCTTCTTTTCTTGAAGTTATATCTGCACGGATGGCTATATATTGTTCTGGTTTTCCATTTTTACCAATTAGCGGCACTATGGTTGATTGCACCCAGTACAGTGAACCATCTTTTGCCCTATTACAGACATCTCCGCTCCAGACCTCACTACGAGTGATAGTGTGCCATAAGTCCTTAAAGAACCCTTTGGGATGGTAGCCCGAATTGATCACGTTGTGAGTCTGCCCGATCAGCTCTTCACGGGAATACGGGGAGATCGTACAAAACTTATCATTTACCTGAGTAATAACGCCACGGGAGTCCGTAATGGCAACAATAGCATGTGCATTCAGCGCCATTTCAAGTTCATTTGTTTGCTTTTCAGCCGCCTGTAAGCGTCGGAGGTTTTCTTCGTATTCCGTGCTTATTTTACGGCTTTGTTTAATGCCAAACCATCCCAGAAAAGCCACTGTAGTTGCCAAAAACACTGATAGTTGCACAAGAGATAATGCCACTGAGGCTTGACGTTCAGGGGCGAGCTCGAGTAAAAAGGAACGGAATAAAACTACTAATGCTGCAGTAAAAGACACGGTTGAAATATATATAATAAAATTAACCCTATGTATTTTAGATGGCTTAAAAATATATTTCATATACATCCTGTCGTGGCCCTAATGACTATCCGCGCTAAGCTTTTGGCTGTAGACGATAATAATTTATGTAACAGTACTATAATCGACATTCTCATGTAACTTCTGAATTTAAAGTAAAGTTGTGAATCGCATTACGCTTTAGGCGTTGGTTATATCTTTCAGCTGACACTTAAAGGGGTGTCATGTATTAATAGTTGGTTACGCTGTTTTTATCTCAACTTAGGAGGCTGAAGAGCAGGGTCGGAGCACATTTCAGAAAAGACTATTAAATAGCTATGTATCACATTCCTCCGTGAAATAGTCATCTTTAAGTGCAAGAAAGCACAAAATTTTTACGTACGAATGCCAAAAGGCTAAGTCCATCGCTAGATTTTACCGTCAGATCCGGTGAAACATGAAATTCCGAGTTAGGCAATAAGGCGTAACTAAAGGGGAGATAGTTCGGTTTTTGGTCCTGTCGTAGACTCTGACTCTTTACGCTTCACGCCCCTTCATCAAGCCCCATACCAATACACAGTAAAGTAATGGCAAGTGGTGCCCGCTAACACCCATAAATGCCAAATAAAATGGCCGAAGGGCAGGCGGCCGTCTAAGACGAAGAACAATACGCCCAGCGAATAGCACACGCCACCGGCCACCAGCCAATAAATGCCTTGGATTGGCATTACCGTCAGTAAGGGCACGATGGCCACAATAATTATCCAGCCCATCAATAAGTAAAGGCTGGTAGAGAGCGCCAAGGGCAGATGCTGGGCAAACATTTTCAGGAATACGCCCACTAGCGCAATGCCCCATACCACGGCCAGCAAGGTCCAGCCCCAAACGCCATACAACACGCCGAGCAGGATAGGAGTGTAGGTACCGGCAATTAGCAAAAAAATCGCGCAGTGCTCAATCACCCGAAAGGCATGTTTAGCTTTGCCTTGCGGTAAAAAATGATAAACAGAAGAGCTGAGGTACATAAAGATAATAGTGAGCGAAAATATGCTGGCGCCCACTACAAAAAAGGTGTCGCCAATGCGTGCAGCCTGCATAATCAACAAGGGTGCGCCCACTAAGGCGGCTACTAAGCCTAAGCCGTGACTAAGGGTATTGGCCGTTTCTTCAGCCTTGGTTTGCTCTCGAAAGTAACCCTTTTGATGAAACATAATTAGGCTCCAATAAGATAGTTAGCCCCCTAGAACGTGAAGCTTCACGACTAGGATCCGCTTAAAAAGCTGAAATAGCACGGCTAAAGCAGTACTACTTATATATACGACATAGATAAAGCATGGGATCAAGAGAGTGCACGCAAGCATTAGCACGCCACTAGTTAATTATGCCAACATACATATTTGTTATAAAGTCAGATAAATCCTGTAGAATCAATCGCCTGGGTCGTTATCTAAGTAAGTTAAAAAAACGAGGGCGTTGCTGGCAAGTTAGAAAATAGCAAAGGGGGCGCGCAAGCTTACGACAATATTTGTACAATTTAAGCTAACTGCACGCCGCAGCCGAGTAAGCAAGCCGTGCTGACTTATCATCATTTTCTCTGTGCTAGAACTAAAGCTCATCATCCACTTATTAAAAACTGCTGAATAGCCACAGCCGGCTGAAACACGCTCGCTAACCCTGTATCCTGCATATCCCCCACGATAGAGGAGGGAAAGCTTAAACGGATTTAGTTTTTATTAATCCAGTGCCTTCAGATTAGAAAATTAACAAGGATTGAAGATGAAGTTTCGTGGGTATATTTGGCTGTTTCTATTACTGTTAACCGGTTGCTCAGGCTTAAAATTTGATGATAGCTATCAATCTGTGAGCCAAGACAGCCGAGTGCGGTTTATTGTGCTGCATTACACCGCAAGCCCATTGCCGCGCTCGTTAGAAGTCTTAACCCAAGGCAAAGTGAGCAGCCATTATTTGATTGCAGAACATACTATAGCCAACCAAGCGCCGACCATTTATCGGTTAGTGGATGAAAATAAACGGGCTTGGCATGCCGGAGACAGCCAGTGGCAGGGGCGTACTTGGCTAAACGCCAGCTCTATTGGCATTGAAATGGTGCACCGAGGCTTTACCGTTAATTCCCAAGGCCATAAAGTGTGGCTGCCTTGGAGCGAACCACAAATTGATGCCTTAATAGTGTTATTAACCGATATTATGCAGCGTCACGGGTTATCCGCAGGCAGCATAGTTGGGCACAGTGATATAGCACCGCAGCGTAAACTGGACCCAGGTCCCTTGTTCCCCTGGCATCGCTTAGCCAAAGCCGGTTTAATTCACTGGCCAGAGCCACAATTAGTGGCCAAATATCAAGAAACCTTTACTGCGCAACGACCAAGCGTCGCTTGGTTTCAAACACAGCTTGCCCAAATAGGTTACGCCGTGCCTCAGCATGCTAAATTAGATCAAGCGACCCGCAATGTGTTGGCGGCGTTTCAGATGAAATATCGGCCACAACGCTTTGATGGCGAGCCCGACGCGGAAACCGCAGCGTTGCTGCTGGCATTAAACGAGATAGGGCCTTAGTTAGCGTTATGCCCTTATTTTGTCTTCGAGCGTAGCGCGGCAATCCATGTTACAAGCAGCACACTGCAAAAATCTAGATTGTCGCGAATGACCAAGGGATTTTGCTTTGGTTTTTTGTAGGGTCGATTTCAATTGACCAAGCAGTTTTTTATCGTCGCTTAATTATCGCTCCTGCTATTGCTCTCTTGGCGGTGCATTCCTTCTACCCTTTATTAACCCTGCGGAGTAGAGCAATGTTAAATGGCTTATGGCTAAGTTTTTTCTTGGTGTCCTGTGTGGCAGGCATAGTGCGGTGGTGGGGCGGAGATCCCGATGTGTGGGCCGCCATGGTAGAAAGCTTGTTTACCATGGCTAAGCTGTCGGTAGACATTATGCTTTTGCTGTTTGGCACGCTCACGCTTTGGTTGGGCTTTTTAAAAATTGCCGAGCAGGCGGGCTTAGTCGACACCTTAGCTAGGTTACTGGGGCCTTTGTTTGCCAAATTAATGCCCGAGGTGCCCCGAGGCCACCCGGCGCTGGGCTTAATTACCCTAAACTTTGCCGCCAACGGCTTAGGGTTAGATAACGCGGCCACGCCCATTGGCTTGAAAGCCATGCGATCCTTGCAAGAGCTTAACCCGTCCGACAGCAGTGCTAGTAACGCGCAGATCTTGTTTTTGGTGCTTAATGCCTCTTCGCTCACCTTATTGCCAGTCAGCATCTTTATGTATCGCGCTCAGCAGGGCGCTGCCGATCCTACCTTAGTCTTTTTGCCCATTCTATTGGCCACCAGCGCTTCCAGTTTAGTGGGATTATTAACGGTGGCCTTTATGCAACGCCTGCGCATTTGGCACCCAGTGGTACTGGCATATTTAGTGCCCTGTGCCTTATTACTCGGGCTGTTTATGGCCTTTCTCGCCACCTTAAGCGCCACCGCCTTGGCGGGCTTTTCGTCGTTACTGGGTAACCTCACGCTGTTTGGCATCATTATCAGCTTTATGTTGCTGGGCATGGTGCGCAAAGTTCCGGTTTATGAAACCTTTGTTGAAGGGGCGAAAGAGGGCTTTCAGGTCGCCAAAGACTTGCTGCCGTATTTAATTGCCATGCTCTGTGCGGTGGGGGTGTTGCGTGCCTCAGGCGCATTGGAGTTTGGCTTAACGGGCATTCGCTGGCTGGTGGAATGGCTGCAATGGGACACCCGCTTTGTGGATGCACTGCCTACCGCACTGGTAAAACCTTTCTCGGGCAGTGCGGCGCGCGCCATGCTCATTGAAACCATGCAAAGCCAAGGGGTAGACAGCTTTGCCGCTTTAGTGGCCGCCACTATTCAGGGCAGTACCGAAACCACCTTTTATGTACTGGCGGTGTATTTTGGTGCGGTAGGTATTAAACGCGCTCGCCACGCCGTGGGCTGTGCCTTGCTCGCCGAACTAGCAGGGGTGTTAGCCGCCATCGCCGTGTGCTACTGGTTTTTTGGGTAGGGCAATACGCAGCATTTGTGTTAGACAGAGCACTTAACTGGGTGTTCTGCCTACTTACACTAAGTTATGCCAACATACTTATTTTTGATATAAACCAATTATCTCCTGTAAATATGTCGTTACTCACAGCTTTTAGTGTAAACAAGGGCAATTTAAGCGTTTCTGATCAGCTGACAGCTACCACTAAAAGGGCCGAAAGTTTACTGCACGGCAATACAAAGCAGGGCGTTCGTTTCTTTTAGGTCAAAAAATCAAAACCAAGCCAATTAGCAAAATTACTACCGACTTTGAAACCTAGCCAAAGCTGGTCTGTATAGGCAGCTTTGGGCATACTAGTGTACTTATCCTTACCTGCCTAAATTGTCGATTATTTCTTCACATTACAATGGCATAGCGTTATCTGGAATCCTCATGGCTATTAAAAAAACTGCGCTTTATTCCTCCCTCTGGGCCAGCTGCGACGAATTGCGCGGCGGCATGGATGCCTCTCAATACAAGGATTATGTACTCACGCTGTTGTTTATGAAGTACGTGTCCGATAAAGCCAAAGATAATCCGTATTCCATGATTGAAGTGCCGACGGGTGCCAGTTTCAATGACATGATAGCGCTGAAAGGGGATAAGGAGATTGGCGATAAAATTAACAAAATCATCGGCATTCTGGCAGAAGAAAACCAGTTAAAAGGCGTGATTGATTTAGCGGATTTTAACGATGAAGACAAGCTAGGCAAGGGCAAGGAGATGGTGGACCGGCTCACCAAGCTGATTGGCACCTTTGAAGGCTTAGACATGAGCGACAATCGCGCCGACGGTGACGACTTGCTCGGCGATGCCTATGAATACTTGATGCGCCATTTTGCCACCGAGTCGGGCAAGTCTAAGGGCCAGTTTTATACGCCCTCAGAAGTGTCACGCATTTTGGCCAAGGTAATTGGCATTACTAAAGATACCTCTCAAGATGCCACGGTTTATGACCCCACAGCCGGCTCTGGCTCGTTATTATTGAAAGCCAGTGATGAAGCGCCGCGGGGCTTGAGTATCTTTGGCCAAGAAATGGATAACGCCACCAGTGCCTTGGCGCGTATGAACATGATCTTGCATGACAACGCTACCGCCAAAATTGTGCAGGGCAACACCTTAAGTAGCCCAGAATGGAAAGACGATAACGGCCAGCTTAAAACTTTCGACTTTGCGGTGGCCAACCCGCCGTTTTCTAATAAAAACTGGACCAGTGGCTTAAACCCTACAGAAGATGAGTTTGGTCGTTTTACCTGGGGTATACCGCCCGAGAAAAATGGCGATTACACTTTTTTACTGCATGTGATAAAAAGTCTAAAAAGCACTGGCAAAGGGGCGGTGATCTTACCCCATGGCGTGTTATTTCGTGGTAATGCCGAAGCGCGCATTCGTGAAAACTTAATCAAGCAAGGTTACATAAAGGGCATTATTGGTTTACCCGCCAACCTGTTTTATGGCACCGGTATTCCGGCCTGTATTATTGTGATCGATAAACAATATGCCAAAGCTCGGGCGTTTAGTGCGGCCGATGAGGCCAGTACGCAGCAAAGCATCTTTATGATAGATGCCAGTAAAGGCTTTATTAAAGACGGCAATAAAAACCGCTTGCGCAGCCAAGACATTCATAAAATAGTGGATGCCTTTACCAAACAGCTGATCTTGCCCCGTTTTAGCCGCGCCGTGCCCATAGCCGAAGTAGCCGCTAACGATTATAACTTGAACATTCCCCGTTATATCGACAGCAGCGAGCCGGAAGACTTGCACGATTTAAGCGCTCATCTGCAAGGCGGCATTCCTAATGCGGATCTCGATGCACTCAGTGACTTTTGGCAAGTGTTCCCCAGCATTCGTGCCTCTTTATATGAAGCGGGCCGCGCCGGTTACAGCAACAGCTTGGTGGAGGGCAGCCAGGTAAAAAGCACCATTTTGCAGCATAGCGAATTTAAAACCTTTGCCACGCAAAGCCTGCAACCCTTTAGTGCTTGGTATCAAGAAGCGGCATTAGCAGAAATCGCGGTGGGGGACTCGCCCAAGCAGCTAATTTTTGATATCGGCGAAGCTTTACTCGAGCGCTATAGCCACACGCCTTTGCTCAATAAATACGATATTTACCAGATCCTGATGGATTACTGGGCCGAAGTCATGCAAGACGATGTGTATGTGCTGACTCAAGATGGCTGGTCTGCGGGCAAGATCTTACGTGAATTGGTGGTCAAAAAAGGTGAAAAGCTTAAAGAAACGCCAGACTTAACCATTAACCGCGTGCGTTATAAAGCCGAACTGATCCCACCGGCCTTAATGGTGTCCCGCTACTTTGCCGAGCAACAAAGTGAGCTGGATATATTACAAGCTGAGCTGGATAACACGGCACAGGCGTTAGAAAACTTAATTGAAGAGCAGGCCACAGAAGACGGCCCGCTAGTTGAAGCCTTAAATGATAAAGACAAAGTCACCAAAGCCAGCGTTACCGCACGCTTAAAATTAGCCACCGATGGCGATGAGCTAGCCGCACTTAAGCAGGTGAAAAAGCTATTTGATACTGAAACCAAACAAAAATCACTGCTCAAAGAGGCGCAAGAAGCGCTAGATTTGGCGGTGTTTAAACGCTATGCGACCTTAGCTGAGGCGGACATTAAAACGCTGTTAGTAGAAGATAAATGGCAAGCCACGCTGCAAGGCCAAATAGTGGCAGAAATAGAGCGCATCACTCAGCAATTGGCGAACCGTTTACAAGAGTTAGACGAACGCTACGCCCAACCGCTGCCAGCCATTACTGAATCCGTCGAATTACTGAGTGATAAAGTGGCCGCGCACCTTAAAGCCATGGGATTAGCGCTATGAATGCGCCACTGTTATACCGCCATCGCCAATTCGGTACGCACTGCGTACCGAAACTTACCAGTGCCAATTCGAGAGACACCGTCTCTCGAATATTTATTGATCTCACCGCAACTGGCCACCAAGGAGCAGCATCATGAATAAGCCAGTCACCGAGGTGAGTCAGTCATATCAAAATGGCGAAGCAGAGCAGGGCGTACCGGTCGGTTATAAGCAGACCGAAGCTGGGGTGATACCAGAGGATTGGGATATTTTACCAATGTCAGGTTTAACAACTCTAATGACTAATGGCTTTGTAGGTACAGCAAAAACACACTATACGGATAGTAATGAGGGTGTTAAATATATTCAGGGGTACAACGTCGAAGAAAACTCTTTTAATTTTAGAGGGATAAAAAAAGTAACTCCAGAGTTTCATAAAAAAAACTCAAAGTCATGCCTTAGAAGAGGCGATGTACTAATGGTGCAAACTGGTGATGTGGGGTTAGTCACTATTGTTCCCCCTGAATTAGAAGGTTCTAACTGTCATGCTTTAATTATTAATAGATTTAAGAAAAATTATAACCCCAAGTATTTTTCATATCTCCTAAACTCTTCCTATGGTCGCCAAAGGTTAAAAGAGCTAGAGATAGGAACAACAATGAAACACATTAACGTTGGTGATTTACTTTCTTTTGAAGTCGCATTTCCAGTACTTAAAAAAGAACAAACCGCCATCGCTAATGCGCTGTCTGATGTAGATGCACTGCTTAACGAGCTAGAAAATCTGATCGCTAAAAAACAAGCGATTAAAACCGCCACCAAGCAGCAACTGCTCACCGGCCGCACCCGTTTATCGCAGTTTGCAACACATGAGGACGGCTCGGCTAAAGGTTATAAATCGAGTGAGTTAGGGGAGGTTCCTGAAGATTGGAGTGCGCGCACTCTTGGGGAAATGCTCAGGGCAAGATCTCGAACGTTTTTTAGCCAACTCAGCTATATTTGACCTGCTCGCCTCAGTGTGATCTTATACTCTCTTTTGGGAGAGCCTAGATGAACACGGATGCTTTTACACAGTATTTTGGTGAGATAGACGACCCTCGCCAACCAGCCAAAATTATCTATCCGCTATTCGATGTATTGTTCCTCACTATTTGTGCTGTCATCGCTGGTGCTGAGGGTTGGGAAGACATCGAAGACTTTGGGAGTGCCCACCTGAATTGGTTTCAAAAAAAGGGCTTATTTCCAGAGGGAGTGCCAGTTCACGACACTATCGCTAGGGTGATTTCCCGCCTCGATCCCGTTCAGTTTCAGCAATGCTTTATTCGCTGGGTTCAGTCGATAACACACCGTACTGATGGTGAGCTTATCGCCATTGATGGCAAGGTACTACGCGGCTCTTACGATAGAGAGAATAGACAATCGACCATCCATATGGTCAGCGCTTTTTCCTCCGCTAATGGCGTGGTCATGGGCCAATTAAAAACCAATGCCAAGTCGAACGAAATTACCGCTATTCCAGCGCTGCTCAAGTTGTTGGATATCAAGGGATGCTTGATTTCTATTGATGCCATGGGCTGTCAGACCAACATTGCCAAGACTATTATCAACCAAGGTGGCGACTATTTACTGGCAGTAAAAGGTAATCAAGAGTTGTTGTTTAAAGCGGTGCGAACAGCCCTATCAGCTAGCATAGCTGTCTCCACAAACTCCGATAAGATCAACATTGAGCAGGGGCACGGTCGTACTGAGATCCGAGAATATCATGTATTGCCAGCAGGCGATTTAGCGCACCAGTTTCCTGACTGGAAAGGCCTAAAAACTATCGGGGTGGCTATTGGCTATCGTCGTGAAAAATCAGGTAAATCCTCGCTTGAGTATCGTTACTATATCAGTTCAGCAGAGCTCGATAGTATCCGTTTCGGCAAGGCAGTCCGTGGGCATTGGGGTATCGAAAATAGCCTGCATTGGGTGTTGGATGTGTCAATGAAAGAAGATGCCTGCCCCATTTACCGTGAGAATGGGGCTGAAGTGCTGGCGAGCATCCGTCACTTAGCACTCAACATGATACGCTCTGAGACATCAAGGAAAGCCAGTGTTCGTCGAAAGCAAAAAATGGCGAGTATGAGTTGTGCTTACTTGGATAAAATATTAGTTGCTGGATTTACTGTGTTGGGCAAAAAATAAACAAAGATGATCTCACTATACAAAATTGATTATTTTTTATGCACGACTAACTTAGTATGCTAAGAACAATATGTTCACGCTCTCACCCTGGGGAAATGCTGAGTGAAAAACCTCAATATGGAATAAATGCAGCTGCTGTGCCGCTTACGGGGTTACTCCCTGTATATATACGTATTACAGATATTAGCGATGATGGCTATTTTAAACCTACTGAAAAAGTAGGGGTAAATAGTACCTTATCTCACCTTTATCAATTGAGCGAAGGTGATATCGTTTTAGCAAGAACAGGAGCGAGTGTAGGTAAGTCTTATCTTTATAATCAGAATGATGGATTGTTAATATATGCTGGATTTTTGATTAAAATGTCGCCTAATAAATCTAAGCTTGATCCCAAATATTTATCCCAATATCTTAAAACAGAAAAATATTGGGATTGGGTGACAGTAAACTCTATGAGAAGCCAGGGCGGGAGCATACTTTGCTTAATATTCAGCCAAAGAATAACTCTGCTCGATAATTGTCATCCCAGCCCGCTCTCTTCAGCTTGTTACGCTGGCTAGGCGCACCACATGTACTTTGCTTGAGGATGTTCAGAACGAACCGCCGAAACAATCCCATATTTTCTACCGCATCTCCGATGGCAATCCGGGAAGCATCTTCTTTAAATAGCACATCTAAAATGTAATGCTGACTGTTTTCTATCCGCCAATGTTGGCGAATATAGTGCCCTATCATCTTATGTTTAGGTGATAAGGAGCTGACGTAGTAAGCAGTATCGACTGTTCCTTTACCCTTCATCGTACGGTGTCGCTCGACGGCGATAATGCTGCGGATAGTGGGCCACTTCTCCTCTAACTCAGGAGGTAGTTTCGCTTTTAATTGAAAGACATAGCGCTCTTCTTTACGTCCATGGGCTGTCTCTTTATGCTCAGCAACCACTTCCTCTTTGTTAGCGTCGAATACCGCTTGGAACTGTGACTGTACGGCCTTACGTAGGTTAGGTTGGTTGTGTTTAACCTGCACCACAATATGCGCTTTCTTATCTTGTATCTTTTCTAATGTTTCCCGCTGACAGTGCAGCGCATCCAGGGTAACGACCGCCCCTTTTATGTTGAGCACATCGAGCATGTCTCTGACCGTCGCGAGCTCCCCTTTTTTGGATGGGGTGGCTTTCTGGCTCAGTACCAAGCCATTTTCAGTATCGTAAGCGGTGACTAGCTGTACGGCTTCGGAAGATTTATTGCGGTAAGAGCCCCGTAATACTTTGCCGTCAAAAGCTATCACCGGTTTACCATGATGAATACGATGCTCGTTAAGCCAGCTTAATAATGCGTCGAGCAAAGATTCGACTACGACACTGCGTAAAATACGGGCAATGGTGTGTCGGCAGGGAATACCGTGCGTAAAAGGACGATATTGACGTAGCCAGTCGGCCTTAGCTTCACCATAGGTTTCAATGTCACGCCACCCTTCAGCGCCGGCCATAATGGCGCTAATAACGAGAAACATGACATCGACCAAGTCATGCTTACGATTAATATCTGAGCGAGTTTCTTCAACAAGAGTAAGGTGGTCAATTAATGTCATGGCAAGGCTCCTCCAACTAGAGGAACGATTAGATCACAGACAATTCACTCATTCAAATTTTGTTAACAAAGTATGCTCCCGCCCTGGCTGCGCTATGGCGTAAAAGACAAAGAAGGGGCCGGTGAGCTTAACCAAACCCTGTGGTTGATTGATTGGCAAAATCCAGAAGCCAATGACTTTGCCATTGCCGAAGAAGTGTCCATTAAAGGCGAGCACAAAAAGCGACCCGATATAGTGCTGTATGTGAATGGCATCGCTTTGGGCATCATCGAGCTAAAACGTGCCTCGGTATCTGTGTCGGAAGGTATCCATCAAAACCTAGATAACCAAAAGAAAGACTTTATCCGCAACTTCTTTACCACCATGCAGTTGGTAGTGGCGGGTAATGACACTCAAGGCCTACGTTACGGCACTATAGAAACCCCAGAGCGCTACTACCTTGAATGGAAAGAGTCGCAGTTGAAAGAATCGGGCTCACTGACTCCTTCATCTGCACCTACACCCACAGCTACAACTCATACTCACAAACTGGATTTACAGCTGAGCCAATTGTGTAATAAATCGCGTTTTTTACAGATTATTCACGACTTTATCGTGTTTGATGCCGGCACTAAGAAAACTTGCCGGCATAACCAGTTTTTTGGCGTAGAGGCAGCCAAGGCTCATGTGGCCAAGCGAGAAGGCGGTATTATTTGGCATACCCAAGGCTCAGGTAAAAGCCTGACTATGGTGTGGCTGGCTAAGTGGATACGCGAGCATGTAACAGACAGCCGAGTGCTGATTATTACTGACCGTACCGAGCTGGATGATCAAATTGAAAAAGTGTTTACCGGTGTTAAAGAAGATATTTATCGCACCAAAAACGGTGCCGATTTAATTGCCACGCTCAATCAGCCCAGCCCTTGGTTACTGTGTTCGTTGGTGCATAAGTTTGGCCGCCAGTCAGCCAGTGCGGAAGATGCTGGTACGGATGAGTTTATCAAAGCATTACAAGATTCCTTACCCAGTGACTTTAAGGCCAAAGGCCAGCTGTTTGTGTTTGTCGATGAGTGTCACCGCACTCAGTCGGGCAAGTTGCATGACGCCATGACCGCTATTTTACCCGATGCCATGTTTGTGGGTTTTACCGGAACGCCCTTGATGAAAAAAGACAAGAAAAAGTCCATCGAGGTGTTCGGTACTTATATTCATACTTATAAGTTTGATGAAGCGGTCGCCGATGGCGTGGTGTTGGATCTGCGTTACGAAGCGCGAGATATCGATCAACATATTACGTCTGAGAAAAAAGTAGATGAATGGTTTACCGCTAAAACGCGCGGGCTCTCTAATCTTGCACGCACCCAGTTGAAACAAAAATGGGGCACCATGCAAAAGGTGTTATCCAGTAAAGATCGTTTACAACAAATTGTGAATGATATTTTGCTGGATATGGAAACCAAGCCCCGGCTGATGGACGGTTACGGCAATGCCATGCTGGTGTGCTCGAGTGTGTATCAAGCCTGTAAAGCCTATGAAATGTTCAGTCATACAGACTTGGCAGACAAGGTAGCGATTGTGACTAGCTTTCAGCCGACGGCAGCCAGTATTACAGGGTGAGAGCGTGAACATATTGTTCTTAGCATACTAAGTTAGTCGTGCATAAAAAATAATCAATTTTGTATAGTGAGATCATCTTTGTTTATTTTTTGCCCAACACAGTAAATCCAGCAACTAATATTTTATCCAAGTAAGCACAACTCATACTCGCCATTTTTTGCTTTCGACGAACACTGGCTTTCCTTGATGTCTCAGAGCGTATCATGTTGAGTGCTAAGTGACGGATGCTCGCCAGCACTTCAGCCCCATTCTCACGGTAAATGGGGCAGGCATCTTCTTTCATTGACACATCCAACACCCAATGCAGGCTATTTTCGATACCCCAATGCCCACGGACTGCCTTGCCGAAACGGATACTATCGAGCTCTGCTGAACTGATATAGTAACGATACTCAAGCGAGGATTTACCTGATTTTTCACGACGATAGCCAATAGCCACCCCGATAGTTTTTAGGCCTTTCCAGTCAGGAAACTGGTGCGCTAAATCGCCTGCTGGCAATACATGATATTCTCGGATCTCAGTACGACCGTGCCCCTGCTCAATGTTGATCTTATCGGAGTTTGTGGAGACAGCTATGCTAGCTGATAGGGCTGTTCGCACCGCTTTAAACAACAACTCTTGATTACCTTTTACTGCCAGTAAATAGTCGCCACCTTGGTTGATAATAGTCTTGGCAATGTTGGTCTGACAGCCCATGGCATCAATAGAAATCAAGCATCCCTTGATATCCAACAACTTGAGCAGCGCTGGAATAGCGGTAATTTCGTTCGACTTGGCATTGGTTTTTAATTGGCCCATGACCACGCCATTAGCGGAGGAAAAAGCGCTGACCATATGGATGGTCGATTGTCTATTCTCTCTATCGTAAGAGCCGCGTAGTACCTTGCCATCAATGGCGATAAGCTCACCATCAGTACGGTGTGTTATCGACTGAACCCAGCGAATAAAGCATTGCTGAAACTGAACGGGATCGAGGCGGGAAATCACCCTAGCGATAGTGTCGTGAACTGGCACTCCCTCTGGAAATAAGCCCTTTTTTTGAAACCAATTCAGGTGGGCACTCCCAAAGTCTTCGATGTCTTCCCAACCCTCAGCACCAGCGATGACAGCACAAATAGTGAGGAACAATACATCGAATAGCGGATAGATAATTTTGGCTGGTTGGCGAGGGTCGTCTATCTCACCAAAATACTGTGTAAAAGCATCCGTGTTCATCTAGGCTCTCCCAAAAGAGAGTATAAGATCACACTGAGGCGAGCAGGTCAAATATAGCTGAGTTGGCTAAAAAACGTTCGAGATCTTGCCCTGGCCAGTATTAAAGGGGAAGAAACCGGTGAAGGTCTAACGGAAAAACTCTTTAAATACGATATTTATCGCAAGATGTTGGCCGATTACTTTGAACAGCCTCAGGATAAAGCGGCGGCGCGGGTAGCAGAATTTGAACAAGCAGTGAAACAGCGCTTTATTAACGAGCCGGGTCAAATGCGGTTGCTAATTGTGGTAGATAAGCTGCTCACCGGCTTTGATGCGCCATCGGCCACTTATCTGTATATCGATAAACAAATGGTGGATCACAACTTGTTTCAGGCCATTTGCCGAGTGAATCGTCTTGACGGTGATGATAAGGAATACGGATATATTATCGACTACAAAGACCTGTTTCACTCGTTAGAAAAAACCGTGTCGGAATATACCCAAGGCGGGTTTGATGGCTACGACGAAGCAGACGTCGCCGGCTTGCTTAAAGATCGCTTAGGCCAAGCCAAGCTGGATTTAGAAAACGCGCTAGAAATGGTGCGCGCGCTCTGTGAGCCGGTAAAGGCACCGCGTAATACGCAAGATTATATTCATTACTTTTGTGGTCAGACTGGTGCCGACCCTGCAGAGCTGCTAGAAAATGAGACGCTGCGTTTAACGCTGTATCAAAGTGTGGCCAAGTTATTGCGTGCCTTTGCCAATATCGCCAATGAGATGCCTGATGCAGGTTTTTCAGCTCAAGAAATTGAGTCGGTACGCCAAGAAGTTGCTCATTACGAAAAAGTCCGGGATGAAGTTAAGCTGGCCAGTGGTGACTTGCTGGATATGAAGCGCTTTGAACCGGCGATGCGTCACTTATTGGACATGTATATTCGCGCCGATGACAGCGAAACCTTAGTGGATTTTGAAGATCTAGGGTTGATTGAGCTAATAGTAGAGCAGGGCGCCGATGGCTTAGATGCCTTGCCAGCAGGGATCCGCAATGATCCTGAAGCCATGGCAGAAACCATTGAAAACAACGTGCGCAAAACCATCGTCGATGAAAACCCCATTAATCCAAAATATTACGAACAGATGTCGGTGCTGCTAGACGAAATTATTGAACAGCGCCGCCAAAAAGCCCTAAGTTATCAAGAATATCTAGAAAAAATTCGTGATTTATCTAGACAAGTTATTCGCCCAGAACAGAGTAACGCACAGTATCCGGCAGCTATGGACACCCAAGCCAAGCGGGCGCTGTACGATAACGTTGGTCAAGATGAAGTGTTGGTCACTAAAGTTGATAGCGCCATCCGCTATACCAAGAAGGCAGACTGGGTAGGAGATCGCTTTAAAGAGCGGGAAATTGCCAACGCCATCCGCGAAGAAACCGCAGGTTATGAGATAGACATAGCGATGATTATGGAACTGGCCAAAAAGCAGCAGGATTATTACTAATGCCTAATCTTCAGATTGGCAGCCTAGAGATGCAGCTAAATCGTAAGCCAATCAAAAATTTGCACATCAGTGTGTTGCCGCCCGATGGCCGAATTCGGGTGTCGGCACCGGAGAAAATGACCGACACTGCTATTCGCATGGCGGTAATTTCTCGCATCCCTTGGATTAAAAAGCAGCAACAAAGCTTTGCTGCCCAACCGCGGCAGTCACAACGAGAAATGTGCACTGGCGAATCTCATTACTTATGGGGGCAACGCTATCGTTTACAAGTATTTGAGCGAGTAGGCCGCCATCAACTTGTACGACGAGGGAACAATAAATTACAGCTTTATGTTAACCCGAACACCAGCCGCGACAACAAAGCCCGTGTGCTGGATGATTTTTATCGCCGTGAGATAAAACTAAAAATCGCTGACTTAGTTGCACACTGGCAACTCGTGTTAGGTGTGGAGGTAACCGCGTGGAATGTACGAAAGATGAAAACCAAGTGGGGCAGCTGTAACCCTAACAGCCGGCGTATATTATTGAACCTTGAATTAGTGAAAAAGCCGCCTGAATGCTTAGAGTACATAGTGGTACATGAGCTGGCACATTTATTAGAGCGTCATCATAACGCGCGTTTTCGCAAATATATGGACAGCTACCTGCACGATTGGCAAGAGCGTAAAGCACTGCTGAATAGCGGCCCCTTAGCTTATGAAGAATGGTCGTACTAAGTACCGGATTGATAACGACGATACTTCAGGGTTACAGCTGGTAAGTTTGTGCAGGTGTTGTGTGTACAATTGAGTCCCGATAATAATAAAAAACCATTGCCGCAAGGAGCATACATGATGGATAAAAAACAAGAGTACTTAGAGTATTTACAGGCCTCGTTTAGGGATTATTTTGCCGACTTTGAGCAGTCAGCGATAGAGCGGGTGAAGGCGAAAAGCTTTATCAATGGCTTAATGGTGGCGGGCAAG